>NZ_QHLI01000024.1 GCF_006864425.1 Campylobacter troglodytis | reverse complement strand
AAAACAAATCATCGATTAAATTTGCAAGGCTTTAAATTCAAGCTTTTTTAAAAGATTTAGCTTTAAAATTAAAGCTTGAATTTAAAATGAAAGCTTTGAATTTGCAGAGTTTGAATTTAAAAACGCAATCTTTGATTTTATAGAATTTAACTTCAAAGCAAAATGTTTAAATTTACAGCATTTAAACTTCACAACAAATCATTCAAATTCGCAAGGCTTGAATTCAAAAAATCAGCATTTAAATTGCAAGGCTTTAACTTCAAGCTTTTTTGCAAAATCGAGCTTTAAATTCACGGTAATTAAACTTCCAAACAAGATCTTTGAATTTACAGAACTTGAATTTAAAAGCAAAATGTTTAAATTCTCAAGGCTTGAATTCAAAACAAATCATCGATTAAATTTGCAAGGCTTTAAATTCAAGCTTTTTTAAAAGATTTAGCTTTAAAATTAAAGCTTGAATTTAAAATGAAAGCTTTGAATTTGCAGAGTTTGAATTTAAAAACGCAATCTTTGATTTTATAGAATTTAACTTCAAAGCAAAATGTTTAAATTTACAGCATTTAAACTTCACAACAAATCATTCAAATTCGCAAGGCTTGAATTCAAAAAATCAGCATTTAAATTGCAAGGCTTTAACTTCAAGCTTTTTTGCAAAATCGAGCTTTAAATTCACGGTAATTAAATTTCCAAACAAAAGCCTTGAATTTGTAGAGCTTGAATTTAAAACAAGACAGCCAAATTCACAAAGCCTAAATTCAAAAGCAAACCGTTTAAAATCGCAAAACTTAAATTCACAACAAATCATAAATCAAAAGCTCAAGGCTTTAACTTCAAGCTTTTTTGTAAAATTTAGCTTTAAATTTAAGGCTTGAATTTAAAATCAAGCCTCATCTAATGAAGCAACAAATGCCATCTAAAAGCCAACTTAAATCTAAGAATTTTCCATTTTAAATCCACAAAAATTCATAAGAATGAGGTTTCCACTCTAAATTCACAAGAATTCACAAGAAACCACAAAAATTCACAAAAATAAATTTTCCACCTTAAATTCACAAGATCTCACAAAAATTCAAAAGAACTCAAAAAAAATTCACAAAAATTCACAAATTTTGCCATTAAAACTCAAAAAAATTCAAGTTTTTTAAAATTTTAAGCTTACTTTAAGGGGGGGGGGGGTAAACTTATATGAATCTTAAATTTAAGGAGTAAAAATGAAGAAGCAAATTATGGCTTTAAGTTTGGCCGGTTTATTTAGCACAGCTTTTGCTGAGCAAAACGGCTTTTTTGTCGGTATTGGTGGTGGTTTCTCAGGTATGAGTGAGAACTACGAGACCACTGATTATGTAAGGCAAAAGGCACCAGCAGGAACCATCTATGCCTCAAAGGTTGAGCAAAGCGTCTCAGGAGGATCATTAAATGTCATAGCAGGTTATAAAAATATGTTTGGTGATAATCAGGGTGCTAGATTTTACCTAAACTACGACTACAACCCAGTTACAGTTGAGATCCAAGAAGCAGGATCAGGAACAAGGCTAGATGAAAGAAGTGCTTCTTATAATGTCATAGGGCTTAATGCGGATTATCTTTACAATTTTAGTCAGAGCTGGGGCTTTTTTGTGGGTGCAAATTTGGGCGCCATTAAGTGGAGTGAGGAGCTTTATAAATTTGATCCTGGTCTTTTAGACGCTATGGACATGGAAATGGACTATAAGGACAGCTGGGGCTTTTATGCAGCAGCACAGCTTGGTGCTAGATATATCTTTGGTGCTACAAGGGCTCACAGCGTAGAGCTTGCGGTGAAGGTGCCTTTTACAGACTTTACAACACAATATCAAGCTCCAAATGGAGAAAAAATGGCTGAGAGAAAGCTAAGTAATACCTACAACGCAAGCCTTCGCTATGTGTTTAGCTTTTAAGCCTTGAAGATTTTTAGCTTTAAAGGTTTTAAGCTTGAAATACCCTTTCTTTTGAATACTAAGAATCCAAGCCTCTTGGCTTGAATTCTTGCTATACTGAAACCTCACATAAAAACTTCCTTGTTGCACTGAAATCTCAAATAAAAATTTCCTTGTCATACTAAAAATTTACATAAATTTTAAAGCTTAAAAAAATTGATTTCATAAAAACTTTCTACATAAAAACTATTAAATCTTTTTATCTTAGTTTGCTAAGTCTTAAAAAGCCTTGTCTTGCAATTTGTCGCGACAAAAGAGATAAAAATTCACAAAGCCTCCTTTGTTATTTTTTTGATGACAAAGGATATGAAAGCTAACCCCCTCTATCATATTTTTATGACAAAAGAAGGCTCGAAAAGTCTTTTATGTAATATTTGGATCACAAAAGATATGAAAGCTAATAAGGCTCTGTCATTTTTTGATGACAAAAGAGATAAAATTCACAAAGCCCCCCCTTTTTTTATTACATTGAGTCCGTGTTAAATACTTCAAATTCTTGTAATATTTATTGTGGTAAGTAAGGCTTTTAGCTAGATCAAAAGCCCTTAAAGCGAGCTTTCTATGATAAAATGATAGATTAATGTGGCTAATTAACACCGTTTTAAACAAGGTCAAATTTTTGTTTAAAATAAGGCTTTTTTTAAAGTGTTGATTTGTCATTAGCCTAGGGGCGAAGAAACTGTCAGTTCAAGGCATTTTTCTATAAATTCGTGGATACTTAGCACGCTTAGTATGACAAAGTGGTGTTTGAGTTTCTTTGTCCTCATTTTTAGAGCGACAAGGGAAGGCTTAAAATACTTAGTAACACTTAGTATGACAACTCTTGCCTTTGTCATTCTAAGCGAGCGTGAAGAATCTCTTTTTGAATTTTTATCATTTCGAGTTTTCGTAGAAAACGAAATATCTCTTTTTGAATTTAGAGATACTTTGCAATGCCTAGTATGACAAGGGAAGGCTTGAGATTCTTATCATTTGGCTTAGAATGACAAACATTACACTTCATCTAAAATCAATAGTATTTTAAAATATAGCCTAAAATAAATAAGATTAAGACAAAAAATTTGCAACAAATATGCTAAGATTAATTTATAAAAAAGCCCAAGAAAATCAAGATCTTAAAATATAAAAGCTTTAAATTCAAAGGAGTAAAGTTGGCATTAAAACTCAAAGAATTCAAGCTTTTTTTAAAATTTAAACTTGCTTTAAGGGGAAGATAAGCTTAACGGCAGGTGAATTTTTGTGTTAAAAGCGATACTATTTATAAAAAAGCCTAAGAAAATAAGCATCTTATAAGGATAAAAGTTCTAAATTCAAAGCAGGAAAGATAAAAGAGCTTTTTTAAAATTTAAACTTATTTTAATGGGGGAGGGTAAACTTATATGAATCTTAAATTTGAAGAAGGATAAAGCGATATGAAATTTAAGGAACAAAGATGAACTTTAAATTTAAGGAGCAAAGATGAAACAGCAAAATGCAGTTCTAGCGGCAGCCTTTTTGATGGCTACCTCTGCCATTGGACCTGGCTTTTTAACCCAAACAGCAGCCTTTACAGCCACCTTGCTTGCAAGTTTTGCCTTTGTGATTTTAGTTTCTATTGTAATTGATCTTATAGCTCAGCTTAATATCTGGCGCATTATAGTTTTAAGTGGCAAAAGAGCACAAGTTCTTGCAAATGAGTTTATTCCGGGTGCTGGTTATCTTTTAAGCTTCTTGGTTTTTAGCGGTGGCTTTGTTTTTAATATAGCAAACATAGCAGGAGCAGGACTTGGACTAAGTGTGCTTTTAGATTTAGAGCTTATAACTTGTAGCCTTATAAGCACCTTGCTTGCTATTTTTATCTTTGCCTTTAAAAGAGTGGCAAATTTAATGGATAGGGTTGTTATCGTGGCTGGGTTTTTAATGATCATTCTAACAGCCTTTGTTGCCTTTTCCTCAAAGCCTCCTGTGCTTGAAGCCTTAAAACAAAGCATAATGCCTTCACAAATAGATCTCATAGCCATAGTAACCCTAGTAGGAGGCACTGTGGGTGGATACATAGTCTTTTCAGGAGCTCATAGATTAATTGATACAAACAAGCAAGAAACTCAAAGCCTAGCAAGGATAGATAGATCGGCAATAAGTGGAATCTTACTAACAGCCTTGATGAGAATCTTACTTTTTTTGGCTGTTTTGGGCGTTTTAAATCAAGGCTTTGTCTTAGATCCTAAAAATCCAGCAGGATCAGCCTTTGAGGGCGCACTTGGGGTTTTGGGAGCTAAATTCTTTGGCGCTGTGCTTTTTTTAGCAGCCCTTTCTTCGATCATAGGGGCTGCTTATACCTCGATCTCTTTCATAGTATCATTTAACAAGCTTTTTGAAAGGCACAAAAGCTTAATTATCATTTGTTTTATACTGGCAAGTTTTTTGATCCTGTTTTGGCTTGAAAAAAGTCCAACTCAGCTACTCATACTTGCAGGGACCATAAATGGCTGGATCTTGCCTCTAAGCCTTTTTATAATGATTAAAATAGCAAACAAGCAAGGTCTGATTAACAAATACAAACACCCTAAACTGCTTAGTTTTTTGGGCTTAATTGTAGTGATACTAATGAGCTTTTTGGCACTTTATACTATGATAAGGCTTTTTTATGTTTAGTATCCATCATAGCGGATCAAATGCCATCTTACTTCGTTTCAAGCAAGAAATTTCAAGCTCTGTGCACTCTCAAGTGCTATCTTTAGAAGTTAGATTAAAACAAGCTTTTGAAAGTGGCAAACTTTGCGGGATAGAGGAGCTTGTTAGTGCTTATGCTAGCTTGCTTATTTATTTTGATCCCTTGCTTTTAAACATAAAAGATTTGTTTGAATTCTTAGAAGATGCCAAAAAGAATTTACAAGTAAAAGATCAAGCATCAAGGCTTTGCTTAGAGCTTCCTTGCTGCTATGATGAGGAATTTGGGCTTGATTTGGATTTTGTATGTAGGCACTGTAAATTAAGCAAAAAAGAGCTTGTAGCCTTACATAGCGAGGTTTATTATCTTGTTTATATGCTTGGCTTTATGGCTGGTTTTGCCTATTTAGGAGGACTTGACAAAAGGCTTTTTACCCCAAGACTGAAAGAACCAAGAGCTAAGATACAAGCAGGTAGCATAGGCATAGCAGACCGTCAAACTGGGATCTATCCTATATCAAGCCCAGCAGGCTGGCAGATCATAGCCAAAACCCCCTTGAAACTTTTTGATAAAACAAAAAAAGATCCCACCCTTTTAAAGCCCTCAATGCTTGTTAAATTTAAACCCATAGACAGGCTTGAATTTAAGCACATAGAAGAGGAGATAAAAAGCGGGGTTTATAAGGAGAGAATTTATGAGTATAAGGGTGATTGAGCCTTCTTTAAATTCAAGCTTACAGGATCTAGGCAGGAAGCATTATGCGCATCTTGGCATATCAAGAAGTGGGGCTATGGATGAGGATGCCTTGATACTAGCAAATATCTTGCTAGGAAACAAGCTAAATGAGGCTGGGGTAGAGCTATGCTTTAAAGGCGGTGCTTATGAGTTTTTAGATGATCATTTTTTTGTTTTAAGTGGGGCTGAATTTGAGGCTAGTTTAGAGGATGAGAGAATTCAAACTTATAAGGTATATAGGGCAAGAAGGGGGGATATTTTAAGATTAAAGTTCGCTAAGATGGGCTTTCGTGGGTATTTATGTCTGGCTGGGGGCTTTGAGGTGGAGGGCTTTTTGGGTTCAAAATCAAGTGATGAGGGTATGGGAGTAGGGGCTTTTGAGGGCAGAAATTTAAGAGCAAATGATATATTGTTGGCTAAAAACTTCTTTGAGCCCTTTAATGTAGAAAAAAGACAGATCACAAATCCTCTTTTAAATATGCCAAAACGCCCTCAAATACGAGTTTTGCTAGGAAGTAACGAGGATGCCTTTACTCAAAAAGGACTAGATACTTTTTTAAACACAGTTTATACAGTTTCTACAAAAAGCAGCAGGATGGCTATATACTGCGAGGCTAGCTCTTTAATAGAGCATAAAAAAGAAGCTGATATAATCACCGAAGCTGTTGTCTTTGGCTCTATACAAGTGCCTAAATCAGGCCTTCCCATAATCTTAATGGCAAACAGACAAAGCACAGGAGGATACACAAAGATAGCAACCGTCATTCAAAATGATCTAAGTTTCTTAGCACAAATGAGCTTAGGGGCTAAATTTAGCTTTAAAAGCCTTGAATTTGAAGAGGCTTTAAGCTTGTATAAAGCAAGGATGAGGGTCTTTAAGGAACTAGACGGTTTTGTGAATTTAAATTATGAAGAGCTGATTGTGTGAGAAAAATATAAGTGCTTTTGAATTTAAACTATGAGGATTTGACTGTGTGAGAAGTTTGTAAGCTCTTGTGAATTTAAAATCTAAGCATTTGATACTCTGAGAAGTTTATAAGCTTTTTTGAATTTAAAATGTGAGTGTTTTAAATTTAAAAACTAAACATTTGAATTTGAAATGTGAGTATTTGAATTTAAAAACTAAACATTTGAATTTAAAATGCGAGTGTTTGCTGATGCGAAAAAATTACTGCTTATCATTTTTTCTTGGTGTGAATTTGAGGGTTTTGACCTAAAAGACTTGTGCAAATTTATGCTTTAAAAAACCCTTTGTATTTTAATTTGTCCTTGTTTTTATAATTTTATACTTGCTAATTTACAAAACTTAGTTAATTTTGTGAATTTTATCTACACTAAAAAAAGCTTAAATTCAAGCCCTTGCAAAAAAATAAGCTTGAATTCAAGGCTTAAATTGAGAGCTTGAATTTAAGTTTAAAAACTAGCTTAAAATAAGATTTTTAGAAAAGAAAAAACCTACAAGGCTTTTAAATGAATATAAGTTCAAGCCAAGGGATAGAAGTTAAAAACTCTTTTTAAAAAGGTATTAATTTTAGATAAAAGGCTGTATTTGTCATTATAAGGGTATGCTAAGAATTCACAAACTTATAGAAAAATGCCTTGAATTTATACACTCTTTGCCCCTAAGAGTTATAAATCAACAATGTTTTGAAACAAAGCCAATGAAAAAAACCTTTCAAAGAATTCAAAGCCTTATAGATGCTAAATTCAAGCTCAAACAAAAAATCTAAGCAAAAACATATAAAAGCAAGTTCCCAAAAAGATACTAAGTAGGGCATTTTTAAACAAAAGTTGCATTAAAAGCACCAAAAAACAAGCCAAAAGCCCACTAAATCCTCCCCTAACAGTGCTAAAATCAAGCCCAAAAAGGGTGTAAAATACCAAAACTACCATTATGAGTAGGGGCATATTTTTTTGAATGAAAGAAAGATTTTTGCCTTGTCTTTCCTTGCGAAAAAGCAAATAAGGAGCTATCCTAGGAGTAAAGGTCGCCAAAAAGCCCATTAATACATACAAACCAAGCTCAGACATAGCGTCTTCCTAAGAGCAGTAAAAACAAGGCTAAAATTAGACAAGTAAAGAGCATATAGGACTTTGCTATGAATAAAAAGCCAAAAAGCCCTATGATTGCGCCAACTAAGAAGAGCTTAAAATTTGGATTTTGCCTATAAGCATCGTAGGCTATGACTATGAAAAGGGCATTGAGGCTAAATTCAATGCCTGAGTAATCAAAATTAAATCCCCTTTGAAAGCACCATCCAAGGCTAACCCCAAGCAGCCAGTAGCTTTGATTAAGAGCGCAGATTAAAAAAAAGCTAAGACTTCTTTTTAATCTATCCTTAAAAAATCTTTCCTTGTAGGCACAAAGTAGGGCAAAGCTTTCATCACTTAAAGCATAGATGACATAATACCTTAAAAAATTTAGCCCTCTTAGCTCGTTTAATAAACTTAAAGTATAAAAAAAATGCCTAAAACTCACCAAAAAAAGACTCACAAAGACGCCCAAAAGCCCCTCATTCATAGCTATAAACACTACCAATAAAAACTCAGCCGACCCACTATACACAAAAAAGCTTATGGCAAGGCTTTGTGCGAGGCTAAGCTCATTACTAGCAGCTAGGATCCCAAGTGCTACTCCAAGTGGGACATAGCCCATCATCACAGGCAAGCTTAGTTTAAAAAGTTCTATATATCTCATCTTCTAGCCTAAAAAATAGTAATTATATCTTAAAAAATTAAGCTTGTTAAGATCCTTGTTAATTTTTATGCATTATAATTTTAGGCGAAGCAAGTGCTTTAATTTATTTTGAAAGGATGAAAAATGAGTTCAGTTACCTTTAAAGGAGAAGCCGTAAATCTCAAGGGCAACTCAGTTGAAGTTGGCAGCGAGGCTGCAAGGGTTACATTAAAAGCACAGGATCTAAGCGACATAGTCATAGGAGAAACAGGCAAAACGCAAATTCTACTTACTATGCCAAGCCTTGATACCTCAGTTTGTGCTACTCAGGTGAGGGATTTTAACAAAAAAATATCAAGCTATCCTAGTGCTGAGGCCATTGTGATAACTCAGGATTTACCCTTTGCTATGGGTAGATTTTGCTCAACAGAGGGCATAGATAATATAAAGGTCGCAAGCGATTTTGTCAGCAAGGAATTTGGCGAGAAGTATGGAGTCTTAGTAGATAGCGGGGCTTTAAAAGGACTTCTTGCAAGGGCTGTTTTTGTTGTCAAAGACGGCAAGGTTGCTTACAAAGAGGTGGTAAATGAGATCACAGAGCTTCCAAATGCAAAGTCCTTGGATAACTTTTTTGGTGTGGGTCATAGCTGCGGTTGTGGTTGTGCTCACTGAGTGCGTGGCTGAATTTATTCAGCCCCCTTGTTTATTTTAACTTATGGGTTTAGTTGAATTGAATTTATGCTCATCAGTAAGCTTTTTTAACTTTTTTAACTTTTTTAACTTTTTTAACTTTTTTAACTTTTTTAACTTTTTTAACTTTTTTAACTTTTTTAACTTGCCTAGCTCAGATCATTCTAGTTTTATATTCACCTTCAATTTGCTTGAATTTAATTTTTTTAAAAAGAATTGAATTTTATCTTTCTTGGCAAGGTATCTTGTGATTTCAAAGAAAGATCTTTTTGTCTTTCTCGTAGATTCTAATATTTTTTGATGGCTAAAAATTGCTATGCAATCATTTTAATACTCTTTTGAAAAGGAGCTAAACACAACCCCCTTTTTTAGAAATTTATTTTTGTCAAAGAACTTAAAAAGACTTTACAAGCTTTAATATCACTAAATAAACGCTTTTTAGGCTGAATTTTTTACAAAATTCACAAAATAACAAAAAACACTCTACTTTTAAAAAACTTGCTTAAAAAGACAAAATCTAAGGCTTGTTGTAAAAATGAACTATTCTTAAAACTACTGCTTAAATTTCGATAATTTAACATATGACCTTGCAAAAGCTCATTTAAATTTGACTCAAGACAACTTAAACGGATTTTTTCTTATCAATCTGCTTTAAGTTTAATTTAGCCATTTTAAAACTTCTTTTAGCCAAGCCAACCTTTTAATCTAAAACTAAGTTGAAAGCTTAAATATAACTTTTTTAAATTTAAGACAGTTGCTCAAAACATCACAATCTTTTTAAAGACAAATTCAAGGTGCTTAATCTACTCCTCGCTTGTTATATTGATGCTTTTTAGGAAAAATTCACCGTATTTGCTATTTTGATCTATGTATTTGCAAGTTTGAAGCAAGGAGTAGTTATTTTTCAAGCAAAAAAGCAAGAGCTCAAGCACAAAAACGCCATCCCTTGGATCTATATGAGGTGGGCATTCTTTGGCATTTGTATAGTGTCTATGAAGCCTTTTTATAAGCTCGTTGTTTCTTGTTTCTACTATCAAGGTTTCAATTGGAGCCTTAAAAAACATCCTTTGTTCCTTGATATTTATAGAGGTATAAAAAAGATCAAGTCCGTAAATTTTCTTGCTATAAGAGTCAAAAAAGTAAAGAGATTTTGCCAAATTATCCCTAAAAGTTTCTATTACTAGCTCTAAAATTTGAATTCTTTGCTGCTTTGTGTAGAAATTTCCTATGCGAGAAAAGGCAAATTCAAGCAAGGACTTGATGGAATACCACTCACTCACACTAAAAGAAAAATCCCTCATCTTCTCTCCTCTTTTCTTGCGGTAAAGATCCACAAGAGGATCATTGTTTTGCTTGTAAATAAGAGGCACTATGAAGTCTCTGTAGGCTGGATTTGGAAAGCTTGGATGTATGATTAATGAGCCCTCATCTTCATTTTCATATATATACTCAACACTTGCCTTGTAGCTTTCATCTATCATTCTTAGCTCAGTAGTATGCACACTTTCAAGCAAGGAGTTAAATTTTTTCTCATCGCAGTGCCAAATTTCTTGAGGGTATCTAAGTGTCTTTGCTATGGCTGTTTTTGCGTTTAGGCTTAACTCTTTTTCAGAGCTTAGCCAAGACACAACAGTTCTTCTATCTTTTTGTAGCATCTTTGCAAATTTGGCTATGCTAAGTCCTGATCTATTTATAATCTTTTCAAGTCTTTGTTTGCTGTTCATTGTTTTCCTAAAAATGTAACTTTTAGTAAGATAAATTTTACTGTAATTATAATAAATTTGTAAAAAGAAGATCAATTTTTTGTATAAAAAATATACATTTTGTCAAAAATACCTACAAGATAAAAATAAATGGGTGTTTTTTTTAGAATTTGATGAAAAATTCAGCCTTGTAAAATATAAACAATTTGTTTATTATATTTTAAAAATATTTTTTCAAGGAGGTAAGATGAGTTCGTATGATGAAACCTACAAGCTCTCAATAGAAAAGCCAGAGGAATTTTGGGCTGAGGCAGCCAAGAAGGTGCATTGGTATCACGAATGGGATAGGGTTTTGGATGATAGTGGTGAGCATTATAGGTGGTTTGTTGGAGGTTGTATGAATACTTGCTACAACGCACTTGATCTTCATATACACAACGGCAGAGGCGATCAGCTTGCTCTAATCTATGATTCACCTGTTACAGATACTAAGAAAAAATACACCTACAAACAATTAAGAGACAGAGTAGCCAAAACAGCTGGCATACTAGCTAGCAGAGGGGTTGTCAAGGGCGATAGGGTCATCATTTATATGCCTATGATACCAGAAGCGGTGATTGCCATGCTTGCTTGTGCTAGATTAGGAGCCATTCATAGCGTGGTATTTGGAGGCTTTGCAGCACACGAGTTAGCGATGAGAATAGAAGACGCCAAGCCTCGCATAGTAATGACAGCAAGTTGCGGCATAGAAATAAGCAAGATAGTCGAGTATAAGCCCATTTTAGATGAGGCCATTAAAAAATCCCAGCACAAGCCAACCACCTGCATAGTATGGCAAAGACCACAGTATCAAGCAAGTATGCTTCCTTGGCGGGATGTGGATTGGGAAGCAGAAGAAGAAAAGGCTCATCCAGCAGAGCCTGTGCCTGTGATGGCAACAGATCCTCTTTACATACTCTACACCTCAGGCACCACAGGCACACCAAAGGGCGTGATTCGTTCAAATGGGGGGCATTCTGTGGCTATGAAATGGTCAATGGATAATATCTACAATGCCAAAGAAGGAGATGTCTTCTTTACAGGCTCTGATGTTGGCTGGGTTGTTGGACATTCTTACATAGTGTATGCCCCTCTTATGTGCGGATGCACAACCATTGTATATGAGGGTAAGCCTGTTAGAACGCCTAATCCAGCAGCTTACTGGCGACTTATAGATGAGTATAAGGTAAATATCATCTTTGCTGCTCCAACTGCCTTTCGTGCTATCAAGCAAGAGGATCCAAAGGGTGAGCTAATTAAAAAATACAATCTAGACTCCCTTAAAACAGTCTTCGTAGCAGGTGAAAGATGCGATAGCGATACCCTTAAATGGATAGAAAAGATCACAAATAGACCTGTAATTGATCACTGGTGGCAAACAGAAACAGGCTGGGCTATAGTTGCAAATTTTATGGGGCTTGATCCTATGCCTGTTAAGCCAGGAAGTCCTACAAAACCAACTCCAGGCTTTAATTTAAAGGTGCTTGATGAGGAAGGAAATGAATTAAAGCCAGGCAAAAAGGGTGCTTTGTGCCTCAAACTGCCTTTGCCTCCTTCTTGCTTAATGGGAATTTGGGAAAACGAAGAAAGATACCGCAAGGGCTATTTGGATCATTTTAAGGGCTATTATCTTACAGGAGATACAGGCTACATAGACAAGGATGGCTATGTTTATGTACTTGGTAGGATGGATGGGATCATAAATGTAGCAGGGCACCGCTTATCCACAGGAGAAATGGAAGAGGTTGTCTCAAAGCATCCTGATGTGGCTGAGTGTGCTGTAATAGGCGTAAATGATGAGCTAAAAGGAGAAATCCCCTTTGGTTTCATAGTGCTTAAAAAGGGCATTGAAAGGGATCACGAGGGCATAATCGAAGGTGTAGTTTCTCTTGTAAGACACGAAATAGGTGCTGTTGCCTTCTTTAAAACAGTAGCCATAGTAAAGGCCTTGCCAAAGACAAGAAGTGGTAAGATTTTAAGAAAAACTCTGCGTGAGATCGCAGATGGGGTGGATTATGTAGTCCCTGCTACCATTGAGGATATGGCTGTTTTGGATTCTTGCAAGGAAGCCATCACTAAGCTTGGCTATCCACACGCTAAAGCCTAAATTAAGGAGCTTAAATGATAAATTCAGCAGGTAAAAAATTTAAAGAAGCACTCAAAGAAAACTCCCCCTTACTCATAGTAGGCACACCAAATGCCTACTCAGCCTTGCAAGCTACAAAGATAGGACACAAGGCTATTTATATCTCAGGATCAGGCGTAGCAAGTGTTAGCTACGGACTTCCTGATCTAGGCATAGTGGGGCTAGAGGATTTTTGCATAGATGTGAGAAGAATTACCTCCCGGGTGGATACTCCCTTATTAGTTGACTGCGATACAGGCTTTGGTGGTGCTTTTAACATAGCTAGAACCATAAAAGAGCTCATTAGAGCCGGTGCAGCAGCTACTCACATAGAAGATCAAGTAGCTCAAAAAAGATGCGGACACAGACCAAACAAAGAACTAGTAAGCACAGGAGAAATGTGCGATAGAATCAAGGCTGCAATGGATGCCAAGATAGACGGCGACTTCGTGGTAATGGCAAGAACAGATGCCCATGCCATAGAGGGACAGCAAAAAGCCATTGAAAGAGCAATTGCTTATGTAGAAGCAGGAGCTGAGATGATCTTTGCTGAGGCTGTGCATACCTTGGAGGAATACTCAGCCTTTGTCAAGGCTGTGAAGGTTCCTGTCTTGGCAAACATCACTGAATTTGGAAAAACCCCTTATTTTAGTGCCGAGGAGCTAAAAGGTGTAGGCATCTCAATGGTTCTTTATCCTCTTTCAGCCAACCGTGCTATGAGCAAGGCGGCAAATTCAGTGTATAAGTCCATTTTGGCAAAGGGACATCAAAAAGAGGTGCTAGATCTAATGGAAACAAGAGAGGAGCTTTATGCTATGCTTGATTATTACAGCTTCGAGCAAAAGCTTGATGAGTTGTTTAAGAAGTAGGGGTATTGCCACACTGTCATATTAAGCGTAGCCAAGATTTTCAAGTCTCGCATTGTAATTATAAGATAAACAAGTCTAAATTCTAAAATGCTTGAGAGCTTTTGACAAGCCTTAATATGACACAGTATAAAATTCAAATTTTAAAATCAAAATAAAGGAGAAAAGATGAGCGTCAGTGAAGCGAGTAAAAAGACAGGAGGCTTAGCTGGGATCATAGCCGGTCAAAGTGCGATTTGTACTTGCGGGCTTGGAAATGGGCTAAATTATTATGGCTATGCCATTGAGGATTTGGCTAATAACTGTGAATTTGAAGAGATTGCATACTTACTTCAATATGCAAAGTTGCCAAATTCAAGCGAGTTAAAAGCCTACAAAAAAGAGATCATAGCTCAAAGGAAGTTGCCAAAGGCTTTAAAAGAGATCTTAAAACAAATTCCAAAGGGCATTCATCCTATGAATTTAATGCAAATGGCAGTTGCAGCCCTTGGCACCATAGAGGGTGAGAAGGATGATTTTAGCGATCAGGATGAAAAGATCATTCGTTTGCTTGGAATTTTACCCAGTGTGCTTTGCTTTTGGCATAATTTTGTAGAATTTGGCAAGGAAATAGACTTTGAAAGCAAAGAAGATAGCATAGCTGGATATTTTTTAGAAAAGCTACAAGGAAGCACACCTAAGGCTGATTTTGTAAAGGCTATGCATTGTTCTTTGATACTATATGCAGAACACGAATTTAACGCCTCAACCTTCACAGCAAGAATTTGCGCCTCAACAAGAAGTGATATATTTTCAGCCATAGCAGCTGCTATCGGTGCTTTAAGAGGACCCTTGCACGGAGGGGCAAATGAGGCTACTATGTATTTAATCGAGCAGTTTGATAGCGTTGAAGCAGCTCTTAAAGAGGTTAATCACAAGCTAGAAACAAAGCAGCTTTTAATGGGCTTTGGGCATAGAATTTATGGCACA
Source organism: Campylobacter troglodytis (assembly GCF_006864425.1). GTDB lineage: Bacteria > Campylobacterota > Campylobacteria > Campylobacterales > Campylobacteraceae > Campylobacter_D > Campylobacter_D troglodytis. The sequence continues at coordinate 26,254 of NZ_QHLI01000024.1, read as the reverse complement.
GGAGGGGATCCTAGAAATGCCTTGATTAAGGAGTGGAGCAAGAAGCTTGGAGGAGATAAGCTCTTGTTTAAGGTAAGCGAAGCCATTGAGGCATTGATGAAGGAAAAAAAGCCAAATTTACCTCCAAATGCAGACTTTTACAGTGCCTCAGCTTATCATTTCATGGGCATACCGACAGAATACTTCACCCCCATCTTCATAATGAGTAGGGTTTCAGGATGGAGCGCACATGTAAAAGAACAAAGGGCTAATAACAAAATAATTCGTCCAAGTAGCGAGTACATAGGGGTAGCCCCAAGAGCCTTTGTAAGCATAGATAAAAGATAAAAAGGAGAAAAAATGAGTGGTGATATGGGAATCTTAGAGGCAAAAAGACCTGAATTTGACGAGCTTTTAACAAAGATCGCTCGTTATGCGGCTGAGTATGAGATTAAAAGCGATCTAGCCTTTGAAACGGCTAAATACTGCCTTATGGACACCATAGGTTGTGGGCTTTTAGCATTAAAATATCCAGCTTGCACCAAGCTCTTAGGACCTAGCGTTGAGGGTGCTGAATTTAGACCACTTGGAGCGAAAATTCCGGGCACAAGCTATCAGTTAGAGCCTATTCGTGCGGCATTTAATGTGGGTGCTATGGTTAGATGGCTTGATTTTAACGACACTTGGCTTGCTGCTGAGTGGGGACATCCTAGCGATAATTTAGGTGCGATTTGGGCTGTGGCTGATTATATTAGCCGTAAAAATGTAAGCGAGGGTAGGGATCCTTATAGGGTATTTTGTGTGCTAAATGCTATGATCAAAGCGCACGAAATTCAAGGCATTCTAGCATTAGATAACTGCTTTAACAAGGTAGGCTTAGATCATGTGCTTTTGGTTCGCATAGCAAGTACGGCTGTGGCTGCTCAGCTTTTAGGATGTAATTTTGAGGAGATTAGAAATGCCGTCTCACAAGCCTTCATTGACGGAGGTGCTTTAAGAACTTACAGACACGCACCAAATACAGGCTCAAGAAAGAGCTGGGCTGCAGGGGATGCTTCAAGCAGAGGTGTAGATCTTGCCTTAAAATCAAAAAAGGGAGAAATGGGCTATCCCTCAGCTCTTAGTGCTAATTTTTGGGGCTATCACGATGTTAAGATGAAGGGGCAAAAGCTTACAATTCCTCAAGAATTTGGTAGCTATGTAATGGAAAATGTGCTTTTTAAAATAAGCTTTCCAGCTGAATTTCACGCTCAAACCGCAGTTGAAGCAGCCTTGAAACTGCACAGCGAGGTTAAGGATAGATTAAATGATATTGAAAAAATCATCATAACAACTCAAGAATCAGGACATAGAATCATAAACAAGGTAGGCAAGCTTGATAATCCAGCAGATAGGGATCACTGCATTCAATATATGGTGGCTGTGCCTCTTATCTTTGGACGCTTGGTGGCTGATGATTATGAGGATAGTGTAGCAAGTGATCCTAGAATCGATGCTTTGCGTGAAAAAATGGTAGTTGAAGTAGATGAGCGCTACACAAGAGAGTATTTAGAAGCCGATAAAAGAAGCATAGCTAACGCGGTTCAGATCTTTTTTAAGGACGGATCAAAAACTCAAAAGATAGAGGTTGAGTATCCTATAGGTCATAAAAGAAGAAGAAGCGAGGGCATCCCCTTGCTTGTTAGCAAATTCAAGGCAAATTTAGCAACCCGCTTTAGTCAAAAACAGTGCGAAAAGATCATAAAGCTTTTTGAGGATCAAGAAAAGCTTTTAAAGACGAATTTTAATAGATTTAGCGATCTTTTTGTCTTGTAAGTCTTGTCGTGCATTTTGCACGACAAACTCTTCCTTTGTTAAAATCATTCTTTTCTAAAATTTATCATTTTAAGCTGCCTTGCTATGTTAAGATGGACAAGATTTAATGCCATAAAAGCTCTTTTATTAAAAATATGGCTTAAGACACTTTAAAAAGATTTTCCCTTATCAACTTTAATAAATTTTGATAAAAATTTTGTCCTAAAATTTTTGTCTTAATTGCTTTTCTTTTAAATGAAGGACAAAATTTTCTCTTTTGTGCTTCTAAATTTGGCAAGTCTAAATTTCGCAAACTGCTACTACGCAGTTGCAAGAGTATGAAGTAAAAATATTCATAATCTCATTGATATGATTTAGTCCCTTTGCACAAATTTTCATTCTTGATCTTAGAACTAAATTCACTCTCTTTCAAATGTAAGGTAGAAAAATTCCTTTGCCGTGAAACTGACCTGAACTAGCATTTGTAAGGTCCCCAGAAATTCACAATTTCGTTGATGTGGTTATGCCCCTTTGCAAACTCGAATTTGGCGTGCTTTACCCTAATAATGTGCCTTTGCTCCTTCTTGTAAAGTTGCGAGCAAAACGAAGCAAAAAATCCACCAAGCCATCATAAGCTTTCCAGTTATCGCTATAAATTGTGGTGTTTTCTACATCGGTAAAGTCCCTTATGATAGGCAGCAGCTCTTTGGCAGAGCAAGTGTTTGAGTGTATAAACGTAGCCGTTGCGTTTTAGCATTCCTTCTCGCAAAGGGACGAATGCATAGCACGAAGTAAAAACAAAAATGTTTTTTAAATGCTCCTCATCCACGCTTTTCTCTTACTCTTTTTGCACCTTCTGCTAGCAGTTGCAAGACGAAACGAAGTAAAAAATAACTTTCATCAACTTCGATTTCACCGCTCATTTTCTAAAGAAACTTCGTTTTGCTGATTTTTTCGCATTCTTTTGCCATTAAGATTCTACTGTGTTTTATGATTTTATGGACACTTTGGCTAGAAATTCCACTTAATTTTGCAATTTTAGAGGCTTTTAATATCAAGGTTTCCTAAAAAATTGCAAGTAAAACAAAGCAAAAAAATAGAATAAAATTTACCTAAATTTCTTTTAAGACAATTAGAGAATGAACCATATATTTGTTTTTCATCTAACTCTTTATACCTTAAAATGATCTTGTATCAAATTAAAATATCTTAATCCTTTATTTTTTCATCGCTGCAATAATAACTTAAAGCTTCTTTATGTTGGTTTAAGTTAAAGTTAGCTAAAGATTTATTAAAATTGATAATAAAAAATTCTGTTAGGTTTGATTGAGCCTTTACTTTTAATCAAGCAGATCAAAAAGGCTAGTTTCTTTTGTATTTTTAGTGAAAAGCTCTGTAAAATCGCTGTAATTAGCCTTTACAAGACAGTAACGAAAGTCAGTAAAGCCTCGCAACTCGCTTAAATCCTTGTAGGCAAAGTCGCAAAAAAGGCTCTCACGGTTTGCGATTTTAAAGCCTTGAATGTTTGATAGCACCTCGCTTAAAAATGCAAAATGCCGCCCGTCTTGTACCACTATAAAAGCACGGCTACTTTTTCCAAAGTCTGTGATGAAATTTTCCTCATTTACAAAAAAGACCTGATAAAAATCAAGCTTTTTTTCATTTAATATAAATTTTTTGCCTTTAAGCAAGATAAAATTAGCAAAATTTGTAAAAAGATCTGAGTAGGCAAAGCAAAGTTTAAGTTTTAATATTTTATCATTTTTTAGTTTAATTTGAGAGTAAAATAGTGAGCCTTGAGGGCTTTTTGCCAAATTCTCACCCTCAATTGCCTCATAGCTAGCACAAAATTCAAGCAAGTACTTGCTATTATCAAAGGCAAAAAGGCTTGAATTTTTGGCATTTATAAGCAGATCAAAATCCTCGTAAATGTCTCCGCCAAGCTTTGCCACGCCAAAAGCCTCGCAAAGATCCATTTCCAAGCCCTTGCAAAGCAAAAACTCTAAGTTTTTCTCCTCGCTTAAAAATCTCAAAAGCTTGAAAATAGACCTTTTAAGTGAATTTGTTTGAAGATAAAACACCTCTTTATCGACTATTTCGCAATCTTTTTCACTTACAAGGACGAAGGCACCGCATTTTGTGGCTTCTTTTAGCTCCTCCTCATCGTTTGAAAAAAAGGCGTAGCCTTGTTTTAGCTGTGAAAGCTTCCTTGCAAAGCCTAAAACGCTAGAGGGTGAGCCTTCATTAATGATTTGCGTTTGTAAAAGCTCGTTTAGGCTTGATATATTCATAGTTTAAGCCTATGCCTAACCCACGAAAGAGCCACTTTCTACAAGCTCTTGAGGACTTATAAGCACTATTTTGTCGCCACTTTTGGCTGAAAGTATCATTCCATCGCTTTCAATCCCAAAAATCTTGGCTTTTTTAAGATTTGTTAGTACGCAAACTTGCTTGTTTATCAAGCTTTGTGGCTCGTAGAATTTGGCAATTCCTGATAAAACCTGCCTTTGTTCGCCATTTTCAAGCTCTAAGATAAATTTTAGTAACTTCTCGCTACCCTCAACCCTCTCGCAGTGCTTAACTGTGGCTATTTGAATGGTAATTTTTTTAAAATCATCAATTTTGATTTTTTCGCTTTTTTGGGCTAAATTCACTGAATTTTCGTGGATTGCCACACTAGGCTTCGTCTCGTTCGCAATGACACCTTTATTTTGTGAATTTTTTTGTCTATTTTCGCCTAAAATTTCATTGTTTGTTTTCAAAAGCGGCTTTTCAACCCTCACAAACAAGGGATCACACGCAGCTTTTGCCTTAAAATTTATTAGCTCATCCCCTAAAATCAGCCTTTTGTAATTTTGTGTATTTAGATCAAAACCCAAATTCTCGGCGATTTTCGCACAAGATTTTGGCAAGACAGGGCTTAAAAGCAAGGCTACACGAGCTAAAATGTTCGCACACAAGGCTACAAGGGCATTTGCCTTGTCTATTTCGCCTTTTTTGATTAAGCCCCAAGGCTCATACTTGCTTATGCTTGAATTTGCAAGGCTTAAAGCCTTGAAGAGCTCTTCTAAATACCTATTTGTTTGCAAGATCTCTAAAAAATTCAAAGCATTACTTAAAAATTCCTTGCACTCAGCAAGTTCTACACCAAAAAATTCACACACCTTGCTTGAATTTATAGTGGAATTACTATACTTTGCTGCCATTCCTATGAGTCTGCTTTGCAGATTGCCTAATTCGTTACAAAGCTCGGAATTTATACGACTCATCATAGCCTTTTCGCTAAAATCCCCATCATTTCCAAAGGGCACCTCACGCAGGATAAAATACCTAAAAGCCTCCAGCCCATAGGCATCTGCAAGTTCTTTTGGCTTAATCACATTGCCCTTGCTTTTGCTCATCTTTTCCCCATCCCTTGTCCACCAGCCATGTGCTGCGATATGTTTTGGCAGCGGCAAACCCACGCTCATTAAAAAAGCAGGCCAATAAATAGCGTGAAATTTCAATATATCCTTGCCTACAAGGTGCAAGTGTGCTGGGAAAAAGCGAGTATTAGCCCCTTTGCTTATGTAGTCAAGCGAGGAAAGATAGATAAAAAGGGCATCGAGCCAGACATAGATTATGTGTTTATCGTCATTTAGGGACTTTGGCAAGGCTATGCCCCAGTCAAAGCCCGTGCGGGTGATGGATAGATCCTTTAAACCTGTGCGGACAAAATTTACAAGTTCTTGCTTTTTATTTTTTGGTAAAATGGGATCACAGTCCTCATACCATTTTAAAATTTTATCCTCATAACGACTTAGTCTAAAAAAATAGCTCTCTTCTTTTAATAAATTCGTCTCTTTGCCACAGTCCGGACACTGTTTATCTGACACCAGCTGAGTCTTAGTAAAAAAGCTTTCACAAGATATACAGTAGTATCCCTCATACTCGCCCTTGTAAATGTCGCCTTTTTCGTACATTGCCGTGAAAATCGCTTGCACGGCTGCTATGTGGCGAGCATCCGTGGTGCGTGCGTAAATATCATAGCTAATGCCAAAGTCATCCCACAAAGCCTTGAATTTAGCACTAATCTCATCGGCATATTTTTTGGATGTGTAGCCTCGCGTTTTTGCTGCTTGTTCGATCTTTTGTCCGTGTTCGTCTGTTCCTGTAAGAAGTAGGGTTTCTTCGCCTTGTAATCTATAAAATCTTGCCATAGTATCGGCTATGATGGTGGTGTAAGCGTGTCCTAAGTGAGGCACATCATTGACATAGTAAATGGGGGTTGTTAGATAACGCATCTTTGTCCTTGTTTTATGATAGTGTGTGAATTTTAGCGTATTTTTGTGAATTTTTAGCCTCTTAGTCTTGGAGGATAAAGCATTTTTGTGTGGTTTATTTCTTGCAATTTTAGATTGTGCTTAGCAAAAGTGAGTTTTAGTTCAAGTTTTAGTTTTAAAGATCACGGTTTTAGCTAAAAATTCAAGAAAACTTGAATTTAAGCTTAAATAATCTTTTGTGAAGCCTTAAATTCAACAAGCAAGCTTGAATTTAATTTTATTTTGCGAGGCTTTAAATTTAAAATATAAGCTTGAATTTAATCTTAAATAATCTTTTATAAATTTGTAATTTTAAAAAGTAAGCTTGAATTTAAGCTTTTGTTGCGAAACTTTAAATTTAAATTCACATTTTTGCAAAAGCTGTATTTACTAGTTCCGTATTCTGTTTTAGCTTAGACTTTGCAAAAGTGAGTTTTAAACTTTAAATACCACTGTTTTAACTCAAAATTCAAGCAAATTTGAATTTAATCTTAAATAATCTTTTGCGAAGTTGCAAATTTAAATTCACATTTTTACAAAAGCTGTATTTACGAAATTATGTACTCCGTACTCCGTAATCCGTCATCAGTACTTATACCCAACTTGCAACCAAAACTGCCTTCCCACTTCATAGCCAAGGCTAGGTGCATAGCTAGATCCTGCATAATCTGCTTGATTTATGGTGGTGTTTTTAGAATCAAGGACATTAAAGATGTCTATGTTAAAATAAATGCTATGTTGCCCATAGATCTTCCTTGCATAGCCAAGTCTTAGATCATAAGTAAAAGCAGAGGGTATCTTATATTTGCCATATTGCTTGTAGGCTCTAAATTCAGGCCTATACTGAGAGTAGGCAAGGCTTCTTGTGCTAGGATTAGAATTAGCATTTGAGATCAAGGCTATAGCGTCATAAGAGGAGCGAAATCTAAAAAAATTATTCAAGCTTATGAGATTTTTGCCAAATTCAAAAGAGTGCATAGTGCTTAGCCTTGCTGTGTAGGGCTTTGCAAAGTTACTAACAGGTCTTTGTGAGCTGTAAATTAGCTTTCCATCATAAACTATAAGCTCATCTTCCTCTCTACTTGCTATTTCATTATAGGATAGATAATTTCTCTTGGTTTGAGTAAAATCAAGGGCAAATAAAAAGAAATGATGAGTGCTAAAAAGACTTAAAGGCTCGGTGTTTTCAGCACTAAGGGTGATGATCTTGCTTGTTGATTTGCCCTCATTTGTGTAGGTGTAGTAAGTGCTAGCATAATTGCTGTCAGCTTCTAGGTTTCTATAATCTGATCTAATTCTTCTTAAATCATCCTTACTTTGTCTGTAAATGTATTTTGCTCCCACTTTAAGGCCTAAGATATTTTGCTCTAAGCCAGCCATAAACTCATCCACAAAAGGAACTTTAAGTTTTTCAAATTTGGTGGAGTTCTTGTAGCTTTCATAGCAATTTGTCCTTGAAATTTTATTTCCATTTGCATCATAATACACCCACTCGTTATTTGTAGCGTTTCTACCTGTTAGGGCATTTGTATAGCTTGTGCTTTTTCTTTCTCTTCTAGCGTAGGCTGGGCATTCTTGATTTATTTCGTCCCAAGACTTATTAGGGCTATCTCTATAAAGGGTTCTTTCTAGGCTTTCTATGCCGTCATTTAAAATTAAGGCTGTGATGTTTCTTCCGTAGTAGCGATTAGCCCCTAATGTTACTGTGCTATCAAAGCCATTTTGCCAAGGTGCTACGTAGGTTAAGGCAAAGCGAGGTGCGACAGTAAGCTTTGACATAAGACCCTCGTAATCAAACCTCACCCCAGGTCTTAAATTCAACTTACCAAAGTCCGAAAGCTTAAACTCCACATCATCTTGCAAGAAATAAGCAAGGCTCTTGCTACTTACTTTGATCTTCTTGCTAGAATCAAAGCGGCTTAGACTGTTGAAATATTGCCCATATTTCCAAACAAGATATTTGCGTCCATCATCCATGGTTTCTATCTCAAAGGGGGACTGATCTTGTGAGTAGGCAAAGGCTTCAAAGCCTCTTGGATCATAAGCTCTTGCAGTGTCGCACCAGCTCATATCCGTAGTTTGACAAAGGGCTTGTTTGGCTTGGGTCATAAAGGTGGAGGTTTTAACTGCGCTGTCGTAGGGCTTTGAGTATTTAAAGCTTGATCTTTGATAGCTTAGTTCTAGCCCTGTGCTTATGGTGTGGGTGCTTGGTCCTAAGTTAAAGGGGATAAACTCTTGCGAAATGGTATTTGTGATGGTTTCTTGCAAGGACCTACTTGGAGCCCAGCCTCCGCTTCTAACCCAGGTAGCCCAGTTGCTCCATCTTTTAGAATCTGAGATCTGCCAGTACTTCGTGGCATCAAAATTCGTCTGGGCTGAGTTTTCAAGCAAGGAATAGCTTATGACATTGCTTAAATATCCCCAAGCATTGTACCACTCAAGCTTTGAGGAGGCTTGATGCCCTCCTGATTTGAAATTATAATAATCCCCCCTTGTTCCAACTATAAATCTAAAATCATTTTGAGGAGCATACAAATAAGAAAGATCAAGCCTTAAATTCTCGCTAAAATCCCAATAGCCCTTTATGAAGTAATTATAAATCTCTCTTTTTTGATCCTGCTTTGCGTATGAGGAATCAGCAGGATCAACAGGAGAGGACTGTGAATTTCCAGAGCTACTCTTATAGCTATCATCGCTACTTCTTAGAGGGATGATGCTTTTTGTGCTAGAAAAGGAACCTATGAGAGAAAATTTATCATTTATCTTACTTTCAATGCTAGCCCTCATTAAATGCTTGGTGAAATTTGGCTGATTATCATCGTCATAGGAGTTTAAAAACTCGTCTAGATCCTGATTTTCATAAAGATGATACTTAGTTAGAGATATTTTGCCCATCTTAAAATGCCTAAGATCAAGCCCTCCATCAGCCTTGCCATTGGTAATTTGATAGCTTAGATCTGCTGAAAAAGGCTTTGAAGGTCTTTTGGTAGTAGCCTCTACAACCCCTCCCATAAAGCCCCCATAAGCTGCACCTATGTTGGAATCTTGCACCTTAATGCTTTCAAGCAAACTTGTATCTATGGCAAGTCCTTGAGAACGGCCTGGTGCTTTGGTAGTCCAAGAACCAGAGCCTGCTGGATCTAGATCATTATTCATATTAACCCCATCAAGCATAAAATTGTTTTGATAATGAAGTCCTCCGCTGATTGAAATCCTTGCTGGATCTATTTCTCCTGGAGTGCTTGATTTAAGCTGGGAATTGTCAAATTGCACATTTGGCAGGATCCTAAGCATACTTCCAAGATCCCCATTTCCACTAGGGCTTGTTTTAAGAACTTGCTCATTTAAACTTAGCCCTGCTTGATAATGCTTGTTTTCATAAAGATTTGCCTCTATAAGACTGGCTTCAAGCTCATATTTAAGCTCACTGTTTGAGGCTTCATTTTGGGCTAAATTTTGAGAACTACTATCTGTGGGGGGGGGGGTTAGACTGTGAATTTGATATATTTGCTAGGGCAAAAACTGCTGATATGCTAAGAAAAAAGGCTTTTTTCAAGGATCTTCCTTTAATGAGTTGCGGTGAATTTCTTTTGACATTATAAGAATTTAAATTTAAAATAAAATAAATTTATTATTAATAGTTATCAATAGTAATCTTATAAGCTTATGTTAAAATTCAAGGCTTTTTAAATTTTTTGTGAAAGTAGGGGGGAGATAAATTACAGCTCTTAATTTTCTTTAAAGTGAGAAAATTTGTAACAGTTTTATCTTCTTTGCAACTATTTTAAGCTTGATCGAATTTGGCTTTTGAAACATATAAGCTAAATTTAAAATCAAAAATAAGCTTTATTTAAAAGCATTTTTGCGAAAATAAGCAAGATTAAGAGTGAAATTTAAGGGCTATGAATTTTAAAGCTTTTATAAACACTCACAAGCTTAAAATTTAAAAGTTTCTTTTTAAAATTCAAGCTTTCTTTTTCAAGTTAAGCAAAGACAAAGAATTTTGCCTTTTAAACCGCCTTTGTGAATTTATACAAAGAAAAATCCTAAAAATTCAAGATTTGCTTGTGAATTTTATCAAAAACTAACTGAGGGCTTGAAGTTTAAATTTTTAAAAAAGCATTGCCTTGTCCTTTTAACCATTTTTGGCGAAGGGATGCATAAATTCAGGCTTAATTAAACTTAAATCAAAGGACTTTTAAGTTAATTCTATTAAAAACAAAAATCCGCTTCCAAATTGTCTTACAAAAATTTTAAGGAATTTTGAAGTATTTTTTACTTCGCTTCTCCCCCTCACTTTGCAATAATACCTTGATTTAAATGCAAAAAATTGCCAAACTTTGTCCAATGCCTAATCAAAATTTGTGCAAAATTTTCAAAAAAATTCACATTTTGATAGCCAAAGAATGCAAAAAAATATCTAAAATGAGTGCTGAGATTGAAGTTAATGAGGGTTATTTTTTTACAATGCTAGGCTCGCAACTGTGTAGTAGAAGGAGCAAAGGCTCATTACAGGATCAAGTGTGTTAAATTTGAGTTTGTAAATGAATGAAATCACACAAGTGAGACTGTGAATTTTTTACTTCGCGCTCTTGCAACTGTAAGCAAAAGGGGGCTACGCGAAATTGAAGCTTGCTAAATTTCGTAAAATTAAAAAAGAAAATTTTATCCCTCACTTAAAAGCAATATAATTAAGATGAAAAATTTAAGGCAAAATTCTCATCAAAATTTGCTGAAATTGATAAAAGAAAATCCTGTTAAGTTTAATTGAGCCATTTATTAAAATTGATAAGTCAAAATCTTATTAAAGCATATTGAGCCAAAATTATAAAGGAAAAACCGCAAGAATCAAATTTATTTGATGAATTAAAAGGTGCTGAAAATTTTTGATTTTTGTTTGTAAAAAATTCACAAAATTTCATTTAAAAACATCAAAATAAGGGCGAAAATTCACTCTCAAAGCCCAAATTAACTCAAAAATTTCACAAATTTCAATGCCAAAAATGTTAAAATCAAAGCGTTTCCGAGGGCGAAGTATTTTGAGTAAGAAAGTGCTTTTATGGGATTAAACAACTTAGTTTATTAGGCTCCGCAAAAGTGCTTTACCGGCAAAAGATAAGCCAGATACGCTAAAATTAAGGTGTTGATTGTGTTATAAAATTCAAACACAGTTAACTAGCCAAATAACGTCAAAAATTCACTAAAATTCACAAAAAATGCTAAATTTTCGCTAAAACTCAAAGCCCCCGTCTGTCTTACCCTTTGACATACTATCATAGACAGCCTTTACATAGTTGCTTCTTGTTTCACAGTTAAAGATACTCTCGCACTCATAGCAAGAATTTGAGTTTTTACTTGCCTGGCATTCTTGCAAGAGGGCTTTTTTTTCATCTAGGGCTAGCTCAAAGCTATCTTTTTTAATGTTTGCTATCATTTTTTATCCTTGTAAATTTGAATTTTAAAAATATAAATTCACCCTTGAAGCTTGAATTTTTAACATTTGAATTTTCATCAAGCAAAGGTGAATTTTTCAAGCTTGAATTTAACACAAACAAAGTGGCATTTTTCAATAAAATTTTAAAGTTTGAAATTTTGCCAAACAAAGATGAATGTTTCAAGCTTGAATTTTCTCCAAACAAAGGTGAATTTTTAAAGCCCACTTTTTCAGCCAAAAAATTCAAGGCTTGTGTTAAATGGACTGAGTTTTTTTGCAAACCAAGCTTAAATTCCACTTTAAAAGCCTTGAATTTTTCATTTTTATCCCACCTTGTAAGCTGTTTTTAACTTGTCTATCTCATAAGCTGAGCCAAAAAAGCAAGGCGTGGTAGCGTGAAGTTCTTTAAATTCAAGCTCCAAAAGGCTATCACTCACTCCGTCAGTAGTTTTACCGCCCGCATTTTCCACTACAAAAGCCATAGGCAAAACCTCAAAAAAGGCTCGAAGCTTGCCATTTGGGGACTTGCTAGTAGCTGGGTAGCTAAAAAGCCCACCACCCTTGCATAAAATCTGATGAAGATCGCTTACCATAGCCCCGCTATAACGAAGCCTATAACCCTCGTCAAATAGGGCTTTGATGAAGTTTGCGTGCGTTTTGCTCCACTCCCTTTGAGTGCCTCCACACGCGTTTATCTTGCCTTTTTGCGACATTTTAAGCTCTTTGATAAGGGCAAATTCCTCATTTTCTAGTAGTCTGTAAAGTTTTGGCAAGGAATTTGGCTCGCAAATGACAAGTTCTAAGCGTGCGGAGTAAATGCTATATGCCGCAGCTCTTAAATTCTTTGCACTTGCCTTGCCCTCGTAAATGCCAAAGATTGAGCCAACAGCGAAATTCACATCAAACAAAGACGAACCATCAAGCGGGTCGTAAGCTACGACATATTTTCCGCTTGAATTTAGCTCTAAAAGCTCACTTTTTTCCTCGCTTATGAGTGCCTTTATCTCGCCGCACTGCCCTAAAATTTGCGTGATTAGCTCATCGCTTTTCAGATCAAAGCCAAGCTGGGTGTCTCCTGTGGCATTTTGGCTGCTCTCATAGCTAGTATCAGGAAATTTCATCAATTTTGAAATCTCCACAACCGCTTGTTTTATGTGTTTGAAAATGTCTTGCATATACTCTCCTTTTTATAATATATCCTTTAAGGGTGTTAATCTTAGTGCATAAATTTGTTATTTTAAGCCTTTTGAAAGGGGGTTGCTTACTGTCTTGTAAGCAAGATCCCTTTAAAAGAGCTTTTAAATAAAGCTTGTTTTAAGCCTTGAAATACTTAGGCCTGATATTTTAGCCACTAAAATAAAGAGTGATTTAAAAAAGCCTTAAATTATATCCTTAAATAAATTTGGCTCAACTTCTTTTTTCTCCGCATTTAATCTAAACTCATCCCTTATTTCACCCTTTCTTTCAAGCCTATCTTGGATCATATCAAAATAGGGCTTATGAAGCTCACAGCTTAGCCACTTGCGTTTAAGCTTCTCGCAAAGCATTATCTCCCCACCACTTCCTCCAAAAAGCACAAAAACAGAGTCTCCTTCTTTGGTGCAAGATTTGATAAACATTTGAGTTAAATTCGTAGGAATTTGACAAGAATGAAAGGTCTTGTCCTTGCTTACATTTTTAACCAAGTCAAAATAAAACCAAGAATAAGGCATCCTGCCCTTGCATCCTTTTGCCATCCTTTGTATGATTCGTTTATCTTTTAGATTTTGATAGGGTAGGGCGATCTCATCCTTATAAAACTTGCTTTGCTTTGTCTTTGTGGCGTGCAAGATGCTTCTGTGGGCTGTGGTGAAACGTTTAGGGCTGTGTCCAACATTTGTATTATAAACCCAGACATAATCTTGCACATCATAAGCTAGTTTGTCAAGGCAAAGCACACGCAAATAGGCATTTTGCTTTGGATAGTTCATCATAAAAAGATTGCCACTAGGCTTTAAAACCCGCATGCATTCACTCGCAAGCTCACAGTACCAAGCTATATAATCATCCCATTTTTGAGTATATTTACTGCCATTATAATTTATGCCTACATTATAATCAGGATCCCCCCAGATCATATCAATGCAGTTTTCATCTAGGCTTTTTAGCACTGTTAGGCTGTCTTCATTGTGAAGTTTAAAATTCATCTTATCTCCTAAAAGCTCCTGTGAAATTTGTGTTAAAAACCTTGAAATGACTCTTTATTAACATGATCTTAACAAAATATTTCTCATTTTAGAAAAATGCGTAAATTTTATGGCAACAAACCTTGAATTCATAGCTTTTTTGCTAGTATCACAGACTTAAAATAAAAAATTCAACACTGTTTTAACAAAACTAAAAATTAAAGAAAGCTTATATTTTAAAAGCATCTTGTGAATTGTGTATTTTTGCACTAAATTTTTAAGAAATACAAAAGGCTTTTTAATAAAATTATAATACAAATGAGTTAAAATAAGCTAAAAATTCAAGGAAGGCTATGAAAAAGGCTTTTTCATCTTTTGCTATCTTTTATGCCTTGCTTTTTGTTTGTCTTTTTTTGACAGCTTGTGTGGATAAAACCCAGAGCACAGAAGCACTTAAAAAGCAGCTTTTAATGCACACCCAAAAGGCTAGATTTACCAAGAGGGGCGAAAATAAGATCATCATCTTGTCTTATCTTAATCCTATCTTAAAAGGGGAGTTAAAGAGGGATTTTTTTCTTTTAAGTTTGGCTCCAAAACAAGCTCAGGCTTTGAATTTAAGCGCCTTTATGGATGAGCAAGAAGCAGTAATTACACCACTTGAAGAAGAGGATGAGTTAAGAAAATACCTCATAGATAGCACCTACTCAAGCCATTTTAAGCTAGATTTCCCATTTAAAAATGTCCCAAAGCTCACAGTTAAGCTTTGCTTTGAGGCTAATTGCCTTGAATTAGACTTTCAAAAATACTCGAAATCTTTGTATTACCGTTCAGTAGATGTAGATACACAATATAATTAGAAAGCACCCTCTTTGCGTAAATTCTACTCTCAGTAAAGGTAACTAGCTCCATAGACAAAAAAGGCTCGTATTTGCCTGGCTTAAAAAGACCGTTTTTTAGCATCTTGTTTGTAAAGCCTATGCCTCCGTTGTAGGCGTAGGCTATTAAAATAGGGGATTTTAGCTGTTTTTCAAGATAATCTAAGTGATGATTTGCAAAGAAATAAGCCGTCTTTGGCTCAAACATATCATCTTGATCAAAATTTGCAAGCTTTAACTCGTTTTTAGCGATGGCATTTGCCACAAAGGGCATAAACTGCATCATCCCAAGTGCATAAGAGGTTGAAACCGCTGTGGGGATGAAGCGGCTTTCTTGTCTTGCTATGGCTAAAATTAAAGCCTGTCTGTTTATGTCATAGTCTTTTATATACTCGTAATAGGGCATTATGAAGTAATTTTTGTTGAAGTTGTGAATTCTTTCAAGTATAAAGGCATAAATTGGCAAGGTATTTGGAGCATTGAAGTTTTTAGCCATCTTTTCAAGCTTAGCCTTATCTGCTTTTTGAATTTCTTTCAACAAACTTTGCCACAAAAAGGGATCTCCCATATCAAAGCTTGCATCTTTTTTATTCTTCATCTCTAAAAATGTGAAGCTATCTAGCTTTTTGTTTTTTAACTCCTTAGCCCAAATGCTATAAATATTTAAAGAAGAGCTATTTGCAAGAGCGTCTAAGTCCTTTTCATTTCTTGCTATTTGATAGATCCAAAACAAGGCATTGTCCTTGTCATATCTTTTTTCATAGCTTTGATATGCCTTGTTAAAAAAGCCAAGTGCTATCTGATCCTGCTTGAAAATTAGGGCATTTACCCCAAGATAAAAGGCAGCCTCGCCCTTTGGCTTTTGAGGATCTATTTGTAAAAAAGAGGCCTTGAATTTAGGATGGGTGTTTTTAATGATCATATTCCTTGCAAAGTCTTTAAAGGCATTTTCTGCGGCTAGTTTATCTAAATAAGCCTTGTCTAAACTTAGATCAAGTTCTTTATAATAGCTCCAAAGCTTGAAAAAATGCGCTGTGTTGCCATTTTCTATTATATAATTTAAAGGAGATATGCTGTTGTAGGCATTTAGCAAGATGTTTAAATTTGCGTGAGAGGCTTTTAGCTTGTTTGCTAGCTTTGTCCTTGTGGCATTATCCATTCCTATGATAAAGGGCAAGGAATTTAGCCTAAATACCTGACAAGTAAGATTTGCATCAAGTATGGTTTTGTTTGTGTAATTATAGCATTTTGCATATCTTTGATCTGCCACAGCCTTTCTTGGAGCAAGAGCGTCCATACTTTTTTTCATCTTTCCTGCATATCTAAAAATATGTCTATGAAGTCCTTGGGCTTCTTGTTTGGAGATCTTATTTTGCTCTAAGAGCCTATGTATGTAGTAGTCCTTAGCCAAGGAATTATCCTTTTTTTTAAGGCTTTCTAGATCATATATGGCAGCATTTGCAAAGACACAAAGCAAGATTAAAGAAAGAATTTTTTGCATTATAAGCCCCTTGTTAAATTTGAGATTAGTATGTTGATAAACTGTAAGATTATGATGATTACAAGCGGTGCTAGATCAATGCTACCTATGCGAGTAGGTATAAAGCGAACAAGACGGTAAGCAGGTGCTGCTAGCTTGTAAAGAAGCTGGACTATGGGATTGTAAGGATCAGGCTGCACCCAAGAGATCAAAGCAGCTATGATGATGATCCACATATAAACATTAATCAAGATAGAAATCACCGAAATGATAGACAGTAATAAAGAATCAACTACAAACATTTACAACCTCGCTATTTCTTTGATAAAGGATCTTATTAGAGGATAAAGCTTTTCTAGCTCTGGTCCGTGAGCTCTACCAGTAAGCACCAAGCGCAAAGGCATAAAAAAGCTCTTGCCCTTAAGTTTTGTCTTAGCCATCAAAGCCTTTTTAAAATCCTCATAATTTTCAGCTAAATTCATCTCACAAAGGCTTTGTGAGATTAACTCTCTTTCCTCTTTAAATTCATCAATTTGCTTTTTGCTAAAAATAAGCTCTAATTTTTCTCTAAGCTCGTTTATGGTACTTGCCTCTTGGGTGTAAAATCTCGCCAAAGGGGCTACATTTTTGCCTATAAATTCAGGGCATATCTTTGAATTTTTATTTATATTATTGAAAGGGCTTGAATTTTTTTCAACTATCCTTGAATTCTTGTTTGAAGGGCTTGAATTTTTGTCTTGCTTGTCTGTGATGCTTGAATTTTCTTTACCCTCAAGGCTTGAACTTATGTTTAAAGCCTCGCTTTCTTTTTGTGTAGGGCTTGAATTTTTATTTATTTCAGGGCTTGAATTTTTTTCAACTATCTTTGAATTTTGGCTTAAATTGTCGCTTGTTTTGCTTTTAGAGTTTGTAATTTCGTTTATATCTTGTGCAAGTAAATTCTTGTTATTTGCCTTTGTAGGGCGCAAATTTTCACCATCTTTTTTGATGGAATTTGAATTTTTTAACTTACTTACACCGTTTAAATTCTCAGCCCTAAAGCCTAAAAGCTCGTTTAAACTCTCATCATCTAAGAGTTTGAGATGTTCTCTATTAATTTGCAAAAGCTTTTTCATATCAAAGCGAGCAGGGGATCTTGATAGCTTTTTTATGTCAAAAAACTCCACAGCCTCTTCAAGAGTAAAGATCTCTTTTGGGGTTTTATTGCCAAGCATTATTAGATAATTTGCCACCGCACCTGGCAAGATGCCTTGCTCTAAAAGCCATTTTACGCTTGAATGAGCCTCTCTTTTGCTCATCTTTTGCCCCTCTTCATTTAAAATGATGGGCAAGTGTGCGTAAATCATAGGGCTTTCATAGCCTAAACTCGCGCGGATATGTTCTTGTTTTGGGGTATTTGAGGTGTGATCCTCTCCTCTTACAATGCAAGAAACCCCCTCTATCATATCATCAACAGCACAAGCAAAATTATAAGTAGGGGTCTTATCCGCACGCATTATCACAAAGCTATCTATGTTTTCAGGCTCAAAATGAAGCTTGCCTTTTATCAAGTCTATGAATTCCATAGCTTTTTTGGGCTTTTTAAGGCGAATCACAAAGGGATTGTCATTTTCAAGCACCTCACTGTCGCTTAATCCTTCACAAGCTCCATCATAGCGGTAAGCTTTGTTTGCCTTTTTTGCTGCTTCTTTTTTTTGCTCTAAAACCTCGCTCGTGCAAAAGCAAGCAAAGGCTTTTTTTTCAGCTACTAGCCTTAAAGCCATTTGACGGTGTTGCTTTAAATTTGCACTTTGAATATAAAAATGCTGCCAAGAAAGCCCAAAGATCCTTAAAAGTTCTTTGATCTCCTCGTCCTTGCCCTTGATATTTCGCTCTTTGTCCGTATCTTCTATACGCAAGATAAAGCCCTTGCCTTCTTTTTTAGCACTTAGATAGTTAAAAATAGCCGCTCGTAAATTGCCTATATGCATATCCCCTGTTGGAGAGGGTGCAAATCTATACATTAAATACTTGTCCTTGTTGTGAAAATATTGCGTGATTATATCAAAAAAAGGTTAAGGCTTTTAAGCTTAGTTTTAAATTCAAGCCTTCGCTTTTAAATTCACATTTGTAAATTACATAAAAAAGCCTTGCTTTAAACTCAACTTTTTGCTTTTAAATTCAAGCCTTTTAAAATGCGTGAAAAGTTTTTTTAAATTCCAGCTTTATTCTTTAAATTCAAGCTTTTTAAAATATATAAAAGAGCCTTGCTTTAAATTCAAGCTGTCGCCTTTAAATTCACATTTGTAATTTGCATAAAAAGTTTTCTTTAAATTCAAGCTGTCGCCTTTAAATTCGCACTTGTTATTTGTGGCGGAGGGCAGAATGCGGATTACGGAAAATGGAACACGGAATATGGACGAAGTGGCTTGAATTTAAATTCAAGCAGATTTGATTTATTTGTCATTTTGAGTGTAACGAAAGGGCGGGTTGGGTAGCCGAAACAAAATATCTCTTGTCATATTGAGCGTAGCGAAAAATCTCTTGTCATATTGAGCGTAGCGAAAAATCTCTTGTCATATTGAGCGTAGCGAAATATCTCTTGTCATATTGAGCGTAGCGAAATATCTCTAAAATTTATTTGAGCTTCTTCGCCTTGCTATCGCAAGGCTCGCAATGACAAGGTAAAAACTTGCAATGAATGAGTGGGCTTGAATTTAAATTCAAGCAGATTTGATTTATTTGTCATTTTGAGTGTAACGAAAGGGCGGGTTGGGTAGCCGAAACAAAATATCTCTTGTCATATTGAGCGTAGCGAAATATCTCTTGTCATATTGAGCGTAGCGAAATATCTCTTGTCATATTGAGCGTAGCGAAATATCTCTAAAATTTATTTGAGCTTCTTCGCCTTGCTCTCGCAAGGCTCGCAATGACAAGGTAAAAACTTGCAAGGACGAAGTGGTTTGAATTTAAATTCAAGCAAGTGCTAACAGACTACGGATTACGGATTACAAAACACGAAAATCACTGTTTAAATTCAAATAGCTTCAAGAAGCACTGAATAGCAGGATGTCAAGCCTTGCTAAGTTCTTAAAAAATAAATTTGCAAATTTTTTAAAAGAGCTTGTGAATTTTTGTAACCCTTAGTAACTACAAGCACAAGTTTTTTCACAAAAGAAGCTAGAACACGAAATAATTGCACTTTTATAGCTAAAATAAATTCAAATTTAAATAATAAAGGACCTTCGATGAAAGAAAAACCCACCGTTAATGCCCTAGATAGATCCTTTGTAGGACATCCAAAACCCCTTTTCTCACTCTCAATGACAGAGCTTTGGGAGAGATTTTCCTTTTATGGCATTCGTCCCTTGTTGGTGCTTTTTATGGCAGCTGCCATCTTTGAGGGAGGACTTGGCATCGCAAGAGAGCAAGCTGCTGCCATTGTAGGTATATTTGGAGGCTGTTTATACCTTGCTACCTTGCCAGGAGGATGGCTAGCTGATAATCTCTTAGGACAAAAAAAAGCCGTGCTTTATGGTGCCATCATCATAGCCCTAGGGCATTTATGTATAGCCTTGTCTTTATTTACTCAGGCTATGTTCTTTTTGGGGCTTTGCTTCATAGTCATAGGCACGGGGCTTTTTAAGACCTGCTCTTCTGTGATGGTGGGTATGCTTTATAAGGACGAGGATCCTAGGAGGGATTCAGGCTTTACTATCTTTTATATGGGTATAAATTTAGGAGCCTTTGTTGCACCCTTGCTTTGTGGGACGGTTCAAAAGGAATTTGGCTGGCATTTGGGCTTTGGCATAGGTGGGCTTGGGATGTTGTTAGCTGTTTTAATATTTTATTTTAAAACCATTAAAGACTTTAAAGAATTTGAGCAAGGACTAAGTGCTAAGGTAGATGCTCCCCTTAAAATCAACAAATTCGCCCTTCCTTTGATCTATATCTTCTTAGCTATCTTTGTAGTACTTTTCTTGCTTTTTTATTTTAAGCTTATCATCATAGATCCTGTATCCTTTTCAAAGAATATGATCCTAATCATAGTCCTTGCCACAGGGATCTATTTTTGCTATCTATACTTTTTTTGCAACTTAAATGCCAGCGAGAAAAAAAGTCTTTTTTTGCTGGTTTTATTATATCTAGCAGCGGCCTTGTTTTGGTCAGCCTTTGAGCAAAAGCCAACCTCTTTTAATCTCTTTGCCCAAGATTTCACAGATAGGATCTTTTTTGGCTATGAAATTCCAGCAGCCTTTTCTCAGTCCTTAAATCCGCTTTTCATCATAGCCTTTGCCCCCTTGATGAGTATGCTTTGGATCTATTTGGCAAAAAGAAACTGTGAATTTAGCTCCTTGACTAAGTTTATCCTTGGCATCATAGGTGCTGGCATAGGCTTTGTGATTATGATCTTTGCTGCAAATGCTGTGCTTAAAACAGGACAAACAGTTTCTGCTTGGTGGCTTGTTTCTAGTATATGGTTTTTAACCATGGGCGAGCTTTGCCTTTCTCCTGTGGGGCTTTCCATTATGAGTAAGCTAGCACCCTCTATCATAAGAAATCAAATCATGGGACTTTGGTTTGTAAGCTCAGCCCTTGGAAACTTCATAGCAGGACTAATAGGAGGTGGGGTTAGGGCTGATAATATAGAGCATTTGCCAGAGCTTTTTATGCAATGTGCCCTTGTGCTTTTTGCCACAGCCATTGTGCTTTTTGTCATAGCCAAGATAATGAGTAAATTTTTAGCCTTGAAGGGCTGAGCTTTTGTAAATTTGTGAATTTGTTTTTGCAAATTATGTTTTAAGGCAAAGCTTTGTGAATTTTATTTTAGGGGCTGGGACTTGTGAATTTATAAATTTGTGGCTTTGTTGTAAAAATTTGTGAATTTAAAGCTTTGTTTTGTGAATTTGTGAGTTTATGGCTTTGCTTTTGTAAATTGTATGTTAGGGCGTTGTGAATTTATAGATCTAGCTTTGAGAGCTAAATGTCTTGCTTTGAATTCTTGTAAGAGGGCTTAAAATTTGGCAAAAATATTGTAGAGATAAAATCAGTCCGAATTTAAGCTTCGCTGTAAAGCTTCAAGTATTTTGTTTTAAATTCACAAAAGCGTGAAGGTTTAAAAAAATTCACACTTTTGTGAATTTTTGCAAGCTGACCCTTTTAATTTTGCAAAAAGGGTTTAATTTAACTTAAATTATCCTAAAAGCCTTTTAAGTCCTAATTAAAGCTATAAAAAATAAAACCTTGTTTTCAAATTTCGCATATACAAAGGAAGTTTAAGTTAGTGCTATGAATTTGTAGCTGTATAAAAGGATGTACACTAAAGCATTTATGCTCTAATTAAAGCTTTACTCTGCAAAAGAGTTCTTGTCCTACAAAGTAAAATCTAAAAAGCCTCCATTTGTCATATAAAGCGAAGTAGGGGGGGTATACAAGGTGTAGCAAATTCAAGTGCAAGGTTTTTTGCTTAAAAGAGAGAAAATTTAGATCTAAAAACTCAAAGGACACAGTTTATATCAAGTTTCACTAAAATTGATAAGAAAGATTCACTTAAGATTAGTCTAAAAAATTATTACAAATACCACTTAATGTAAATTTAGCAAATACCATCAATTTTAATTGAACTATATATTTTATGCCTTGAATTTATGGTTTTTGCTTATATGCGGTTTTGAAGCTTAAAGCTAAGAACTTCCCTAACTAACAGCCAAAATGCTACAAAAATGATATTTTGCCACGCAAAGGCCTTTGCATAAGAATATTTTTATGCTTTTTTTAAACTGTGAATTTTATATTTACGCATCTGCTACACAAACTCGAACAGATGAAATAAATGATTTTAAGAAGGGACATTCTAAGGAGATTAAGCAGTGTTTTTGAATTTAAGTAAGAGTTAAAGATTATTGTTAAAAAAGTATTGATTTTAGACAAAATTTGTTATGCTAGAAGAAGCTAGGCATTTTCGTAAGAAAATTGTTATAAACTAAAAGCTTTGAGCATCTTTTTATCTAAAACAAAAATACTTAAAAATTTCCCTAAATTATATCTATGAAATTAAGACAAAAATTCAAGCAAAAATGTGAATTTGTTAAGCTTTTGTGCCACAAAGGGCTATGACAAAGCAAGATTGTTGCAAAAGTTTAGTTAAAGCTAATAGCAAAATCGCAACTTAGAGTTTAGGCTCCAAGTTGCTAGTTTTCTTAGAAGGAGTAGATATATCTAAAGCCCATTTGATAAGGCTGAGTTACCTTAGAGGTTATCCCAGCTGCCTTGGCTTCTTGATTTAAAAAGCCTAGTCTGGTGTAAAATTCCAAGCTGTGATTATTAAAAGAACTTGCCCTTAAACCAAAATTCATAGCCAGATCAAAGCCTTTTGGCTCACTGCTTCCAGCACCTCTCCTACCTACTGAGTGGGTAACATAGCCAAGGGCTAAACCAGCAAAAGCCCCATACTCTAAGTCAGCATCTTGGGCGAAATTATATAGCACATCTACATTGGCATATATGTTTCTAGTTGTGATTTGAGGGTTGTTGTCGCCCTTTGTGTATTTTGTGCCTAGATCCAAGCTTCCATAATATCTTAGTCCCATCACACCAACATCTGAATCATAAAACTGCTTGTAACCAGCCAAAAGTCCATACCTAAAGCCTGTAAAATTGCTACCATAGCCAGAAGGAGTAGCTGTTGCATAAGCAAAATTACCACCTACAAAGGCTCCTGATTCCTCAGCCAAAATAGAACTTGTAAACAAGGCAGAAGCCAAAGCCACACTAGTTAAGATCTTTTTCATTTTTTTTCCTTAAATTAAAGATGATTTTCTCAAAATTTTAACCTAAAAATTTAAACAAAATTTTAAAAATGAGTAATTTTTTAAGGGATTTTAAAAGAAGAAAATAGGGCAGATAACTAAGTCAAAAAATATCATTTAATTAAATATATGATAAAAAATAAAAACTTAATTTAAAATTATTTAATTTTTTAGGAAAATCATAACTTTTCTCAGTGCATAAAAATCAGCAAAATGATCATAGAAATTCTTTGCTAAATTTTATGGATAAATTTAAAACACTCAAAAGGTAAAAGCTATTAAAATACTATATATTAAGCTTTAATGAGTTTTAAAAGAGGGCGAGGAGTTAAAATATAAAAAAGTTTGAAAATTATAGTTTTCAATACAAAATGACAAATTCAAGTCAATTTTACCTTTAAACTCATTTTTATGTGTAGCTTTTAAGTTATATTTTATATTGTATTTTTAAGCTTTTTTAAAATTATTGTTTCGCTTGATTTGAGAGATTTTTATAAAATTTATTTGCCTTTTTGAATATTTTTTCATAGCCCTTTTTTGAATTTAAGCTCTTGTTTTTCTATGCTTTTTTATGGCTTTTTTGTAATATAGTTTTCAATACAAAATGACAAATTCAAGTCAATTTTACCTTTACAAGTTCTTATGTTTTGTAAAAAAAAGCCTTTATGAAACACTTAGTTCTTAAAACTTAGACAAGCTCAAATTTAAAATCATCACGGTTTAGACCTAATCCACTCGGATCGCCCTACTTTGTCTAAATTCACATAAAAAGCTTTTCAAGCTGAAAATCAAAGCCATATTTTAAGCATTTATTAAATAAAAGTTTGAAAATCACACTTTTTTTAATCATTTTTCTACAAACTAAGTGTTTATAGCCTCTTTGTTATAAAAAATATACTAAAATATTTAATAGTTTTCAAAAGAAACTTAAATTTAAGATTTAAATTCAGGCTTTGAAAGAGTTTTGAAAACTAATTTATTAAAAAACGCATTTTGCGTTGTAGATTTGCAAGTGTGGGTTAGTGTTTCGCACGGACACCACGTCGCCTGCTGTTGTAGGCTAGAAGTGACGAATTGCCAGTATTTTGGCGTTACAAAAATGCTATATATTAAGGTAAAAAGAAAGGAAAAATATGAAATACCCTCTCGACTGCGAAGCATCTTTCAGCGAGTCCCTACTCTTTTGGCTGTGCCGATACTCTAAATTCAAGCTAAATTCACTCTCAAACAAGGAGCTGAAAAACCCACAAGAACTCGCCCAGGTAAATTTCGCTCTCTCAAAGGGCGTTAAAAACATTGACGAGTTAGATGCCCTCATCAAAAAAGCTCGAAACACAGGGCTTATCGGCGTGAATACCTACTTCAACCCCTTGAAAAAACTCTATGACTATCTCGTGCTATACAAGTTATACTCGATGACACAGATAGATGAGGAACTTTTAGTGGAGATACTTGCGAGCATTACGGCATCTTTAAGCGATGCAAGCAAGAAAAACTACCGCATAGCCGTGATTAACTTCTTTGATTTTTTGGATAAGCAAAACGAAGAGGAAGGCAAAGCCCACATTTTCGACATTTCACTTAAAAGCTGGGCTGGCGTTGTGGGGGCCAAAGGTGCGAAACTGCCTGAATTTATGAGCGAGGATGAGCTTACAAAATTCCTTGACGGCGTGGAAAATGCGGACTTTAAGAGCAACACCATCCGCAACAAGCTCATTATCAAGCTCATCATATTCACAGGTATCCGTGTGAGCGAGGCTATCAATGTCAAAATGGGCGACATCAGCGAAGAAAATGACCTTTATGTAGTGCGGATTCGCGCCAAAGGCAATAAATATAGGGTTGTAATGATAAAAAAACACCTCATTCAAAGCTTGCTTAATAATTTGCAGATAAATTATGCGAACAAAGATTGCTATCTCTTTACGAACAAAAAGGGAACCCCGCTCACACAGGCTTATGTGAGCCGCATAGTCGAGCAAATCCTCTTTCGTGCTGGCATTCGTAAGCAAAAAAACGGCGCACATATGCTCCGACACACCTTCGCCACCCTACTCTACAAAAAACAAAAAGACTTAGTGCTAGTCCAAGAAGCCCTAGGACACGCAAATCTTAACACCTCACGCATTTACACGCACTTTGACAGCGACAAGCTAAAACTAGCAGCCCAAGTAGCTGAGGATCTAAGCGAACAAAGAGAAATTGAACCTTTGCCTTGATAAGTTGAATTTTTTTGTAAAAATAAGGTTGATCTTATAAGATCTAGTTTATGTGGTGGATTTGGCGTTTTGTAAGATGCAAAATAAAATTCACAAATTCATATCTTAAAAAGCGTGAAAAAGCCCCTTTATTTCAATTGTGGCAAAAAAAGACTTTTACCGTGAATATGAATTTAAGGACTTTGTTGTAAAATCACCTTAGCTCACTTTAACTTAAACCAACATAAAGAAGCTTGAAGTTATGATTGTAGCGATGAAAAATAAAGGATCAAGATATTTTAATTTGATACAAGATCATTTTAAGGTATAAAGAGCAAAATGAAAAACAAGTATATGATACATTCTCAAATTTTGCAGATATAATTTAATGAATTTTTAAGTATTTTTTGCTTCGTTAAGCCTATTGCAACTTTGCAAGAAGCCTTGATTTAGAGGCTAAAAGACACTCAAATTTGCAAAATAACTCGTGTTTGTGTGAATGCAATTGTGCTAGAAATTCGTATTTTAATTGCAAAAGAGTGTGAAAAAATTAGCAAAATGAAGTTTCTTTAGAAAATGAGCACTGAGTTTGAATAGAATGAGAGTTATTTTTTGACAATGCTAGGCTAGTAGTTGCGTAGCAGAAGGTGCAAAAAGAGTAAGAAAAAAGCGTGGATGAGGAGCATTTAAAAAACATCTTTTACTTCGTGCTACGCATTCGTCCCTCTGCGAGAAGATATGTTTAAGCAAAATCGCACGAGTTTATACCCAAATCGTTAAGAAAGGCTCTGCTAATGAGCTTTTGCCTAATTGTGAGCTTCTAACAACTTGCAAGAATCTAGCATTTATAGTGATTGTTGGGTTGCTTATGAGGGTTTAGTAGATTTTGGTTAAAGTGCAAGACCCTATAAAACATAGCAAAAATGAATTTACCAAAGGCACAAATCATATAAGTGGCATCGAAAACTTCTTATACCATGCCAAACATAACTTAGTTAAAATTAAAGAAAGCAAAAAGGGCAATTTCTTGCTTCATACAAAAGAAACAAAATTTAGATCTAATACGAAAATTAAAGAACAAGATGTGCGTAAAATCTCACTAAAAATGATAAGAAAAAATTCGCTTAAGTTTAATTAAGCTAAAATACAGCTTTGGCAATCTTTTCAAACTTTGTATCAAACAAAAGCAAAAGAAAGGATTAAGTTTAGACTATATTAGAAAAGCAACTTAAATACACCA
>NZ_QHLI01000023.1 GCF_006864425.1 Campylobacter troglodytis | reverse complement strand
GCCATCAAGCCCTTTAAGCCTTTCATTTCCTATGCAAATGCCTATATTCCAAACACTTCGCTCTTGCTTGTCATTGTTTAAATGCTTCATTGTTTTGTAAGCTGTATTAAACTTTTGCAATTCACACCCCAAAAAGCCATTGATTATCTTTTAAACCGCTTGCAACAAAGTTTTCATAGCTTTTAAGCATTTCATCATAAGCTAGAAATTCAAAAAAATTCTTTTTATCCCTATAAATTTCAAGCTCCAAATTCTGCTCGAATTTTTTGTGATGAATTTGCGGGGCGACAATGTAAAATTTGGTCGCAAAGGCTTTAAGCTGCAAGCAGCGATTAAAGGCATTATTAAGCGTAGAAACACTATCGACAATCTCAAAAGCACACTGCGGAAAGGCACATTTTGCGTCATTAAACCACAAAACATCTATGTGTCTTGCCTCGCTAATGATTTCTTTGTAGGTAAAATTTGGCACAATTTTTAAATTTGCAAGATCTTTCAAATACACATTATCTCGGTAAAGTTTTGATGGGTCAGCTGTATATGTTAAATAATTTCTAGCATTGCCAAGTTCAAGGCAAATTCCTTGCATAAATGAGTGCATTTTAACCTTCTCACTCGCCTTTGGCAAGGGATTTTCTTTGTAATCTTTTAGGGCATAAATGCTAAGTCCTATCTTTTTAAAGCGTTTATTTTCTTTAATATCTCTATAAAGAACGCCACGAATGCCTGCTTCCCATTCTTTGCTGTCCTTTGCTTTTGGGTAAAATTTTTGAATTTTATCGTAAATTACGCTTAAATTCGCACTTCCGCCGTTTTCTTTTAGCGCATATTCAATCGCTTCAACCTTTGTCATTTTTACCCTTTAAACCTTGAATTTTCGCACACTTTTTTAATCAACCTTGCTTGTCATAAGGATTTTCACCCTCGCAAAAGGCATTGCACGCATAGTTTGCCTCAGCTACAATATCCTCTCTAAACGCCGAAATATCGTTGTTTTCATACAAAGCAAAAAGTCTTTCAATTACCTTGTCCTTTTGCGTTTGGCTTATATCATCATCTCGCACAAGATGATTATAAAGCATAGCCTTTATAGCAAATTTGCCGTCCTTTAAGTCGATTGCATTTAAAACTTCTGCAAGGATTTTATAGTCCTTAGTTTGCAAAAGTTCTTTTGTTGTTTTTACCATTTTACTCATTTTTATTTTTGCCTTTTTATTTTAAATCTCTTTTTTAAATTCTTTATATTTTTATCCAAATTTTCATAGTCCATTTGCGATATATAAGCCGTTAAAACCTCTTCTATAAAACCTTTAAATTTAATCTCACAGCTTTGAGTAAGATTTTGAATGAGCTTTGTTTTGGCATTTGTAATCCTAAAAAGTCCTATGTAAGGCTCGGGGTTTTTAAGCACGGTAAGCAAAATTTCATAGTTTAAATCCTGCCCGAAAATTCGAGCATTTAATCTGTGCTTAAATTCATCATAGCTCATTTACTATCCTAGCTTTGCTTTCAAAATCTCATTAACCTTTGCTGGATTAAAAGCACCCTTGCCCTCTTTCATTATTTGCCCCACAAAAAAGCCAAAGAGCTTGTCTTTTCCTGCTTTATACTCAGCTACCTTGTCAGCGTTTGCTTTTAAAACTTCCTCTGCGATTTTTTCAATTGCCCCGTCATCGCTAACTTGCTTTAAATTTAGCTTCTCAATGGCACTATCAATGCTAAAATCCACATTTTCAAAGACAAAGGCAAGCACTTCCTTTGCAGCCTTGCCAGAAATAGTGCCATCCTCAATGCGCGCGATTAAATCGCCTAGTTTTAAAGCACTCACAGGGGAGTTTTCAATGCTTAAATCCCCCTTTAAAAGCCCTGAAAGCTCTGTATTTAGCCAAGAGACGCAAAGTTTAGGATTTAAACCCCTTTCTACAAGGCTTTCAAAAAATCGGCTCATTTCAAGGCTTGATATAAGCACCTCTGCATCGCCTTGCTTAACGCCAAAGTCCTTAATGTAGCGAGCCTTTTTCTCATCAGGAAGCTCGGGGATTTGAATTTCAAGCATTTTTTCATCTAAAACCACAGGTAGTAAATCAGGCTCAGGAAAATAGCGATACTCGGCACTATCCTCTTTGTTTCGCATTGAGCGGGTGGTGAGATTTGTGGTGTTAAAAAGCCTCGTTTCTTGCACCACCTCGCTCTCGTAAGTGCCTTCCTCCCACGCTGTGCTTTGCCTTTGCACCTCGTAATCAATAGCCTTTTGTATGAAGCGAAATGAGTTAAGATTTTTAATCTCCACCCGCGTGTAAAGCCTGCTCTCACCCTTGGGACGAATGCTGACATTGGCATCGCAGCGAAAGCTACCCTCTTGCATATTTGCATCCGAAATGTCTAAAAAGCGGATGATGGAGTGAAGTTTTTTAAGGTAAGCTACCGCCTCATCGCTACTTCGCAGGTCTGGCTCGCTTACGATTTCAAGCAAAGGCGTTCCTGCGCGGTTTAAATCCACCTTTGAATGCGAGCTTTCGTGTATGTTTTTACCTGCATCCTCTTCTAAATGAGCCCTTGTTATGCCTATGCGTTTATCCTCGCCGCCTACATTTATAAAAAGTTCGCCGCCCTCAACTATGGGGACATCAAACTGCGAAATTTGATATGCCTTTGGTAAGTCTGGGTAAAAATAGTTTTTGCGGTTAAAGATGCTTGTTTTGTTTATGGTGGCGTTGATAGCCTTGCCAAAGGACACAGCTTTTCTCAGTGCGTTTTCATTGAGAACAGGTAAAGCACCTGGGAGTGCTAAACAAGTGGGGCAGACATTGACATTTGGTGCTTCGCCAAAAGAGGTGGCACAAGAGCAAAAAATCTTGCTTTTGGTGTTAAGCTGGGTATGAACCTCAAGTCCTATGATAACTTCAAACATTGTGTTTTCCTTTTTGCAAATTTAATTGTAGGGGCCGGCTACTTTCTAAGAAGGCTTTTTTGTCTTTGTTAACAAAAGCCTTCACTATAATCCTTAAATCTTCCTTAATATCTAGCTAGAATAATGCTCTAAGCCTTCAATAAGCTTACTTGATAAATCTTCTAAAAAATTTAGCAAAAATTCACAAAATATTGAATTTGCTTAGAGTTTTTGTACGGCTTATACTTTTGAATTTTAGCATATTTTATGAAACAAATGAAGTATGTGTCAAGTTTATAGCATTTAGCAATTAGGCTTTGATCTAAACTGTGAATTTAAAAATGGCTTAGTGTAAACTGTGAATTTTTAATAGATCTAAAATAATCTTTGCTAGTTTGTCTAAATTTAAAATCAAATAAAATTTAGCCCTTAAAACTAAGATAAATTCAGTCAAATATGAGATCTTTGTCAAACTGTGAAGCTAAGAGGAAAAAATTTTATCGACTGTGTTTTAAAAATTAGCTTAATTAGAAAAAGCTGTATTGAAGTAAATTTAGTTAAAAATTTACGGTCTTTTTTTGAAATTTTATCAAGCCTATAAAATAAACTTATGAATTTAAAGTTGGGATTTATGAATGTATGAATCTAAAAAATTTAGAAGTAAATTCAGGGCTCTAACCCTGAATTTAAATAAGCTTTCAAACAGGAAAGACTCTAATGCTTGGGCTAAGCTCTTCTTGCAATATAGTCTCTATAGCATAAAGGGTTGCCCCACTGCTTGTAGAACAACCACTACAAGCACCAAGATAGCGGATATACACATCTACAAAGCCGTTTTCGCCCTTTTGTATGTCTATGACCTCCAAGTCTCCACCATCGCTATGAAGCATAGCACGAATTTCTCTATCTAGCACACTTTCTACTACTTTAAGCTGTCCTACCATAGTCATTTCATCGAAGGGCACATCACTTCTTGAGGCATTGGCAAGTCTTTCTTTGTCCATTTCAGCCCTTGTTTGGGCTAAGATATCAACTAGATAATACTCCCTTTGCTCATGCCCTCCTGGCTTGACACAGGACTTACAAAAGGCACCTGCCTTGGTGTACTGAGTAATTTCCTCTATGGTATGCAGATCATTGAGCTTTATAACCTCTTTGATGGTTCCAAGAGATACCCTCGCACACTCACAAACTATGATCTGATCCTCAAAGCTTGAGGCATCTACTCCTTTGTACTGTGCTGCTGCTTGTTTGATAACATCATAAGCCATTACAGAACAGTGCATCTTTTGTGGGGGTACGGCTGGGGTTTGCGGATCATCACGCATTGCAAATTCCACATCCAAATTTGTGATTTTCACAGCTTCATCGACCTTTTTGCCTATGCAAAGTCCTGCCATCGTGTCGCTGCTTGCTATAGCCGTACCACAGCCAAAGCTTTTAAATTTAGCATCCTTGATGATGTCTGTTTTTTCATCAACAAGCCAATAAAGCCTCACTGCATCCCCACAGCTTTCAGCCCCATAATCAGCAACTATAAGCTTTGTGCCTGTTCTTTCGGCATCCTCTTCCTTTAACTCGCCCATATATTTTGGGTGATTCATCGCATTTTGAACCTTTTGTGAATACTCATCCCAAATAGAGCCACCTATTAGACTATTCTTACTCATAATTTCTCCTTTCTAAATTGCTTGAGGTGTGTAAGCATAGGTGCTTGAAATGCTCCTAAGCCTTTCTACCGCGTTTTGAATTTGAACTATGGTGTAATCTATCTCCTTTTCTGTATTAAAGCGAGATAGGGATAATCTTAAAGCAGTATGTGCTAGATCATCGCCAGCTCCTATAGCCTCCATAACAGGATTACTTTCTAAATCCTCACTTGCACAAGCTGAGCCTGTGCTTGCAGCTATGCCGTTTTGGTTAAGATCCCAAAGCATAGCCTCACCTTCTACGCCCTTTACACTTGCTAGGATGGTGTTTGGCACACGGTTTGCCCTACTAGCCACCACGCTTGTATCTGGCAAAGCTAAAATGGCATCTTCAAGCTTGTTGCGAAGTTGTCTGATGTGATTATCCTCGTAATCAAGCATTAAATTTGCTATCCTTAAAGCCTCTCCCATTCCAACTATGCCAGCCACATTGAGAGTGCCACTTCTTCGTCCGTTCATTTGAGCTCCTCCGTGTAAAAGGGGAGTAAGCTTGATGCCTTTTTTGATAAAAAGCCCACCAACTCCCTTTGCTCCGTGGAATTTATGTGCTGAAAAGCTAGCAAGATCTACATTTACCTTTTGCAAATCAACCTTGATCTTACCCACAGCCTGAGTGGCATCTGTGTGAAAAAGGGCTCCAAATTCGTGTGCTATATCTGCCATCTCAGCCACAGGAAAGATGGCACCTGTTTCGTTATTAGCCCACATTACACTTACAAGGGCTGTTTTGTCTGAAATGACCTTTCTTAAATCCTCAGCACTACAAAGCCCCTCGCCATTTATGGGTAAATCTATAACATTAACCCCGAGTTTCTTTAAAAAATAAGCCGCAGCACTAATTGCTGGGTGTTCTACACCTGAGATAATAACCTCGTTTCGATCATTATCCTTAATGTAGTCAAAATACACGCTTTTAAGCACCCAATTAATGCTCTCTGTGGCACAGGAGGTGATGATGATGTCATCGTTTTCATTTGCATGAAGTCCTGCATAAAGCTTATCCATAGCCTCTCTTAATGCTGGATGAGTAGCACTTCCCCACTGATGAAGGCTGTTTGGGTTACCGTAATGTTCTGTCAAAAAGGGCTTCATAAGCTCAAAAGCTCCTTCATCAAGCTTTGTTGTAGCGTTATTGTCTAGATATACTTTCATTTATCAAATCCTTAATCAATAAATTTAAGATAAAAATTCTTAGCTAAAAATTGATATTTATTTTTAAATAAGATTTTTTTTATCTTTATTTTCCTTGTAATGATAACAAAAAAATTTAAAAATAAACTTAAAAGTATCTTAAAAGTTTAAATTTTTGACATTTTAGGCACTTTTTTGATAGGGTCTTGAATTTTTTCTCCTTAGAGCTTGAAGCTGTAAGCTAGGCACTGTAAATTCTAAGCTAATTTAATGTAGCAAAAAAGCCAAAGTTAAACTCATTTAAAAAGATTAAACATGCAAGGCAAATTCACAAGAAAGGCTTTAAATGTTAGCTTAAAAGATACATAGCCCTTAAATATAGTTTCTTGCAAATTTATAAAAAACGCATTTCATAAAAGTTTTTAAGCTGTGAATTTTAGTTTTTTTCAAAAATGTTTAAATTTGAAAACACGCTCACAATAGCAAATAAAATTCAAACAAGGCTTGAATTTTCTTGCCAAAAAAGTACAAACCAAGCTGCAAAATTCACACAAGGATTTAAATTTTAAGAGCTTGAATTTCAAGGATTTGAATTTTTATCTTTTTATCTTTTTATCTTTTTATCTTTTTATCTTTTTATCTTTTTATCTTTTTATCTTTTTATCTTTTTATCTTTTTATCTTTTTATCTTTTTATCTTTTTATCTTTTTATCTTTTTATCTTTTTATCTTAAAAGCCAGATCGAAAAAGGATTAAAATCCAAGATCAAGGGCTTTTAAAAAAGATCTTTTTGTTTTAATAAACTGTGATTTTGCAAAAAGCAGATTTTAAAAAATATAGCTTTTAAATTCAAAGAGTTTAAAAAATACTTCACACAAGCGATAAAAACTGTGTGATGCTATTTTCTTAAAACTTTGTTAAATGCATTGAAAAGATAGGCTTAAAACACTTGAATTTGACACAAGATTATTTTGAGGTTTTTAAGTTAATGTCTATGGAAAACAAATACATAAGTCCGCTTCCAAATTTCTCAAAAGAAATTTAAAGAAATGTTGAAGTATTTTTGCTTAAAATATATTAAGCCAAAAACCAAACAAGCAAAAATATAATTTTTTAAGCTCTTTAAAGCCCTACGACATCACGCTTAGATAAGACTGCTTTATCCTATCTAAATTTGCTCTGATCTTTCTTTGACGATAAAAATTATCAAAAGCCTCCCTTCTTGTTTCATTTATCTTGCTTAAATCATCGTTTTCTAAGCTAAACTCGTTTTGAATGCTCTCAAATTCCTTTGTTAAATCTTGAGTATATAAGCGGTAGATCGAGCTTGAATTTGTAAATTCTTTTATGTCCATATCCTTTTGATAGCTTAGATACTGCTGATAAAAGAGCATTAATTTATCATCAGGGCTATTTTGTTTGCTTACTCCATTTATGTAAAGATAAAGATCAAAGCTCATTCTTTCTTCATTTTCCCTTCTTAAAAAATCCTCAAAGGAATCCTCATTTCTAAGCATATTATAAAAGCTTTGATGAGCTGAGCTTCCCCTTTGTATATAATCTACAAAAAAGCTTTTAGAGGCTTGATTTTTAGTATCCTCATAAATAAAGCTCATTAAAAGGCCTGATTTTGAAACAGATCCGTCTTTTGCAATATAAGGCTTTATAAAATCATTGCTTGCTGTGTTGATCATTGCCTTATCAAAGGAAAAATTTATAAGTTTGTTATCAAGTCCTAGGGTATTGAAATTTTTATTTTGAGAAAGTGTTTTGTTTAGCTGGGCACTGCCCTTGTAAATTCTTATGATCTCATCATCAAAGCTGCCATCATTAGTAGAAAAGGCTTGATTTAGACTAAGAAGCTCGTTTCTGCTTAAATACGCATTATCTTCTGTGCTAAACTCAGCTTCAATAGCACTTAAAGTGGAATAATATTTATTTAAAAGAGCTGGTAGATCTATGCTACTAGGATGTGAGTATTGATCCTGTCTTATTAGCTCCTTTGCTATATCTTGTACGCTTTTTATCTTAATATCATAAGAAAGTGGGATATTTGAAGCCCTATTTAGCTCCTTTTCAAAGCTTCCTTCTTCATTAAACCTAAATCCAAAATCACTGGCATAGCTTATAAGCTCACTTGAATTTGCAAGCTCATTACTTCTTAAACTCACTTCTTGTAAGGCTTCTTTGACAGTGATACTTCTTTGAGGGCTGTTTTGAGCTTGATTTAAGCCTAAATTCAAGGAGGCATTTGTTGAGGTGTTGATATTCATTTAACTTCTTTTCATTGATCTTGCCTAAATAAAGCAAAAAACATTCCAAAGCCCACTTGACATTTAAAGACAAAAGAAGTATAATGTGTGCTTAAATTCACAAAAAGGAGAGATTATGGCTTTAAAAATTAGCACTTTAACAGTTTCTATCCTTTTTCTTATGAAAATGCACACGCTTGTGTGCTAGTATCTATTTCCTCCTCGCATAAAGCGTTAAATTCACAAATCTTTAAGTTTTAAAAGTTTACTTTTATAAATCAAGCTATTTACATAAAAAGGAATCAAAATGGCAAATTTAACACATAATAATTTCACACCAAATACCCTGTCTTTGCATGCTGGCTATAATTATGACACACAAAGAACGGTCAGCGTGCCTATATATCAGAGCTCTGGCTTTAATTTTCAAAGCCTAGAACAAGCAGCAGCTAGGTTTTCTTTAAAAGAACTTGGCAATATATATTCAAGGCTTACAAATCCCACAGTAGATGTCCTTGCTGCAAGGCTTGCTGCGGTTGAGGGAGGTGTTTTTGGCACGGTTACTACAAGCGGAACGGCTGCTATTTTTTACGCTGTGCTTAATCTTGCAGAAAGTGGAGATAATATACTTTATGCAAATAAAATTTACGGAGGCACTCAAACCCTCTTCGTGCATACCCTAAAAAGATTAGGAATTCAAGCAAGAGTCTTTGATATAGATGATCTATCAAGCATAGAGCCTCTAATCGATGATAAAACGAAAGTAATCTTCTTTGAAAGCCTTTCAAATCCTCAAATTTCAATAGCCGACACAGAAGTAATTACAAGCATAGCCAAAAAACACGGCATTGTAAGTTTATGCGATAATACAGTTGGCACTGCTATCTTGCACCGTCCCTTTGACTTTGGAGTAGATCTAAGCACTCACAGCGTTACTAAGTATATAAACGGACATGGAAGTGCCTTAGGAGGTGCCTTGATAGAAAGAAAGGGATTAAATGAATTTATTAGAGGAAATAAAAGATACCCAGCCTTTAACACCCCTGATGCAAGTTATCACGGCTTAGTTTATGCTGAGCTTGATCTGCCCTTTTTTAGTATTCGCATCATCACAGAATGGCTAAGAAATGTAGGAGCAAGTCTAAGCCCTCAAAATGCTTGGCTACATTTGCAAGGGCTTGAAACCCTTGAACTTCGCATTCACAAGCACTCAGACACAGCCCTTGAAGTGGCTAGCTTCTTAGAAGAGCACCCTCTAATCAAAGAAGTAAGCTACCCAGGACTTAAATCTAATCCCTACCACAAGCTCTTGCAAAAATACTTCATCAAAGGCAGAGCAAGTGGGCTTTTAAGCTTTGAGGCAAAAAGCTATGAACATGCCAAGCAAATTTGCAACAACTTAGAGCTTTTTTCTTTAACTGCAAACATAGGAGATTCTAAGTCCTTAATCATACATCCTGTATCTACTACTCACTCTCAGCTAAGTGAAGATGAGCTTAAAGGCTCAGGCATCACCCCTAGCACAGTTAGACTAAGCATAGGGCTTGAAAGCTCTGCTGATTTAATAGCAGATCTTAAAAAAGCCATTGAGATTTAAAGGAGGATGCTATGCCTTTGATCTTACCAGAAAAAATACCAGCCTTTGAGCTTTTAAAAGACTTCGTCTTTGTTATGGGTGAAAAAAGAGCCACCCATCAAGACATTCGTCCCTTAAAGGTGCTAATTTTCAATCTAATGCCAACAAAGATAGAAACAGAAAATCAGCTTTTATCCTTGCTAGGCAACTCCCCCTTGCAAATTGAGGTAAGCTTTTTAAAGACAAAGAGCTATGAGAGTAAAAACACGCCCAAAAGCCATTTAGATAGCTTTTATCTAAGCTTTGATGATATTAAAAACACGGGCTTTGATGCAGCCATTATCACAGGAGCTCCTGTTGAGCATATGGACTTTGAAAAGGTTGATTACTGGGCTGAGCTTTGTGAGGTGATGAACTATCTTAAAAAGAATGCCACAAGCACTATGTATATTTGCTGGGGTGCTATGGCAGGGCTTTATCATTTTTACAGGATCAAAAAATTGCCCTTTAAAAACAAGCTTTTTGGGATCTTTAAGCATAAGATCATAAATAATGACCTACTTTTAAGTGGGCTTGATGAGCTTGTGAATTTACCCCACTCAAGACATACAGGGCTTGATGATAAAGCAATTTATAAAAATTCAAATTTAAAGGTTTTGCTTGAGGGAAAAAAAAGCGGAGTGTCTGTTTTAAAGGATGAGAAGGATCTTTTCATACTTGCTCATCCTGAGTACTCAAAGCTAACCCTTGATAGCGAGTATAAGAGGGATCTAAACAAGGGTTTAAAGATTAAAAGTCCAAAAAATTACTACAACAAAAGGGGCGAGGTTGTAGTGAGCTGGCGCTCATCTGCTTCTGTGATCTTTAGCAATTGGCTAAATTTCGTGTATCAAGAAACACCTTTTATCTTAGGCAAGACAGAGCGTTAATTTTACTGTTTTAAAGCCTTTAAGGCTTTAAAACCAAGAGTTTTAAGCTTGTAATAGAATTAAAAAGCATTAAATTTAGTTTGCTTTCATCTAGCCAAGTAGCTTTTTATCATTTTGAGCCTACGGACGAAGAGGCCATAAATTCAAGGCATTTTGCCATAAATTCGCACATTCTTATTACACGCTTAAAATAACAAGAATTTAATTTTGTGAATTTTCTTTTATATTATCATTTTGAGCCACATTGTTATATCGAGCTTTTGCAGAAATTGAAATATCTCTTTTTTGAGATTTTTTGGCTTCTAAGCATAGCGAAATATATCAAGCCTTTGTTGGAATTTTATTAAAAAAGTTTATAAATTAAAGGTAAGCTATAAATTCACTACTTTGTGTGAATTTTTAAGCTTCTTTGCTAGGCTCACACTTACAAGGTCATACCTTTTAGTTCTTAAATTCTAAGACACAGTTTAAGAGGATTTTTTTAAAAAGTGTTGAATTTTATGGATCAAGATGCTTGAATTTAATACAATATCATTTTAAACTGTGAAAATAAAATGAAAGGCTCAATTAAACTTAAACCAAAGGGTTTTTAAGTTATGATTGCACCTATGAAAAACAAATACATAGTCCATTTTGAATTTCTAAAAAAATTTTAAGGAATTTTAAAGTATTTTTTACTCCGTGCCACGCGTCTTATAATTTTGCGAGAAAGAATACTAAAACTCTAGGCTAATGATTATATCTAGGTTGTCAAACACTGCTTAATCAAAGAATTGCTACCTATAATAAAGGACTTTGCAGAGCTTAAAGAAGGTGAAATTTACATAAAAGCTTCAAATCCTACTGTGCCTTGGTGGATTTTTTGCTTCGCTTCACTCGCAGTTGCGTAATGGAAGGAGCAAAAGCACATTACAGGATAAAACACGCAAAATTCGAGTTTGCAAAGAAACACAAGCACATCAATGACATAGAAAATGTTTTTGCTTCGTACTCTTGCAACTGTGCAGTAAAAGGGGATATGCGAAATTCCGACTTGCTAAATTAGGGAGCTTAAAAGAAAAAATTTTGTCCTTCATTTAAAAGAAACAAAATTTAAATATAATGCCAAAACTTTAGGACAAAATTCTCATCAAAATTTATTAAAGTTGATAATAGAAAATCTTATTAGAGTATCTTGAGCCTAAAAATTTATTAAATATTGATAAGCCAAAATTCTATTAAGTTTAATTGAGACAAAAATATTATGCTAAAATCAACTCTTTTTAGAAAAGAATTTTTGAGGAAATAAAGTAAAATTTAAAACAAGAAAATTACTTATAAATTTAAAAGCTTGAATTTCTTGTGAATTTTATCAACAAAAAGGCTACAAAATATGGGCATTAATTCTGTTTTTTTTCGTTTTATCTCAGGTATTTATTTAAAGAGCTTTTTTATCATCTTTCTTTCTCTTGCTGGCTTTTTTGTGGTTGTTGATTTACTTGTAAATTACAAGGAGCTACCAAATTCAGCAAATTTAATCTTGCTTTATGTGCTTTTTGTCTTTTGCGTAGCTACTAGCTATGTTTTGCCCCTTTCTCTTGTCTTTGCCCTCATACTTTCTCTAAGCTCACTTGTTAGAAGTAACGAGCTAGTAAGCTTTTACGCACTTGGACTTAGCAAAAAGCAAGTTATAGCTTATCCTTTTTTTTGGGCCTTGTTTTTTTCTGCTGTGTTTGTGGGGCTTAATTTCACTCCCTTTGCTTATGCTGAGGATTATCAATATAGCATACTAAGAAATTCTAAAATCTCAGCACAAAGTGAGGATATCTTCTTAAAATATGATGATAAATTCATCTACATTCAAAGGCTTGAAAGCCTTGATGAGAGGGTGCAGATGATGAAAATTTTTAGCATTGAGGACTTTGCATTAAAAAGACTTAGCACTGTTAAAAGTGCTGTTTTTAAGGACAATGCTTGGCTCTTAGAAGAAGGAGAATTCATAGCAATGCCTAAGAATTTAGAGCTTTTTGGAGAAGGTTTAAGTGTGCAAAAGATTGAAAACATAGAGGCTTTAAGTGGCTTTAAGCCTAGGATCATTGAAAGCGTGGTAAATCAAAGCCAGTATTCTATCTTAGACGGCGCTTTAAGCTTTCTTGCCTTTTACAAACAAAATGTTAATACTAATTTAATAAGAACAGAGCTTTACAGGCTTCTTTTTACACCATTTTTTGCTCCATTTTTGCTTTTGATTTTGTATGTATTTTTCCCAAGCATAGCAAGGTTTTATAATCTAGCCTTTTTAGGCTTTATCTTTTTTCTTTGCACCCTCTTACTTTGGGGCTTACTTTATCTATTAAACAAATTCACGCAAAACGGTCTTTTTAGCCCTGAACTTGGCCTCATAGTGCCTATACTTGTCCTCATCTTAGCAAGTGGCTTTGTATTTTATAAAAAGACAAGGCAAATTTAATTCTTTTAAGATTACAAAACTACATTTTCAAACTCAACAAAAACTACATAAATTCTTTAATAACTCTATGTATCATTTGTGAATTTATATCAAAATTGCTTAATATAATTAAGCTTTAAGTGTATTTTAAAGAAAAATTAAATATGATTTTGTTTATTATAAATTTAGTGAAAGGAAGACAAATGAAGAAAATTTATTTCTTATTTTTCTTAGGAACATTTTTGTTGGCAAATGAGCTTCATATTCTAAGTCCAAGAGCCTTAAATGCTGAGCTTGTAGCCCTTTTTGAAAGCCAAAACAATGCTAAGATCATTCAAAGCAATGGCAAGCTTGACGAGCTTATAGAAAAGGCAAAGAAGGAAGGCGATGTTTTTATCATATCAGATCTTTCAAATGTAGCCAAGGTCAAAGAAGCCAAGGTTCTTAGCTCTATAAAATCAAAGAGCTTAGAGGAGCTTGTCCCAGCACATTTAAGGGACAAAGAGGTCTTTGCCTTTGGGAAAAGAGCAAGGATAGTTGCCTTTGATAAAAAGGCTAAGATAAATAAAAATTTAATCAAAAATTACGAGGATCTAGCAAAGCCTGAATTAAAGGGCAAGGTATTGATGAGAAGTGCTAGTGCAGGTTATAGCATCACCTTACTTGCCTCCATAATAGCAAATGAGGGCGAAGCAAAGGCAAAAGAATGGGCAAGTGGGCTTTTGAATAATCTAGCTATGGAGCCTCAAGGAGGAGATAGGGACCAAGCAAAGCAGCTTGTAGAAAAAAAGGGTCAATTTGTCGTGATGAATCACTATTACATAGCTCGTTTGATTAACTCAGACAAAAAGGATGAGAAAAAAGTGGGCGATTCCTTGCAAATCATCTTTCCAAATCAAGATTCAAGGGGAGCTCATATAAACATAGAGGCTGTGGCTATGAATAAAAAGAGCAAGAACAAAAAATTAGCCCAAAGCTTTATGGAATTTATGCTAAGCAAGGAAGCACAGCAAATTTTTATGAATTCAAGCTATTTTTATCCTGTTAGAAAGGATGTCGAGCTTAATCCTACCATAAAAAACTTTGGAGCCTTCAAAGAGGATGAGATCTCAATAAGCAAGATCATAGCAAATGTTTCAAAGGCAAAAGAAATTTACAAAGAAATAGGCTTTAAATAAGCTATTAGCCCTTGCTAGGGCCGTGTCATAATTTCAGCAAAACTTGATGCTTTTTAACTGTGATAAGTGCAGTTATCACAGTGTCTTTTAACAGTTGTTTAAACATTTTTTACAAAGTGTTTAAACCGTTAAAATTGCTCATTTATATTCTATTGCAGTAGCTTTGGCAATTTATAAACTAATGAAAAGTTTTGCTTTGAGAAGCAGAATTGATTCTTTTGAAAACTCATTGAAAACTCCCTACTGAGTGTAGCAAAAATCTCAAGCTTTGTTGTGTGTAGGGGTTTGCGTTTGAGCTAATCATTTTATGCAAATGTATCTTGCCGAATTTAAATCTTTTTGCCTAGTGGACAGCTTGTTTTAGCTTAGATCTTTTAATTATCATATGCAATGGCTTTTTAGAACGCAAGACTTACAAGCCTTTGAGTGCTGGGCGACATTGCGAAATGATAATTCCTAAATATAATCCATGCATAAATAAAATTCACAGCTTCAAGGCATTTTATCATACCCTTCATTATTCTCAGATACTCACAAGGTGCGTTCTTTGTTATAATTTCAGCATCTTTTCATAACAAAAGGACAAAAATGAGAAAAATCATATTTCACGGACACGGCTACATAGGTGGGCTTGGAGACGCCTTGGTGGATTTAAAGGTGCTTTATGCCCTAAAATCGCTTTACCCTCAAGATGAGATTTTGTATTATTACCCTCACACAGCCTTGAATTTTTTTAGCAAGATAGGCTTTATTGACACCATCATAAATTCTAACCAAACTTCGTTCGAGCAAGCTTCTGCTTATGAAACCCGACATACTCATAAGCACACGCAGAAAAGGCTCATTTTTTCGCTATCTTAAAAAACTTGGCTTTAAAAAGCTAATCGTTTTGCCTCATTTTATAAGCCTTAGTTCTAAAAATTTAAGCTGTCCCACCCCATTTTTTAGGGGCAAAAAGCATTTTAGCGATATACATTTAAAGCTAGTTCGTGCCATAGACGCTAAACACTATGACACAAATATCGCTAAAATCAACTCTGACAAGATAAAAGATTACTTACCAAAGGATAGGAGCTTGATGGATAAATTCTACAAAAGCGTGGATTTTCCATACAAAAAGATCATCGGCATAAATGCCTTTTCAACTCACAGCACATCAAAAGCAAATAATTTTTTTCTAAAAAGTTGGCTAGATCTCGCCTTTGAGCTTGGCAGGACTTACTCTGAATTCTTGTTTATTCTGTTAAATTTTAAGCAAAATCCCATACAATTTCAGCTCAATGAAAGCCAAAATGTCCGCACCTTTATAAATGATGATAGCATAGCCTCTTTGACGAGTATGAGTTTAAGCCTTGATTATTTCATCAGCGTAGATACAAGCAATGTGCATTTATGCAAGCTCTTGCAAGTTCCTAGCCTCATTTTTATAGACGCTTCTATTTGCTATCGTATGGGGGGGGGGGGTTGTGAGTTTATAGATAACTTTGTAGTTAAGGCTGGTTGGCAAAAAAATTACCAAAAAACCTTGCAAGATTTTACCCAAATGTCAAAAGAAAGGCTGGATAAGCTAAAAGGCTAAAATTTAGACTTTTTGCCTTAAAATATTTAGTGCGAGTTTTGAATTTAAGATCTATTGTGCTAGCAAAATTCACAAAATTAAATTTTTTAAATGATGAAATCAAAGTGAAAATTTAGAAAAAGCCTGAATTTAACTTAAAAAATTTGCAAAACTCAATCTTTAAATACTTAACATAAAGCGAAAATTCACGCTTGCGTGAATTTTCCGTGAATTTACAATTTAAGGCACAGGATTTGGAGTTAGAAAATGATTTTTGTGCGTGAAGGCTAGACTAAAAGCGATAGCGGTCTGCCGAACGCACAAAAATCATTTTATAGCCCAAAGCCGAGCCAGCCTTGTGAATTTTTTATGCAAAAAATGTTAAAATTCACAAGAAACCCCAAAAATTAAAAACACTTAAAAGCCAAGCCATAATCACTAAATCTTCTCCCTCTCATAAATTTTGCGTAATTTACTATCTACCATCCACGCGAAGCGAAACAAAGCTGGCACTACTAGCAAGGTTAAGGCTGTGGAGCTTATAAGCCCAAAAATCACGGCTATTGCCATAGGTGAGTTGCCCTCATAGCCTGCACCGTGGCTCACAGCCAAAGGAAGCATTGCAAAAATCATCGCAAAGGTAGTCATCAAAATGGCACGAAGTCTTGCCTTTCCAGCCTCCAAAAGTGCTGCGTCAGGTTCTAAGCCCTCGTGGCATTTGCGGTTGGCTACATCCACAAGCAAGATGGCGTTTTTGCCTACCATTCCAAAGAGTAAGATGATGGCAACTAGGACAAAAAGCGAGAAGTTATTGCCCGTGATAAATAGCCCAAAGCACGCCCCTGCAAAGGCTAGAGGCATTGTTATCATTATGACAAGGGGCAATATAAGGCTTTCATAAAGTGCGGCAAGGACTAAGTAAATCAGTACAAGCCCCAAGGCTATGGAGACTATGAAGCCATCGACCGTTTCTCCAAGCATCCTTATAAAGCCCGAAAATGCGTGGCTTAGCTTTGAGTTTTCGCCCAAAATCTCGTTTTTGTTGTCTTCTAAAAGACTTTTTACATCCCCAAGCGAGATACCATCAATGCTAGCGGTGATTTTAACGCTGCGGCTTTTGTTGTAGCGATTTATCACTCCCAAGTCCTCTTTGTAGGCAAAATCCACAACGGAAGAGAGCTCCAAAACCACGCCCTCATTGCTTTTTATTTGAATTCTTTTTAGTGCCTCAATGTCTTGCTTGAATTTGCTATCAAAGCTAAGCACTATGTCATCCTTGCTAGCCCCTATATCCATACTTCCCACACTAAGCTGCCCGAACGAGTAGCCCAAAACCCCAGCCACATACTCCATGCTGACATTTAGCTTTTTGGCAAGCTCTCTATTGATTTGCACGCTTACCTCGCCCTTTTTGGAATTGCCATTATCATCTAAATCGCTAATTTCTTTATGCTCTGCTAGCAGGGCTTTTGCTCTGTCACTTGCTGCTAAAATCGCCTCCATATCATCGCCAAGAACGAGAAACTGCACAGGGTAATCAACCCCAGCCCCGTCAAATTTGGGTATTTCAAGCACTTTTATTTTTAGCTTATCATTTTGCAAATTCGCACGAAACTGCGACACAATCTTTCTTTGACGGTATTTTCTCTCGCTCAAAGGCTTTAATTTCACATAAATCTTAGCCTTTTTGCTTTCCTTTGCGTCCGTGTAACCCACAAGCAAATACGCATAATCCACACTCTCATCAGCCTTAACCCTTTGCAAGATCTCATAAGAGATTTTTTGCATAGCCTCCAAGCTCACATCCTCTTTGTGCTCTAATTGCACCTGAAATTCGCTGTCATCCTCCATAGGCAAGAAATCAAGCCCAAGCCGGGTTCCCAAAAAGGCACAAAGTCCCACTACTACAAGGCTAGCCAGTATGAATTTAGCCTTGTTTGCAAGGATTTTGGCAAGTAATTTTTGATAAAGCTGCTCTCCCCTTTGATAAAAAGGCTCGCTTTTGTGCCAAAAAGCACCCTCTTTTGAATTTAAAAATCTAGCACTCACAGCAGGTATGAGAAAAACAGCTACTAAAAAGCTTACCACAACACCGCTTGCAACGCTTATGCCAAGGGCATTAAAGAAAAGCCCGGGAACGCTGTCCATATAAGAAATGGGGATAAACACGCAAAGCAAAACAACGCTAATGCTTAAAACGCTATAACCTATCTCTTGTATGCCCTCAAATGCGGCTTTTAGTGGCGGTAGGGTGTGTGCTTTTTTAGAGATATTTTCAATGACAACTATGGCATCATCAACGAAGATGCCTATGCT
This sequence comes from Campylobacter troglodytis, assembly GCF_006864425.1. Taxonomy (GTDB): domain Bacteria; phylum Campylobacterota; class Campylobacteria; order Campylobacterales; family Campylobacteraceae; genus Campylobacter_D; species Campylobacter_D troglodytis. The sequence continues at coordinate 24,645 of NZ_QHLI01000023.1, read as the reverse complement.
TAAGGTTAGTGCGATGAAGGTCAAGCGGTTTAGATCAAAGCCCATTATATCGATGAGAAAAAAGGTTGCTATAATGGAGGTGGGTATGGCTATGGAGGCTATGATGGTAGCTGATAGATTTCTTAAAAACAAAAAAACTATGATCACAGTTAAAACTATGCCTAAGATCATATCCTCAACAACTTGCATAAGATGCTTTGTGATGTTTTGGCTTTTGTCAAACACGACCCTTATCTCTATGTTTTCACCTGCTAGAATTTGAAGCTGATTTAAATTTTCCTTGACATTTTGGATCATTTTTAGCGCGTTGTAGCCGCTAACCTTGCCTATTTCAAGCAGCACGCCCTCATTTTCTAAAATCGCCACTTGCTTTTTATCCTCATATCCTTGCTTAATGCTTGCCACATCGCTTAAAAACACACCGGGCATTAGCCTTAAACTCTCTAATTCCTGCAAACTCACAGCCTCAAAATAGCCCTTGACTATGTAAATGCTTTCCGCGTTTTCAAGCTCGCCAAGTGCCTGTTTAAAGTTTTGGCTTTTTATGATATTTGCGACATCAAGGGCGTTTAAGTGGTATTTGCTAAGTTTCACAGGGTCAAGCTCAATGCGGATTTGTGGCTTTAAAAAGCCCACTTGCTCGATCTTTCCTACCCCATTTACGCGTTGCAAAAAGGGCTTTAATTTTTCGTCTATACTGCGCATAAGATTGAGGCTATCGTTATTTTTGCTTCTTATAAAAAGGCTTATGCTAGCACCGCTATCCGATGGCACTTTTTCGATTTTTGGCTTTACAGGAAGGCTTAATGCGCCGATTTTATCACGTACATCGTTTGCTGCAATTTCAAGGTTTTTACTCAACTCAAATTCAATAAAACTAACGCTAAAATTATCAAAGCTGCTTGAATTTATGGTCTTTATGCCATCTATCTCGCTTAAAGCGTTTTCGATTTCCTTTGTGATTTTGCTCTCAACAAAGCTCAAATCCCCATTCACAACCGCCGTTACCTTAACAAGCGGTATGCTAACGCTTGGAAACAAATTCACAGGCATAGTAAAGGCGGAGATAAAGCCAAAGACGATAAGGGCTAAGAAAAACATAAGGGTAGTGATGGGGCGGTTGATGGCTAGGCGATACATAGCTTTTCTTTCCTTTAAAATTTATGTTTTATTTTGTGAATTTTAGCGTTTTTTGCGTAAAAAATTCACAAGGCAGGCTCGTCTTTCGGCTATAAATCGATTTTGTGGGGCTTGATAGACGCTTCGCTTTCAGTCTTATCTACGCCCCACAAAATCGATTTCTAACTCGAAATACTGCACCTTTAATTTTAAATTCACGGAAAATTCAGGCTTTTTTACAAAAACCCTGAATTTTCACTTTGGTTTTGACAAATCCGTGAATTTTTTACGAAAATTCATAGAAAATTCACGTCGTGCCGTCATTGCGAGATTTTGCGTGGCAAAATCGTGGCAATTTACAACGCACGAAGTGCGTTTTAAACACCATTTGACAAGGCGAAGTATTGCTAGACGATTTTTTTTACTTCGTGCTACGCTTATTGCAACTGCAAACAAAAGAAAAAATCGCACAAGGGTAGATTTCACTACCTAGTCTCGTGCGTTTTTTTGGCACAACCCACGAAATTGGGCTCAAGATACAATGCCTTGTCATCTTTTGTTCAAAAATTTACAATTTCGCATTTTTTCATAGTAAAACGCACTTCGTTCGTTAAAATTCAGGCTTTTGCTTGAATTTTCACTTTGGTTTTGACAAATCCGTGAATTTTAAGCAAATTTACCAAAAAATTCACTGATTTTAGCACTAAAATTCACAAATTCACTCAAAATCACAACGAAAATTCGCATCATTTAAGCAAGACTGTGAATTTTTGCTTTAATCTTGACAAATCCATGAATTTTTTGCTAAAACCAAATTTTAATCATCGTCAAACAAACTTGCCCCACTTTCTTTAATCAATTTTAACGCCTTTTCATAATACTCTTTGCTAATCTCACAAGCGGTTAAATCAAAGCCCAAATTCTTACACGCCACAGCCAGGGTCCCACTTCCTAAATGCGTATCTAAAATTTTATCCCCAGATTTTGCAAACATCCTTAAAAGCCACTCGTAAAGCTCGATAGGCTTTTGTGTGGGGTGAATTTTGCCACGATTTTTACGCACTGAAAAATAAAAGATTTTTGAAGGCTTGTCAAAAGAAGTCCAAGCAAGCTCCGCCATTGAAAAGTTATTTAAACTTTCTGGCTGATTTTTATCCCAAATTACAAAGCCTTTATTGTAGGGGCTTCTTTGCCAAAGCTCGCCAAAATAATTCCCACCCCATATAATTTGATTTTTACTTACCCTAAATAGCTCGTCAAAATACTCACTTTTGGGCTTTATGTCCCATTTGCTGTATTCATTTTTATTGAATTTATAATCCCCACCTCGTGGCGTTTTATTTAAAATTCCATAAGGCGGATCCACTATGGCTAAATCAAAATGCTTGTCCTCATACCTTGACATTAAAGCCATATTGTCCTCGTTTGTAATGTTTATCATTGTGTAAGTCCAAATTTTGCAAGGCTTAAATTTGAAATGTCGCCACTTATGTCCTTGCCTAAATTCTGCGTGATAATCTCATCAAATTCTTTGTAATCAATCTGCCTTATATCATTACTCATACAATTATAAAGGTATTCGGCAAAGGTAGTTGCCAAAAGTAAAACATTTTGCGAGGCTATTATGTCTCTTTTTGCAGCTGGGACATATCGAGGCGTTATGATTATGGTGTAAGCACCGCCTATCTCGTCTCTATGTTCTTTAAGCCTTGCTGTGTTTATGCCTAAAAGTTTGTTTGTTGTGGATTTTGCCTCCACTGCAAATTTTTTCTTTTTTGTAAGATATAAACACTCAATGTCCGTTCGCCCTGCACCGCTTAATTTTTTTGCCTCGACATTGTAAAACATATTAAAGCCCTGCGTTAGCACAGTTTCAAACAAATCAGCCGTTTGGTTTTGTGGATTATTAGCATATTCCTCGATGAGTTTCGGCAGTTTTAAATACTGCTGTGCCTCATCGCTTTGTTCTAAAATTTCAAGCAAAATGCTTGGATAAAAGCTGTAAATTTCTTTGACAATGTCTATTTTTAATCTTTCTTTATCATCAAGTTTCAAAGGCTTTTGCAAGAATGAATTATCCCTTTCAAGTAAGTTTGCAAAGTCTTTTAAGCACTCAGGCATTAAGACAAAATTTCTTGTGATTTTTCTAAAGGTGTTTGTGTTTCCGTGTTGTAATTTGCAAATGATTTTGCCGCTTTTACACTCTAAAACCCCAGCACTTTGCAAAAATTTACTTACATAATAATCCCACTCATAAGCTGAATTCACATAAGTATGTCTATCTTGGGTAAAAAGTTTGGCTAATTCTATGTCGCTTTTTGTGCGTAAATTTAAAATGTTTTGCACCAAATTTTCATATACATTTTCATCAATGTCCCTTATGAAAACAAGCAAATAAGCCACCTCAAAGGCAAAAAGTTTAAATTCAAGTCGCTTGTCGCTTAAAAGTTTGAAAATCAACCTAAAAGGATAAAGCTCAAATTCCTTGTGTGTGCCTCCGTGTGGATGGGCAAATTGAATGCCCCAAAGCATAGTGAGAAAAATCTTTGCCCTTTTGTCTTTGTCATCTTTGAATTTCAAAAGCAAATTACCAAGTGGAGAAAACATAAAGCGATGCGAACCCTCAAATTTAGCCTTGTAGCCAAACATATAATAACAAAGTTGATTGATTTTGTGATTTATCGCATCTAAAACGAAGTTTGGATTTCTTTCATTATAAAGCCCTAATTCTTTAAGGTGTAAATTTAATTTTGCCTTTTCGTCTTTGCTTATATTTGTTTTTGAAAAACTTTTCAAGCACTCAGCCACGCTTAAAAGATACTCAAAACTACTTGTGTGGCGATATAAAATCCACTTATTTCTTTCAATTTTATACATTAAATGCCTATGCCTGAAACGATTTTTTTAACCAAAAGTGGCGGTATGCACTCGCCTAAACAACGGCGGATTAAAAGCTCGGGCGTGTTATCTGGTATATCCCATTCTCTTGGCAAGGAACTTAAAAGCATTAACTCAAGCGGAGTTAAAACCCTTGCATCGCTGTAAGTGCCGTCTTTTTGAAGTCTGCCCGGATGCACATTGTGCTGTGAGCTTATGGCGTCATTTCTTATGGTAATGGTAGGGGCTGGCTCGTCCCATTTTATGCGTTTGTAGCTAGTGTTGTAGGCTTTTACCTTTTTGCCCTTGTTTGTGGGATAAAAAATGGGATTATTTAAGGCACTTTCGCCTGTTTTGGTGTGCTTTAAGCATTCTATGTGATTTTGGCTGTGCTTTCTTGCAAAATGCCATTTAAGGCTTGATTTTTCTCCAGCCTCAAGGCTTGGCAAATCCCCTATAGCTTCCAAAACGCTTTTTTGTCGCTCTTTTGTGGGATTTTGCCATTTTAGCCCTCTTTGATACATTTTCACAATAGCCCTTTTTCTAATTTGAGCTACGCCAAAATCAGCCGCATTTAAAATCCTAGCCTCGACAACATAGTCTTTAAACTCGCTTTGTAAAATCTCGGCTATATTTAAATTTTTGCCTTTAAATTCAAATTTAAGTCTTAAAAAATTTGGCACATTTTCGATTAAAATGTATTTTGGTTTTTTAATGGCAATGAATTCTAAAACCCTAAAAATCAGCATATTTCTCTTATCAGCTTGCATTTGTTTTTGATTACGGTTTTTACCAGCCACGCTCATACCCTGACAAGGTGGCGATGCTAATAAAAAGTCCAAATTTGCGGGCGTTTCTTGGAGTATTTGAGTAAAGATTTTTTCGTTTAAAATATCCCCACAAATCATCTTTGCTTGGGGGTGCTGACTTTGATACAGCCTTGCTCTTTCTTGCAAAAGCTCATTTGCCACAAGTATATTTACCCCAACTTCCCTTAAATAGCACTCTGCCAAACCAGCACTTGCAAACAAAGAAACACCACTTAAATTCATACAAACTCCGTTTTTGGCTTACAAGGCATTTTAGCTAAAAATGCCTTGTAGAACCGTTTAATCAAATTTTAAAAATATCCAAATTCAACTTAATCAGCAATTATAACTCCCTCCCCAAAAAGCCCCGGTGTCAAATTCGTAGTATAAATTTCAGCAAAAATCTTTCTCGTTTTTATGTCTATACTAGGATACACTAACGCGATTTTGGCTTCTTTTTGCTCGCCGTTGATCTTGTAGCGATAAATTTGCCCCACTTTGACTTTGTCCTTGAATTTCTCATCAAAGCTTATAAGAAGCTTTACCTCAGGGTAGGAAAAGATCTCCATCACCACTTGTTGCACAGGGGCTACTCCTTGTGCTAGATCAATATACTTTGCAGAGATGATGCCATCATAAGGCGCACGCAGGATTTTCTTTTCAAGGGCGTCCTCGTAGCGCTCGACATTAATCTTAGCCTTTGCAAGATTGAGCTCAGCTTGCTTGTAATTTGTCTCAATGTCCTCAAAGCTTTGCTTGTCAATGACATTTTGCACCTGTTTAAATTTATCCATCTTGCTTTTGGCGTTGTTGTAGGCAATTTGTGCTAACTCCTCTTCATTTTTGGCATTTTTAAGTCCTATTTCCTCGCCGCTAGCATTAAGCTTGATTAAAATATCTCCCTTTTTTACTTGCTTTGACACAGTTGCTGTGATTTCTTTTACTATGCCACCAACCTCAAAGGCGAGTTTGCTTTGATTAATCGCAAATACATCAAAACTTGCGTAAATCTCCTCCGCTAAAAGTGCTTGTAAAAAAAGCACTAGCAAAAAAAGTTGTTTCATTTTATGATCCTTTCTTTTATATCAAGCCCACTTAGAAAATAATAACGAGCCTTTGCTATTTCAAACTCATTTTTAGCTAGTTCTAAATCGCTTTGTGCTTTAAATTTACTCTCCAAGGCTTGTAAATAATCATTATAAGAGTTAAGCCCAGCAGAGTATTTTCTATCCACACTCTCAAAGGCAAGGCTAGCAGCCTCATTTGCAAGGCTCAAAGCCCCTATTTGTTCTTTTAAAATTTCAAGTTCTTTACGTAAAAAATCAAGATCAAGCCTGGTTTTTCTTTCTACATAATTAAGATTTAGTCTTTGAATTTGAAGATCTAGCCTTTGAGCTTCTATTTTTGCATTTGTTGAAAAAAAGTCAAAAATCTTCCATTCAAAGCCTAGTATGAATTGATTATTACGTGAGTTTTTTTTGAAATATTTATCAATAAAATCCGCACTAACAGTTTCAAAAAGAGGTGGAACTGAGATCTCAAAATTATTCTTATACCAGCTAAGATTATTTTGTATGAAAAATCTTGGCAAATACTCAGCCCTTGCAGCATTTAGCCTGGCTTTGGCTAAATTTGCTTGTTCTTGTGCTATTAAAAGATCAAGATTATTAGCACTTTCAAAGCCTAGATCTTTAAGCCTTGCACCTGCTTGTGGGATGAAATTTTTTTGGCTTAATTCTTGCAAATTTTTTTCTATTTCTATCAATTTTAAACGGTTTTTGTGAAGTTCAAGGCTACTTAGATGAAATTTAGCCCTCACAGTTTCTAGGGCATCCTTGGAGGATAGACCTGCTTTATTAAAGCTTTCTAAACGGTTGAGGGTGTTTTTTAAGAACAGTTCTTTTTGCTCACTTGTTTTGATAAGTCCTTGCATACTTTGATGATTAAAATACAAGGTAGCAGCACTTAGAGCAAGATAGTTTTTGCTTTGTTCCTTTGCTAGATGTGCCAGTTTTTCTGCAAATTCTAAGGCTTTAAGATTTGCCTCCCTCTTTCCTCCATCATAAAGCAAAAAATTCAAGCTAAGCCTAGCAAATAGGCTATCCTTGGGATCGCTAAGAAAGGTATCAAGGCTATTTCCCATATAGCCTCCCTTTAAGCTAAGCTCTGGCAAATAAGCTCTAAAAGCACTCTTTCTCTCACTTTGAGCCCTTAAAAGAGCTAGTTCTTTGCTAAGATAGGCTTCATTATTTAAGCTTAAATTTATAAGTTCATCCAAATTTGAGCCAAAGACAAAGAGGGGCAAAAGCCCTAAAAAAAGCCATTTAAATCCCATTTTTAACCTTAAATTTTAAATAAAGACTGTTTTAAAAAGCATTGCTTTGTGAATTTAATCCTTTTTTGGCAACAAGCTTAAAAACTCACTTTTTTGAGTGAGCTTTTATAAATTTAGCTTGTGCTATTTTCTTGCTAAAATTACTAGCTTTCTTTGATTTGCAAAAGGATCAATGCTTTTTAAAAAAAGAGCCTAAAAAAATTATAGCATTTATAAATTAAATTTATTTAAAAGCCTTTTTTTGCTACAATAAGCCTTTTAAATTCAGGGCAAAGAATGAAAAATTTAAGAAATTTCTCCATCATAGCACACATAGACCACGGCAAAAGCACCTTGGCTGACTGTATCATCAGCGAGTGTAAGGCAGTTAGTGTAAGGCAAATGTCAGCTCAAATGCTTGATACTATGGACATTGAAAAAGAAAGGGGCATCACCATAAAGGCTCAAAGCGTGCGTTTGGAGTATGAATTAAGAGGCGAAAAATTCATCCTAAATCTCATCGATACCCCAGGACACGTAGATTTTAGCTATGAGGTAAGTAGGAGCTTAGCAAGCTGCGAGGGGGCTTTGCTCGTTGTAGATGCAAGTCAAGGCGTGCAAGCTCAAACCATAGCAAATGTCTATATAGCCCTTGAAAATAATCTTGAAATCATACCCGTCATCAACAAAATCGATTTGCCACAAGCTGACATCCCAAAAGTAAAGCACGAGATAGAACAAATCATAGGCATTGACTGCGAAAATGCCATCTGCGTGAGTGCAAAAACGAGGCAGGGCATAAAAGAGCTGATTGAAACTATCATCACGCAAATTCCTGCACCAAAGGGCGATGAGAACGCAGCCACAAAGGCACTCATTTATGATAGCTGGTTTGATAATTATCTTGGTGCGTTAGCACTTGTGCGTGTTTTTGAGGGGCAAATTGCCAAAAATGACGAGTTGCTTGTGATGAGTAGTGGCAAGAGGCATTTGGTGCTTGATTTGTTTTATCCTCATCCCATAAATCCTAGCAAGACAAGGATTTTAAGCACTGGCGAGATAGGCGTTGTGGTGCTTGGGCTTAAAACCTTGGGCGAGGTGCAAGTGGGAAACACCATCACTCAGACTAAAAGCCCAGCAAAAGAAGCCATTGAGGGCTTTGAAAAGGCAAAGGCTTTTGTCTTTGCTGGGCTTTACCCCATAGAAACGGATAAATTTGAGGATTTAAGGGACGCTTTGGATAAGCTAAAATTAAACGATAGCTCCATCACCTACGAGCCTGAAACCTCCCTAGCACTTGGCTTTGGCTTTAGGGTTGGCTTTTTGGGACTTTTGCATATGGAGGTTATAAAAGAAAGGCTCGAGCGTGAATTTAAGCTAGATTTAATAGCCACAGCACCTACGGTTACTTACGAGGTGTATCTTACAGATGACAGTATGCTTGAAATTCAAAATCCAAACGAGCTGCCCCCTGTGAATAAAATTCAAAAGATTAAAGAGCCCTTTGTCAAGGCTACCATCATCGCTCCAAGCGAGTTTTTAGGAAATGTGCTAAGCCTTTTAAATCGCAAAAGAGGGGTGCAAAAAAAGATGAGCTACATCACGCCTGAGAGGGTTTTGCTTGAATATGAGCTGCCCTTAAATGAGATAGTGATGGACTTTTATGATAGGCTAAAAAGTCTTACAAGGGGCTATGCGAGCTTTGATTATGAGCCAAGTGATTTTAAAGAGGGGGATTTGATTAAGCTTGATATCAAGGTAGCTGGCGAAAATGTAGATGCCCTCTCCATCATAGTGCCAAGGGAAAAGGCTGAGAGCAAGGGGCGAGAGCTAGTTAAGGCTATGAAAGAGATTGTGCCAAGGCAGCTTTTTGAAGTAGCCATACAAGCAAGCATAGGCAGTAAAATCATAGCAAGAGAAACAGTTAAATCAATGGGCAAAAATGTAACCGCAAAGTGCTACGGAGGCGACATCACACGCAAACGCAAACTGCTTGAAAAGCAAAAAGAGGGCAAAAAGAGAATGAAAGCCATAGGCAAGGTGCATTTGCCTCAAGAGGCGTTTTTGTCGGTTTTGAAAATAGATTAAAACTGAGTTTAGAGAAGCTTAAATTTAAGATCCTTGTCAAAAAGGCTCTTTAAAAAACAGTGTTGATTTATTACACAATTGCTTCATTTTTAACCCTTTGAAAAAAGGCGAAGATCTCTATTTTATAAAAAACTTCGCTTACCAAAGAAATGGCTTAATTAAACTTAATAGGATTTTCTCTTATCAATTTTAATAAATTTTGATGAAAATTTGTCCTAAAGTTTTTGTCTTAATTTCTTTTAAATGAAGGACAAAATTTGCTCTTTTAAGGACCCTAAATTTAGCTAAGCTAAATTTTACATAAGATTAGAAATTATCTATTTATGTAATTTCATCCCTTTGCAAACCCATTTGCACTATGCTTTACTCGCTAATGTGCCTTTGCTTCCTTTTCTAAGATGATATAAACTAGTCTGTTGATAGCTTTACTTTGCGTTGTTTTTGCTTATGTTTTAAATTTTAAAAAACTTTACAAAATCAAGCAAAAATTAAACGAGCTTGAAAAAAAGTTAAAACGCTAAAATTTTTTTTCAAAAAATTCTTTCATCTCGTCAAATTTTTGCGCTTTAAAATGCCATTCTAAAACTTGTTTAAGCCACGCTGGAGTTTTATTACCCCAAAAATTCACAGTAACCTCATTTAAGCTCATTATCTTTGCAAATTCGCTTTTATTTTTAAAACCTGCTTGCTTGATAAGCCTTGAAACTTCTTTTGTATCCATTTTTTAACCTTTTGCACCGAAAGCCCCGCTACTTTCGGTAAAGATAGTATTTAAGCAAGGCTTAAGCGGGGACTTGTTATAGCCTAAGTGGTTTTTTATGAAATGTCGCTAGTTAAAGAGCTTAAAAAGTTTTCGTTCTAGCTGTAAAATCAATATCGCTATTTTTAAAATAGTTTCTATCATCTACACACTCTTCGCTACGCTTAGTATGACAAGTAGTATTGTCATATTGAGTTTTCGTAGAAAACGAAATATCTCTTTTGGGGACTTGAGATTTTTCTCAACGCTCAATATGACAACCTTCTTTTGTCATATTGAGCTAAGGCTAAAAGATCTCTTTTTAGCACTTTTGCTTAAAAGAGCAAGTATCAACACCTTTTTAAATGATCAATTTAAGCTAAATTTAATATTTCACCTTTTAACTGCCAAAAACTTTACTGTCTTAAATTTAGACAAAGCTCTTTCAGCTAATTTCTTTGTGAATGCTTTAGCCTTTTAAATCAAGCCTTTCAAACCTACATTTTAAAAACTTCTTAAATTATCCTTGCTTAAAAGCCAACTTAAAGGCTGATCTAGCGTGATATAAAAAGCTTAAATTCAAGCCAAAAATTCCACATAAATTTAATATAAATTTTCAAAATAAAGCAGAAAAATAACTAGCTACGAGAGGATAGTTTTTATCAATTTTATAAAATTTTGATATAAAATGCCTCTTGCATAAGCCCTTTTTATGTGAATTTTTAGTTTCTTTTAAGTTTTAATGAATAGCTTTGTTTTTACGGGTTTAATTTTAAAGTAACTGTTGTTATTTTAAGGCTTTTTAGGGGCTTTTATCTTAAATTTAGCCCTTACTTAGCTATTTTATTGAGATCTGCTTGTAAGCTTAGTTACTTAAAATTACAAAAGAAAAACATATTAATTTTACTTTAAATTTAAGCCCTTCTTTTTGCAAAAAAGCTTGAATTTGATAAAATGAAAATTAAAAAAGTCCTTTGTGCTATGAAACACCTTAAAACAAGAAGTTCTTTTTTATTTTAAAATATTTTTTTCAAAATAAGCTAAATTTTTTATATCTCACTTATCGTTTATTTACTGTCTAAGTGATATAATTTCACTTGCAATAATTTTTACCTAAGGAGAAAAAATGCTAGTTACCAAAAAGGTTGCAGAGCTAAAAGCTACAGCCGTTTTAGGAGATAACAAGATAGTTGAGGATTTTAGCCTCTATAAAAACATAGGCAAAAAGGGCTTGGTTGTGTTCTTCTACCCAAAGGATTTTACCTTTGTTTGCCCAAGCGAGATCATTGCCTTTGACAAAAGATATAAGGATTTTAAAGATAGAGGCATAGAGGTCATAGGCGTTAGCTGCGATAATGAGTTTTCGCATTTTGCTTGGAAAAATACCCCCATTAATAATGGCGGCATAGGCAATGTGCAGTTTCCTTTGGTGGCTGATTTGAAAAAAGAGTGGGCTCGTGCCTTTGATGTGCTTTTTGATGAGGCTGTTTCCCTTCGTGGATCCTTTTTAATAGACAAAGACGGCACTGTGCGCCACGCTGTGATTAATGATATGCCCCTTGGCAGAAACATCGATGAAATGCTTAGAATGGTAGATACTATGCTCTTTACCAACGAGCACGGCGAGGTTTGCCCTGCTGGTTGGAACAAGGGCGATGCAGGTATGAAGGCTAATCCTAAGGGAGTGGCTGATTATCTATCCGCTCACGCTACCACTCTTTAAAACTAACTTAAATAAATACTTCTTTAATCAAGCTTAAAGGAGTAAAACACACTCAAAGGCTTGAATATAAATTCAAGCCTAGTTTCATTTTAAACTATACCCTCGCTACAATACTATCTTGATAAAAATTTTTGCTTGAATTTAAAAGGCTTTTTAAAGATCTTAAGCTTAACTTAAATTCAATCTTTTTATATTTTTTAGGCTCAAGATATCTTAATGTGATACAAGATTATTTTAAGGTATAAAGAGTTGAATGAAAAGGCTCAATTAAACTTAAACCAAACTGAAAGGTTTTTAAGTTAATGCCTATGAAAAACAAATATATGATACATTCCCTCATTGTCTCAAAAGAAATTTAAGGAATTTTGAAGTATTTTTTACTTCGCACTCTTGTAACTGCAAGCAAAAGTTTGCGAAATTGAAACTTGCCAAATTTCGTGGGATAAAAAAAGAAAATTTTGTTATTCATTTAAAAGAAATAGAATTCATATATAATACGAAACATTTAGGAGAAAATCTTTATCAAATTTTATTAAAGTTGATAAGGGAAAATCCTATTAGAGTATCTTGTGTCAAGTTTTTAAAGATCTTAAGCTTAACTTAAATTCAATCTTTTTATATCTTTAAATATGACAAAATCATTTTTATCCTTGCAAACTCTCATAGAATGTAGCCCTTTCATTCACATTTTTTGGTAGGTATAGAATTGTAGAAGGCGATTGATACTTTTAGCTAATATAATTACAGCCCAAAGCTTGGTAAAATCGATCTTAGTATATATTTTTGCCCTATATTTAAAAGCGAAAATTTAATCAATTGTAGAATGCTTTTGTGCTGATATTTGCGTAAGCAAAATCGCTGTTTTGTGCAAGGTTTCTCGCCCTTGCGTGAATGCAATTGTGCAGCAAGCTTTTAACCCTTAAAGAATGCGAAAAAATTAGCAAAACGAAGTTTCTTTAGAAAATGAGTGGTTGAAGTCGATGAGAGCTACTTCGGTGGTGTGCGTGGAAAGCGTGGGCGTGGAGCTAAAAACGCCTGTGTTTTTACTTCGTGCTACTCGTCTTGCAACTGCTAGCAGAAGGGGTTCGCAGAGTGCGTGGAAAAAGGGGGCGTGGGGCTGGAAAAAAGACACCTGTGTTTTTACTTCGTGCTACTCGTCTTGTAACTGCAAGCAAAAGGCTTGTTAAAACGCAATCGCACGAGTTTATACGCTCAAGCACTTGCTCTGCCAAAGAGCTACTGCCTATAATAAAGGACGTTTCAGAGCTTGAAGAAAGTGAAATTTACAGCGATAAGCTTAAAGCCTACGGTGCCTTGGTGGATTTTTTACTTCGTTTCGTCTTGCAACTGTGTAGTAGAAGGAGCAAAGTTACAGGGTCAAACACGTTAAATTCGAGTTTGCAAACGGACGAAATCATATCAACAAAATTGTGAATTTCTGAGGACCTTACAAAGGCTAGATTAAGTTAGTTTCACGGCAAGGGAATTTTTCTACCTTCATTTGAAAGAGAGTGAATTTAGATACAATGTCAAAGTTAAGAATGAAAATTTGTATAAAATTTTGTTAACATTGATTAGGAAAAATCCTAGCTCATTTTAGCTAAAAGTATCAATCGCCTTGTAGAATTATCTAGTTTTAGACTGTGCTTTTTTAATAGCCTCGATGATTTTAAGGCTTTTTTTATCGATTTTCAAGCCTTGTTTTATCAAATTTTCATAATCTTTAAGAATTTCATTTTGAAGTCTTTGCTTTGATGCTAAGAGCAAAAGGCTTTCTTTGTCTTGATAGTAAGAAATTTTTTTGTTTAAATCATTGATAAAAGCATAGTTTTCACACACTAAAAGAATTTTCTCATTAATCCACTTGACATTTGGGTTTATAAAATTTTCTAAGAAATGCCTTGTTTTATCGTATTTGAAAATCTTTTTACATTCTTGTGTATTGTCAAATAATATGATTTTGTCGCAAAATTCAAACACCTTTAAAAGATTGTGCAAAGACTCATCAAAACGTTTATCAATGATGCACTCATCAACACCGTGTCCGCCTTTTGCTACTCTTGCTTTCACTCTTTCTTTGGCGATTTGTGGGGTATTTACACCCACATAATAAAGCTCAATTTTATAGCCCTTGCTTTTTAGTTCTTTGAAAAGGCTAAGTATGCTTTTACCGCAAAGTGTTGTTTCTTGGTTAAAATTTGTTTTCATTTTGATACAGTTTTGACGCACTTTTAAGGCTATTTTAGCTGCTTTAAATTGATCCTTTGGATCTTTCCAGCTTCCAAAACTACTGACAAATTCATCAGTATTTATGCGTGTGCCAAAGTATTTATTTCTTAAAAGCTCATCATAATAAAGCGTGCTTTTGCCTACTCCGTTAATGTCTGCAAAGATAAAGGCTGTCGGTTTTAAACTCATCACTTATCCTTAAATCTACTTTCTTATGATTAATCTTTTTTTAGCGCTATTTTATCATATCTTTTACATTGTGCTATTTTTGAAAAAGGCAAAATGTTTATTCTCTAAACTTCATATCTTTCAAAAAATTCGCCCTTTTACATTCTTTGCCTTTGCATAAAGCTTTTAAATTCTTAAGATCAAGCTTTTTAAATTCAAAGATAGCTTCATTTTAAAGCCATAAATTCAAGCTCATTTAAGCTTAAATTCAAGCTAAAATTTTATCAAAAATCCTTGTTCTATGTCATACTGAGGCTTTGAAGCTATCAAAGAGTAGTTTTTAAAAAACTATTTTTTGTAAAATGTAGCCTCTTTGACAAAGGATATTTTTTGCTAAAATGACAAGTTTGACTAAGAAATCAATACTTTAAAAAAGCTTATGAAAAATAGTTTTTTAAAAATAGGGCATTACATTTTTCTTAAATTAATAAAACTGCCTAAAATAATCCCAGCCCACCTTGCAAATGGTAGCAAAGACCACAGCCAAAAACAAGGCTTTTATAAATTTGCCCTCAGTTTTTAAAACAAGCTTTGAGCCCAAAAAGGCACCTATCATTTGCCCTATCCCCATTAAGATGCCCACAAGCCAAAGCACCTTATAAAAGTACAAAAAAACAGCCAAGGCTACTGCATTGCTAGTAAAATTTAGGATCTTTGTGTTTATGCTTGCTTCTTTGAGATTGTAGCCAAGTAGCATCACGCAAGCAAAGATCAAAAAGCTTCCAGTTCCAGGTCCTAAAAAGCCATCATAAAAGCCTATGCTAAAGCCTATGAAGATGTGAAAGATTTTGATATTTTTGATTCTTGGCTTTGTTTTTTCCTTGCCTAAATTTGGCTTTAAGGCCATATACAAAAAGGTAAAAACCAAGAAGATTAAGATGATTAGCTTTAAATGCTCATCGTTTATAAAAAGCACTGTGATTGATCCTGCTCCTGCTCCAAATGCCGTAAAAATGACCCCCCAAGCCAAATGCTTCATAGTCCTTGCCTTAAAATAGCTAAGAGTAGCAGTTAGCGAGCCAAAGGTACTTTGTAGCTTGTTTGTGGCTAAACTTAGATGAGAAGGAATCCCTGCTGCCATGAGTGCTGGCAGAGTAATTAAGCCTCCTCCTCCTACTATTGAGTCGATAAAGCCAGCACCAAGGGCAACTGCAAAAAGGATAAAATAATAAATCCCCTCCAAGTCATAGTCAATAAGCTCAGCCATAAATCATCCTTAAATCATCCTTAATAATCTTCAATTACACTATTTAATAAGTTGCCTTGAATTTAAAGTTTTTAAATTCAAGCCACTTAAAAGCCCTTGTTTTGAAATTCAAGGCTTTGCTAGATCTTTAAATTTAAATCTTTAACAAATCCAGCCTAAATTCAAGGTTTTGTCTTTTAAGAATTTTTAAATTCAAGCCCTTCCAAAGCCTTTTAAATTTAAAGCATGCTTTCACAAACACCTTTAAAATTCAAGGACTAAGTTTTATCATTTCATCAAAAAGAAATATTTTAACACATTTTTAATTTTTAAAGTTAAAAAATTCAACAATGCTTTAAAATTTCGCTTAAAATAAACTTAAATTCAAAGGGCTTTTTTAAAAAGCAAGAAAAAATTTACTCAAAATTTTTGTAAATGAGCTTGAATTTAAAACAAACCAAGATTAAATGATGCCCCCTTTAAAGGCAAGAAAATTCAAGCTTCAAGCTAAAATATTAAAATAAACTTAAAAAGTTGCTACTGTGTAAGATCTAAGCACAAAGACTAAGATAGCTCAAAACTAAGCTAAAAGAAAAAAAAAAAAAAACCGATATAGTATATAATATAGGTATAAAATAATTTGAAAGGAGGCCCTATGCCAATACCTACTAATATAGAAAGAAAGGTTGGAGATTTTTTAGTCTCTAAGACAGATACAAGAGGCATCATTAGCTATTGTAATGATGAATTTATAGCCATCTCAGGCTATTCAGAAGCAGAGCTTCTTGGTAAGCCTCATTCAATAGTTCGTCATCCTGATATGCCAAAGACCATCTTTAAATACCTTTGGGATAGACTAAGAGAAGGAAATGAAGTAAATGCCTTTGTTAAAAATATGGCAAAGGATGGGTCTTTTTACTGGGTCTTTGCAAATGTGGTGCCAAGCTACTCAGGTGAGGGAAAGCTTTTAGCTTATACCTCAGTTAGAAGAAGACCAAGCGAAGATGGAGTTTATTTTGCAAAGCAGTTTTACCCAGAGCTTTTAAAGGCAGAGGCAAATGGAGGAGTAGAGGCTGGCTTTAAATTTATTAAAGCCTATATGGCTGATTATCAAAACGCCTCTATGACAGATGCAGCCTTTTGCTTACAAGTACCAGAGGTAGAGTGCATTTGTGGGATCAGAGATGTGGTTAGATCAGCCAAGACAGGCTAAATTAGCCAAAGTGCTTTTTGTGATGGTTTTTAAAGGGTTTTTAAATTTAAGAACTGTTAAACATTTTAAGCTAAAATTAAAATTTTGAATTTAAGCTTTAAGGGAGTAAAGTTAGTCAAGTTGAATTTAGCTTTTTTAAGCTTATTTGGCTTTTGACAGTTTAGAGCTAAGTTAAAAGCCCAGCTTTTAAAACAACAAGTTTTTTAAGCCTTTAATTTTAAGGCTTTGCTTTAAGTTTTATCTTAGCAATCTTTGTCATATGAAGCTTGTGCTACCTTTTGCAAACCTATAAAATCATATGGTAGCTCAGCACATTTGAAGGCAAAAGCTAAAAGAGCTTTTAAAGCTGAGTTCTTTAGTGCAAGTTTATAAGACAAGATCTAAGGCACTTAGCACAAGCTAAGACAAATAGCCATAAATGCTTTTAAAAAAAGCTAAGCCCTTGCTTAAATTCAAACTAAGATCCTAAGGATCAAAAGGAGTTTTTATGCTTACCATTATCTTTGCTGTGCTTTTTGTTTTAAGTGCGATTTTAGCCTTCATCTTTTATACTAAATTCGCAAGGCTTAACAAAAGAGTAGATGAGGTCTTAGATCTAATTCGCCAAGTAAATAAGGGCATCTTTAATTTAAGGGCCACAAATTTAGGGCAAGCAAACATAGATCATATAGCACGTGGCATTAACAAGCTAGTTGATCATTATCAAAGCTTTGCCATTGAGTGTAGGGTGGTTTTCACAGCTGCTGCTTCTGATAGTTTGGTTAGAAGAAGGATACTAACAGAGGGCTTTTACCCAAATGTGATCTTTGTTGCTAATAAAGTAAACGAAGCAGTGGATCAGATCTATGAAGCCAAAGAAATGCGTATAAAAGAGCACCTCACGACAACCTTGGATGAGATAGATGATAACAAAAAGCAGCTAGTTCATCTACAAGGAAGCTTTAATAAATCAACCGAAGTACTTAACGACATAGCAGATAAGGGAAAAACAGTAGCACAAAATATATCAAAACAAGCCGATCAAACCCAGTCTGTCTTGCACTCCTTTGAGGAGCTAAATGTGCTTATAGAATCAAACCGCTCAGCTTGTGATAACCTAGCAAGGCAAAGTGGGGATATAAACTCCATAATTGATCTTATCAAAGACATAAGCGAGCAAACAAATCTTTTGGCACTAAATGCAGCCATAGAAGCAGCAAGGGCTGGTGAGCACGGACGCGGCTTTGCTGTGGTAGCTGATGAGGTTAGAAAGCTAGCTGAAAGAACTCAAAAGGCTACAAATGACATAAGAACAAATATCTCTGTCTTGCAAGAAAATAGTGGCTCGATCTTGCAAAACTCAGAAAATATGAGCTCCTCAATGAGCGAGGCAAATACCCACATAAACCAGCTAAATGAGATGCTAAAAGAGTTGTCTATAAGGTCTAATGAAAGGGCTAAGATCCTATCTAGAGTAGCAAGGCAGATCAATGGAAACTTGTTTATGGTTGATCATATCATCTTTAAAGATGATGCTTATAATCTAGCACAAAGCAAGAAAAAAAGCACCCAGCTTACAACAGACTGTAACTTCTCCTCTTGGATGGAAGATGAGGGCAAGGCTAGGTATGAGAAGGATCCTTTGTATGCTGAGCTTAAAGCTGTGCATGGCACAGTGCATGAGCTAGCAGCTCAGGGCATAGAAAGGATAAGAAGCAAGAAGGATCTTGAAGAAGTATGCGAGAGCTTTAAGGCTATGGAAGAGCAAAGCGTTAAATTCTTTAAGCTAATGGAGGATATGCTGGATAAGGATTAGGCTAGGAATTTTTAGCAAAATTGTGTCCTTGTAGTGTTTGTTTTATTAAATTTTTAGTGCCTTTGTGAATTTTAGTTTTTGTAGGCTTTTTTCGCTTCGCAATTTACACAAAGACACTATGCAAGGCTTTAAAGTCTTGTTAGTTTCATTTAGTTAGCTTTGTGCGGATGAGCTATATTTAGCAAAGCTTTGAGCTTTGTTTGAATTTAACCTTGCTTGTGAATTTGATATGGTGTGAGTTTGTAATGCCTTTGTGAATTCTAACTTTGATTGAATTCGTTGGTGTCTAGCTTACTAAAAACAGAGGACGAATTTTGCTTGAGTTTGCTTTGCTAAAAGCTTGTATGCTCTTTGTAGTAGCTTGTATTTCTTATCTGCCTTGAATTTTTTAAGCTAAAATCAAACAAAGGCTTGAATTTTAGCTTTGAGTGCCTTTTGTGAATTTTCATATTAAAAACTGTTAATTTCCTCTTTAAACTTCACAAATTTTAACTTTTTTAAAAAGATAACACAAAATCCCACCTTAGATAAATTCAAAAATATCTCATAGCTCAAAAAGCCATAAATTCAGCCTTTCAAAGTCCAAAAAATGCCTAAAAATTCAAGCTCTTTTTAAGCAAAGACGCACTTAAAAATAAAATTACAAGCTCGGCACAAAAGGGGGCTAAAAATACGCCCTTTGTGCCAAGATACGAACTCATTAAAAACAAAAAGAAAAGCGGAATGATAAGGCTATTTGCTAGGCTTAAAATCATAGAGCTTGTGGGCTTGTTAAATGCCGTTAAAATGGCACTTACAAGCACATTAAACCAAGCTACTAGATAATTAAAATTATAAAGTAATAATGCAAAGCTCACAAAGGCAATGAATTCAATGTCCTTGCCAAAAAAGCCTGAAATTTGCTCTCTAAAAAGTGCCAAAATCACAAAAACAAACAGTGAGAAAACGGCGTTTATGTAAAGTAAATAACGCAAAATTAGCTTGATTTTGGTGCGATTTTTTTGAGCGAAAAAATAGCTCAAAATGGGCTGCAAGGACGAATTAAAGGACATTATAGCCGAAATGATAAAGCCATCAATGTATAAAATCGCAGAAAAAGCCGCCACACCGAGCGAACCACTAAGCTTTAAAAGCACGGAGTTTGCAAAAATTAAAAAAAGCGAGCCTGAGATAGAGCTTAAAAATTCAGAGCTACCATTATATAAAATGTTTCCTAGCCTTGACAGCGTGAGCTTTGGCGGGCAAAATTTCAGCACCAAATTTTCTCTAAAAAAGGGCAAAAGGCTTAAAATCGTGCCTGTGCTAAGCCCCAAGCAAAGAGCGAGTGCTGCCCCGAAAAGATTAAATTCAAGCAGTGCGACAAAAAGATACATTAGGCAAACATTGCTTACAACGGTAATAATGCCTACAAACATATTATAAACGCCCTTTTCACAAATACGCAAGTAATTATCAAGGGCGTAAGATAGCGTTATGATTGGCATAAACAAAGCCAAAACCCTTGAATACTCCACGCACAAGGTTTCCACAGCAGTCGGAGCCTCCATAAAACCCAAGAAAAGCTCCACTCCAAAATAAGCCAAAAGCCCTAAAACGCACGAAACCCCCACTATTAAACAAACGCAAGCTGAAAAAAGCTCTCTTGCCTCTTTTAACCTGCCCTCGCCCAAACGCAGTGAGATTTGCACGGATGAGCCTATGGCTATCATATCCGCTAGGGCAAAGCTCATCATCACAAATGGCATCACAAGCCCCATTGCTGCCAGAGCCTCGCTACCTAGAAATCTCCCAACTATGATGCCGTCTATCACCATATAAGCTGAGAAAAACGCCGCTGAAATGGCGTTTGGAAAGATGTATTTCTTACAAAGATGCCAAAAATTTGTGTTTTGATAAAGTGTCATTTTTAATCCTTATTTTTATTTAAACTTGTTTAAAATCTTACTTTTAAGCCAATTTTTAAGCAAACATAAGGGCTAAAGCTCTTTTGAAAAAGAATTAAAGGCTTAAAAGGAAGTTAGACCTTGAATTTGTATTGATAAAATTCAAAGCAGGTTTTAAGTAAGATCTAAGCTTAGCAATAAGCATTTGTCTTATAAAGAATTTTTGCAAGGCTGTCATTTAGCTTGAATTTAAATAGCTTTGAATTTATGCTTTTAATTGCACTTTGCTGAATTTTTCTGACATAAACCTAGACAAAGACAAAAGTATATAAGATAGATCTAAAACCGCTTTTTAAGGGCTAAGAGGACTTAGTAGCACTTGTAAGAAACTTTGTTAAAGGCTTCTATGCGAAGATTAAGGTTTAAAATGAAAAGGCATTTAAACATTTTGTACTCCTTTTAGAAACTTAATTTTGAGTGTATCTGTTTTAAAACAATAAGTCAAGTTAAAATTCAAGGCAAAATAAGCTCTAAATAAGCTTGTTTAAAGAAGCTGTGTTTTAGCGAAGAATTTCGTTTTGCAGGAGAAACTAGGTTTTTACAGAAGAAATTTTGTTTTAGCGAAGAGATTGCGTTTTTTAAAAGCTAGGCTTTGAGATAGCCCAGTCTAAAATATGCAAAATTTAATGCTTGTTTGCAAAAAAGATCCTTTTGAAAACTCTTGCAAATTTTTAAGAGTAAGATCGGCAAAGTAATGTTTATACTTCGCTTTGATGAATTTAAAAAACTCAATGCTTTTTATATCAAAGAATTCAAAAAACTCTCTTGCAAGGATAAGCTCTAAAAATGATGAAGCATAGCAAGGCTTAAAGCCATCACGCCCATACCAGAAAGTAAGCCATACAAGCAATGATGCGCCTCTCCATAAACCCTAGCAGCAGGTAAAAGCTCATCAAAGGATATATACACCATTATTCCAGCTATGACAGCAAAAACAGTTGCTAACACAAACTCATTTATAAAGGGCAAAAGAAAAAGAGCTCCTAGCAAGGCACCCAAAGGCTCGGTAAGCCCTGAAAGTGCAGAGTATACAAAGGCCTTTTTTTTGTTGCCTGTTGCGTGATAAATGGGCAAGGACACAGCCATACCCTCTGGGATATTGTGAATTGCTATGGCTATGGCTATGGCTACTCCAAAGGAAAGATTATCAAGGGCTGAAACAAAGGTGGCAAAGCCCTCTGGGAAATTATGAATGGCTATGACAACAGCGGTTAAAATTCCTGCTCTTTTTAGCATACTTTGATTTTGAAGATTAGGCTCTTCATCTAGGTTTTTAAGCTCCTCATATTCAGTCTGCCTTTGCTTGTCTAAGTCTTCTGGCACAAACTTATCAACCAAGGCACAAAGAACAATGCCAACAAAAAAGCAAAATATACCCAACAACTCTCCCCAAAAATTATCATACATTTTTGAAAAATTCTCAAAGGCATCAGGCAAAATCTCCATAAAAGAGATATAAATCATCACCCCAGCCGAAAAGCCAAGCCCTATGGAAAGGATTTTGAAATTATCACTCTTAGAAAAAAATGCGATTATAGCACCAAAGCTAGTGCTAAGTCCTGCAAAGCTAGCAAGTAAAAAGGCTATGAGAACTTGATTAAAAGCTAGATCCATATCTTAATTCCTTAAATTTTAGGCAAATTCTAGCATAATAAAGTTAAAAGCATAGATCTTGCTTTATTGGGCTTATAAATTAAGGTTTTTAGCTTGAATTTAAGGGATTTTTAAAGGCTAGTTCTAAAATTAAAGCCTTTTATGTAAGCTAACTTAAATCAAAATAACAACAAATTCCTTTGTTCGCAAAACTTAGATGCTTTAAGCATTGAGTTTTTATAAGCTAAATGTAGCTTTGCAAATTTAGTTTTAGTAAGCAAGTTTTGAAAATAAACTGTCAAGTTCTTTGCTTAAAGTATGCAAGGGAAAAAGGCTTTGAAGGCTTAAATTCAGGCTTTTTAAATTCAAGTTAGGGGGCTTAGTATTTTCAAAAAAAAGTAGGCTCAAGACAACTTAAGCAGATTTTCTCTTATCATTTTTAATAAGATTTTATACAAATCTTGACCTTGAATTTTCGTATTATAGATAAATTCTGTTTCTTTTAAATGAAGGATAAAATTTTCTTTTTTAGCCCTTAAATTTAGCAAGTCTAAATTTCGCAAACTTCTACTACTCAGTTACAAGAGGCTTAACGAAGTAAAAACTTTTGCGACCAGCTCCCACGCCTTCCACGCACCCTTTTTTGCCTATTCTGCTCGCAGTTACGAGCCTAGCATTGTAAAAAATAACTCTCATCAACTTCAATCTCGCCACTCATTTTAGAAAGTTTCTCACACTCTTTAAGGGTTAAAATGCGAATTTCTTTGAAAATTTTACACAAACTTTGATGAGGCATTTGACAAAGTAGAGCGTTTTTTCGCCTCTAAATCAAGGGCGAAATACTTCAAAATTTCCCTAAATTATATCTGCAAAATTTGGGAATGAATTATGTATTTGTTTTTTCATAGGCACAAGCATAACTTAAGAACCTTTCAATTTGGTTTAGGTTTAATTGAGCCAAAAGCATTATGAGTTCTTTAAATTCAAGCACGGTTAAAAATTAAGGCTCGAGACATTTTAAACTGTTAAAAATTAATTTAAAAATTCATAAACCAAGCCTAAACACTTAGTCTTTACTGAGTTAAACTCACTAAGCCCTAGTCAAGCTCCCTTTGCTTTGGTATCAAAGCAGTGCAAATTAAAGAAATGACAGCCACCACAGCAAAATACACAAAAAATCCCCACTCAACACCCCAAGCCTTAAACTGCAAGGCTACATAATTCACACTTCCTCCAAAAAGCCCAACGCTTATCATACACCCAAGCCCAGCGCCAAGGGCACGAATTTGAGGCGGAAAGAGCGAGGTCTTAGAGATGGCAGCCACAGCCGTGTAAAAGCCAAGCATAAAGCACATCAAGGCACAAATGCCAAACAAAGCCCACACACTCTCAGCATTTGCAAGCACCCTAAAAAGCGGATAAGCACAAAGCACACAAAAGCCAAGATAGATGAAAAGGGAGATTTTAAAGCCTATCTTGTCGCTTAAAGCACCTATGAAGGGTATGGCAAGGCAGAGTATAAATAAGGACCCTAGCATTATGTTGTTTGCTACCACTGTATCAACCCCGTTATTTATCATAAAGACCTTTGGATACACAGTGAAGGTGTAAAAGCCTATGGTACAACCCGCCGTTACACCGGTGACGATTAAAAGGGCTTTGTAGGACTTAAACAAGGCTTTAAAGCTGCCCCTGTCTGCGTAGTTTTTCAAAACCTCGCTTGAATCATCGCTCATAAACACTCGCACAAGCAAGCTTAAAAGTGCCAAAACCCCACCTGTGAAAAATAAAATCCTCCAGCCATACTCTTGCATCTGCGTTTCATCGATGAATAAAAACAAAAGGCTTATGCTAGCCACGGCAAGAAGTTGTCCTCCTATGATGGTAGCGTATTGAAAGCTTGATACAAAGCCTCTTTTTCCTTGTGGGGCTATCTCGCTAAGATAGGTTGCTACTATGCCAAATTCGCCTCCAACGGCTATGCCTTGTAAGATTCTAGCAAGTAATAAAAGCACTATGGCTGTATCGCCTATGGAGTGCTTATCTGGCAAAAAGGCTATGATGAAAGAGCCAAGTGCCATAAAGACAATAGAGCTTACCATAGCCTGCTTGCGGCTTTTCATATCGGCTATGCGTCCAAAGATAATGCTGCCAATGGGTAGCATCAAAAAGCCTGCCGCAAAGACGGCAAAGACCTCGATTTGCTGGATGAGTGTCGAGGTGGCGTTTGAGAAATTTGAGGCAAAATACACAGCCGCAAAGCCGTAAATATAAAAGTCAAACCACTCTACTAAATTCCCACTACTTGCAGCAATTACCGAGGATACCCTCTTTTGTCTGCTTAAATTTGCGTTGATTGCTTCTTGCATTTGTGTTTGTCCTTTTTGTTTTAAATTTAAAAAGCTTTGAAATTATAGCATTTATTATGCTTTATTATGAAAGTATTTGTCTTAGAGCTTGTATTATGCGTTTTTCTTCCCCACTTTGCGTGGTATTAAGCCTTAAAAGCGGGAAGTTGAATTTTGCTAAAATTTTGTTTTTTAGCTCGTCTCGTTTTGTTTGCGTAGTGCTTTCGTTGTGAAAGGCAAAGCCGTCAATTTCTATGGCTAAAAGTGGCTTTTTATCCATTTTATGATAAATGACAAAATCAATATGTGTGTGTGGATTTTGTGCGTATTTCAAACGCTTTGCATTTTATTCTGCATTATCAGTTATAAATTTTTCATAAGAATTCAAAGGCATTATGTCAATGCTAAATTCATTTTGGCTAATTTTTTCGATTATAACGC
>NZ_QHLI01000022.1 GCF_006864425.1 Campylobacter troglodytis | reverse complement strand
GCTTTAATATCAAGGCAGAAATACTTCAAAATTCCTTAAATTATATCTGCGAAATTCGGGAACGAATTATATACTTGTTTTTCATCGCTGTAATCATAAACTTGAAGCTCCTTTATTAGAGCTTAAGTTGTCTTGAGCCTTTAAAAATATACTTTTAAATTCAGGTTAAAATTTTTCATTCCTTGAAAAACTCTCTTAAATCATTAGCTATCTTATCGATAGCCTCAGTTGCACTTAGCTCATAGCATTTATCAAAATACAAAGCTAACTTAGCTTCAATTTCAAGATTATTCAAAATGCTTTTTTCACACCTTCTTGCAAAATGCCCCACAGGCAAAACATAGCCACTTGTGCCTATGCAAACAAAAAGCCCTGTCTCGTTTAAAGCCTCATAAAGTGTAGAGTATTCAGGGGCTTGCTCCTCAAACATAACTATGTTATGTCTTAAAAAGGGCTGCTTGCACTTAGGGCAAATTGTGCTTTCTTGCCTTTTATATCCTATGTTTTGCTTATAAGCACAATTTGTGCAATAAAGTTCAAGCAAGTAGCCATGCAAATGAATGACATCCTCACAACCAGCCCTTTCAAGCAGATCATCAACATTTTGCGTTATGATGAAAAGCCTTTCTTTAAATTCAGCCTTCAGCCTTGCTATGACCTCGTGGGCGTGATTTGGCTTTACATTTTTAAGCTGAATGCGTCTTTGGTTATAAAATTCAAGCACCTTGCTAGGATTTTTAGCAAAGCCAGAAGCAGAACAAACCTCCATCACATCATAATCTTCCCAAAGTCCTCCACTATCTCTAAAGGTTTTTAGCCCACTCTCAGCTGAAAGCCCAGCCCCGCTTAAGATCATAGCCTTTTTTATCACCCAAAGTTCCTTTTTATGAATTTCTAAGGCACAAAAGCTAGAATTAAAAGCTAAATGTGCCTCTTTAAAAATTAATTTTGTCTTAAATTTTAGCTTAAAAACAGTAATTTTTTTGAATTTACTGTAAAATTTGAAGTTTTAATTTTTACAAGTTTTAAAATCTTAAGGATTAAGCAAGACAAAGCGAACAAGACTTTAAAAGGCAAAATTTAAAGAAAAAATTCAAGCAAATTTAACTGTAAATTACTTGCAAAGAGAAAAAAATGAAAAAGGCACACAAAATGGTGAAGCCTGCATTGACATTGCAGTATTTTACAGCACGGATAGAAGAAGTTTGTATGAAGATAAAAGATACATAAAGCCCTTTAAGGATGCAGCACAAAAAGTTTGTGATTTAGGAAATCCGCAAAGCTGCTACGCATTAGCTGAGTATTTTTACTTACACGAGGACGGTAAAAACTTAAAGCTAGCAAGAGAGTATGGAAAAATGGCGTGCGAGACACTAAAAGGTATTCATCAATGCGTGCAGCTCGCCAAGCTTGAAGAGGACATTGAGGAGAAAGAATAGATTAAAACCTTGCTTTATTATCTTAAAACGGGTTGTGATTTGGGAGGTGCAAATGCGTGCAAGACACTTGCCGAGCGTTATGATAAGGGGCTTGATAGATGAAACGAGCATAGGCAAGAGTTAATCAACCACAAACAAGCCTTGCACTACTACAACAAAGCGTGCGAGCTAGGCGAAGCGGTTTGGGGCAAATCTACCTTTGGGGCGAGGATGTGGGCGACAAAAGAGCAAAGCCAAATCTCAAAAAATCAAGATGGTGCTTTGCCAAGGATTGCGAATATAACTGCAAGAAAGATTGCACAGAAAATGGGGTTTTAAACGAGGCTTGCAAGCAAGAATGCCAAGATAATATAAACGGCGACACCTTCTGCTACATAAAAAGCCTTAGTTTAAAGGATTTAGAGAATTTAGATGAGAGTATATTTAATTGATTAAGTGGATTTTTGTGGGTTTTGGGGCGTTTTGTGAATTTTTTAGAAAATACTTGAAATTTTAGAAAATCCTTGAATTTTTGGTTTAAATTCAACAAAAAATTCACACCCTTGCATAAAAAGCGTGAATTTTGGCTTTGGCATTTTGTGAATGTGGCTTTTGAGTTTTGTTTGTGAATTTTGGGCGAAAATTTGCTGAATTTGCGTGAATTTTTGGGGAAATTTTGCTGAATTTTTGGCTTAAAATTCACGCAAAACCTCCGAAATTCGTCATTCTGAGCGTAGCGAAGAATCCACAGCCTTAAAGTCGCCTTTAAATTTAGCGTAAAAAATTCAAAATGGATTCTTCGCCTGCTTTCGCAAGGCTCGCAATGACGGCAAGGCGTGAATTTTGGGCGAAAATTTGCTAAATTTGCGTGAATTTTTTGGATTTTAGATAAAAAATTTACGAAATTTAAGAATTTTTTGGCTTTTAAAGACTAAAATTTGGCGTTTAATTTTAAACATCAAATTAAGGACTAACGATGGCATTTACGACAAAATGTGAAGTTTGCGGAGAGCATATAAACAAATTTGAGACACTCTCTGTGTATCAAAGCGTTATTAGTGGTGGGATTATTGAGTGTAAACATTGCAAAACACGATATAAATCCAAATTCAAAACAACGTGGTGCAATGGGATAGTGGGCTTAGAGAGCATCGTAGCTGTGTGTGTCGCGGTGCTAGGATTTGCCCTTTATCTCTTGTGGCAGTGGATTAGCACACCTACTCCAAGAGAGATAAGCATTTGGGATAAAGCATTAAGGCGCGATGAAGATCTTATGAATATGGAGCTATTATTGCAAATGAATCGAATACAAAATGAGCTAAGTAGTATAGATCCTTTTTGGTTTGTCATTTTGGGCGCGGTTATTTTTTTGATACTTTTTCGGATTGTGATGATTTATTATATTCCACTACGCAAGATTGAAAGCAAAGATGAGAATTTTTTTGACATTAGACAAAAAGATGATTTTTAAATTTTAATGACAAAACAAATGAAAAATTTAAGCAAAATTTTAGGCTTTGTGTGGCTTGTTTTGTGTGTAAATATGTATGCAAATTCCACGCAAACAAAGCAAACAAACCAAGAAAAGAAAGAAAGCGAGCAAAGCATTATAAGTCCTAGCCTTGATTGTAAAAAAGCAAGGACAAACACCGAAAAGCTCATTTGCAGCGATGAAGAGCTTGCCGCGTTAGACAAACAAATGGCACAGACATATGGCAAGGGCTAGCCTTGATAAGGCAGGCAAAGAAAGGCTTTTGAAAGAGCAAAGGCAGTGGCTTGCAAATTTACGCCAAAAAAGCGAGCAGAATTTAGGCGAAAGAAGCATAAAAAGCGGTTTAGAGCTTATGCTCTCTTTTCGCATTTATACACTCTCACATTATGCACTAAAAGAACACACAAAAAATGCCTACTTTTAAACGCTTCGCTACGATACAAACAATCTCACAACAGACGCAGGCTCACTTCAAGTGGGCGGAAAGAAATTTATCACCGTGGTGCTTAGAAACTGGAAGGATAAAGAGGGCACTGGCTAAGGATTACAACTGCGCAAATATCTTTGATGAAAAAGGCGATTCACAAGGCTTTTGCTGGGGCAACTTAATAGGCGAAGTGAAGGATGAGTATTTTACCATCACTTCTGCCAAAGAGCCAAAGGGTGAGGGCAAAAACAGCCTTGAATACCTTAGCTTTAAGCTGATTAAGGGCAAATTTATCTGCATCAATTCAGCAAACAGCTGCTTGATGATGAGCTTGATGAAGTGGGCGAGCCGTTTATTTTTTACCGAGCCTTGCTTGATGAAAATGACAAAAAGCACAAAATCAAACTTGAAGCCGTAAATGACGCACTTTTGGAGGATTTTGTTGAAAAATATATAAAGAGACACTCTTTAGAATAAATAGATGAGTAGCCTAGTTTGATAGAAAAATCAGCAATTTTGTTTTTGAAGGTTTTGAATTTTTTGTAAAATTCAAGGACTTAATTTTTTTTAAAGTAAAATTCAAAAAAGGACAAAAGCAAATGGCAAATTTAAGCAAGCTACTGAATTTAGCAGTTTTTAGCATAGCTTTATTATTTATGTTTAACGCTTGCGAAAGTAAAGAAAAGCTTTATCAGCAGTGTTATTATAGCCTTTTTAACGATGATAATAGAACCGTTGAGCAAATACAAAAAGATGATGAGCAATGCTTTAAACTCGCACAGCTAGAGGAAAAAGATGAGAATTTTAAACAAGCGATATTTCACTATGTCAGGGCGTGTGAGATAAATACGCCCGATAATGCTTGCGAGCATTTGACTTTGAGTGCTACAAAGCTAGCAGACCGTGGTATTGGTATGGTATTTAAAGAGTGTAAAGAATATGAAAATGGTACCTTTTGTGAAAAACACGACATAGATGATTTTTTTGAAAGATTATGTCAGCAGGGCAACAAAAATGCTTGTATTGAGCTGAAAAAAGCTAAATTGAGCAAGACAAAAGAGTATTATAGTGGGGAATTTATAGATGATATGGATAAAATGTGTAAAGAAAATTTAGCCAAAGCTTGCAATGAGCGCGACAAAGAAATCGAAAAATCTATAAATGATGATTTGCAAGAGTGGAGAAAGCATAAGCAAAGCGATTTTTATTACATCGGACATTTGGATAAGTTTTGTCGCTGGGAAGGCTTAAATTCACAACTTTCACACCGTGCTTGTGCGGGGCGAGATGAGATTATAAACGCACACGAAAAATTATGCGATGAAAACAATGCCACAAGCTGCGAGGTGCTTACTTTGGCTTATTATGATTTTTTTCACAAAGATAAATTTGACAAAGACAGTTATGAAAGCGAGGATGATAAAATCTATCCACCCAAATTCAAAAAAGCAGCACAAAAGGCTTGTGATTTGGGCGAGATTACAGGCTGTGAATATCTTGCGTATTTTTATTATGATTATAAGCCAGAGTTAAATTACACACTCGCAAGGCAGTATGGCAAAAAGGTGGCTTTAATGCTTCAAAACGCCAAAAAACGAAGCGATTATCTTAACTCAAATCCCCTTGTTCTTTTTGCGTATGCAGAAGCAAGGGCTGATGATGAGCTTAGAAAACAATTCATTTTAGATTATTTTAAGCTAGCTTGTGATGAGTTGCAAATTGCTAAGCATTGTTTGAGTTTTGGACATTTTTATGATGGGGAAACGAACTTTGGTATGAGCGAGCTTATCAGCCAAAAACAAGCCTTGCATTACTATGATAAGGCTTGTGCTTTGGGTGAGGACTGTATGCACTTGGGGCAAATATATCTTTTTGGCAAGGCTGTGGGCGGAAAAAAAGTGAAAAAGGATATAGCAAAGGCAAGGCATTACTTTGCCAAGGATTGCGAAAATATAGGAGGTTTTTGCTCTGATGCGTGTAGCGACACTGATGATACAAGCTGTCATTTAAAGCAAATGAGTTTGAAAGAGTTGGGAAAGATTAAAGAAATACGAAGTAAATGGGAAGAACTTGAAAGCGGTTGGAATGGGTGGTAGTGGCGCTGAGTGTGAGCGAATCTGGCTTTTTGTTTGTGTTATAATGGCTAGACTTTGTGCGACTTTTTATTTTGTAATGTCTTGTCAAATTTCCTTAAAAGAAATACAATGTCAAAAATAAGGTTGTAAAATGAAAAAAATATTAGCCTTTCTATGTTTTAGCTTTTTGGCAGTATTGGCTGATGAAATAAGTCTAGAAAGATTAGAGCAAATCAAAAAAGAGCAAAATCAATATTGGCTGGAATTTTTAGATGATGCAAGCTCTGACTGTATTCATATTTGTGAAAGAACTAAGAGACCTTATGAGTGTTATACTCATTGTAGCGCACCTATAAAGCAACGGCATATAGCCTTTGTCAAAAAGCATTTTACGCCCATTTGGTATGAAATCACTACAAATGATAAGGGGCAAAAGCTAGCTCAATTAACTTGCTTTGATAATGAAGCCGAGAAGTTTTGCAACTACCGTTTAAAAGCTCCCATTAAGCTAAAAGGAAAGCTTACAATTAAGCCACATTATGGGGGTCTTCAAGGTTGTGATGATCTTCCTATGCAGACCTTGTTTGAAAATGAGAATTTACCGCGTTTTTTAGCTTATGTCCATTTACAGATAAAGCCAAATTCGCACAATCAAAAAGAAGTGCTTGATAAGATTCCTCAATGGGTGCTTGATGGCTTTGCTGGAAAGATAAGCTATGAGGTGGAATTTGAGGTGGCAAATATGAGTGGATATATAAGCGATGTGTGGAGTAAGCATCATCAAGATATAGCCTTGATAGCGGACTCTTCTGCGTGTAGTGCGGGAAGTTATCTTGTCGCAGATAAAATTAAGTTTATCAAAAAATTAAGCGAAAAAATGGATGAAAATGTAAAACCGTATTTGAATGAATACAGCGAGCAAGAAGTATATACATTGTCGCTTAAAACAAAAGATGATTTTGTAAATCTACGAGAATCGCCAAATGGCAACATTGTAGCACGAATCTACAAAAAAGATTTTAGTGATATTTTGGTAGTAAAAATCCAACAAACAAAATTGCTAGGATTTAATCAAAACATAAATAAAAAATGGCATAAGGTGATTTATTTCCCACCAAACACGCGTAAGACAAAGGACGCAAAGGTGGGATTTATCCATCAATCACAGCTTGATGAAAATGAAAATTGGCATTTTGCCTTTTAAAAATGCTTTGTTGGCAGGAAGGATTTTAGCTTGGTAAAAATAAAAAAGGCTATGATTTTAAGTGGGGCTGGACTAAGTGCAAAAAGCAGATTAAAAACCTTTAAAGATAGTGGCGGACCTTGGGAAAATTACGGTGTAATGGAGGTTTGCTCGGCAACAGGGTATGCCAAAAATCCTAGCAAGGTGCTTGAATTCTACAATGAAAGGCGAGTGTATGGACTTTTTACCCTTAATTTTTTGGTTCTTTTTCCTTGGTGCTGGGGCTTGGATACTTTATACACAAGGACTAAGTGCTAAAATCTTGCTTGCGATTTTTTGGAGCTTTTGGCTTTGCGTTTCTGGCTACTCACTTTTTGAGTCCGCTTCGCTTAACGGATTAAATTTAAGGGATTTACTCATCTTGCCTTTTGCTCTAACGCTTTGTGTCTTGGGTTTAGTCAGCCTCATTTTGCATAAAAAATTCCCAAATTTATGGCTTTTTTACCCCTACGCGTGCTTTTTCATAGGCACTGTCTTGTCCAATGCTTTGTGGTTGTTTGGTAACGCTACTTATGTAGATGATGAAAATTATCTTTTGTTCATTTATCTTGCCTTTCTCGTTGTGCTAGGCATAGCAGGGCTTTACACGCTTTTTAAATGTCGCAAACTCGCCTGCACGCTCATTTTCGTAGCTATTTGTTTGCCTCGGCTATGGAGTTTGTCTCATTTTATGACTTGAATTTTTGCTTGAATTTTTTGTAAAATTCACACAATTTCAATTTTTCAAAAGACAAAATTAAATTGAAAAAAGCAAAAAATCAAACACAGCCTATATAATCAGCACATCATTGACACTGCCACAAACGCAGATCTTACCTATATTTACCTCATCGCTCCAAAAAATGAGACTTACAGCAAGAAAATCCGTGCTGATAGTGAATTTATCGCTTAAAACATTGCTTTTTTGGGAGTTTTGGGTTGAATTTTGAGCTAAAATTTCGCTTAAAGTTTCGTGCGAATTTTGGCTTAAATTTGCAAAATTTTGAATTGAATTTTTGTTTGGATTTTCTCTGAAATTTAAGGTATTTTGTGAATTTTTTGTGGAATTTAATCGTTGTTTTTGGTCAAATTTTCTTGTGAATTTTTAATATAATTTCATAAAAAATTCACGCTTTTTTGTGAATTTTCTTTTAAATTGTGAGTGTTTTGTGAATTTTTGGCTGATTTTTGGTTTGAATTTTCGTGTGATTTTAAATCATTATTTTGAGTTGAATTTAAAGCATTTTAAGTGGGATTTAAATTCTCATTTTACATTAAATTTGAATTCTTATTTAAACTTAATTTAACTTTGTATTTTGCACAAAATTTAAAGTTTAACTTTTAATAGAATTTAAATTCACATTTTGTAAAGAATTCAAATTCGCACTTTGCGATAACTTTAAATTTGCGTTCTTGCTTGAATTTAAAGTCTCGCTTTGCAAAAACTGCGAAAAACTCACAATCGCCGCTCATTTGCATCCCTTAAAATACTATTGTCAAGCACCTTAAAAATTGCAAAAACTCGTTTATTTGCCCCCGTGAGCTAGTTGAATTTCTTTCATTTTTTACACCTTTTTCTTTTTGATTTAAAGCAAGTTTTTAAAATGGCTCAAGACAACTTAAGCTCAAATAAAAAAGCTTTAAGTTATTATTACATTGATGAAAAACAAGTATATCAATTGTTTCAAAATTTCAGAGGCTAAATTTAAAGAATTGTACAGTATTTTTTTACTTCGTGCTACACATTCGTAACTGCAAGCAAAAGGGGCTTTGCGAAGTTTAGACTTGTCAAATTTAAAGGCTAAGAAAGAAAATTTTATACTTTATTTAAAAGAAACAAAATTTAGATATGATACGAAAATTTTGAGACAAAATTCTTATCAAAATTTATTAAAGTTGATAAGCCAAAATCTGCTTAAGTTATCTTAAGCCTAATCTTGTATCAAATCAAAATATTTTTAGTCTTAAAATTCAAGGCATAAACTAAGAGCTAGCAAAGCCCTAAATACTCTTTAAAAAAGTATCCATTAAAATGGTCTCAAAATAAGCTCAAAAGAGCATCTCATCTGGGTTTTGATAAATACTTTTTTGAGGAAAGGGAGACTTTGGCGTGTAAAACTCGCTTGTGCCGTTATAATTACCCCTACTTACCCCCTCAGGTACCCTAAAATACCTTCTTGTATTAGGAAATTTATCTATATATCTTGTTAAAAACTCCCTAAACACAGGTGCAGCTGTCCTTGCACCGCCCTCAGTAGCCTTCATAGGTTTATTGTTGTCATTTCCAAACCAAATGATTCCTTCTATCTCAGGAGTAAGCCCTACAAACCAAGCATCCTTGCTTTCATTGCTAGTGCCTGTTTTTCCAGCCACTGCTATACCAGCTACGCTAGCATTTCGCCCTGTGCCTCTTGCTACTACATTTTCCATCATAGAAAGGGTTAGATAGATCTGTGCTGCATTTGCAACCTCAGTGGCGTTGTTTTCAAAGCTTAAAACGGTATTGCCCTTTCTATCTTTCACAGTTTTAATCAAAATAGGCTCTTTCATAACCCCATAATCACCAAACATAGTATAAAACTTAGCAAAGTCCAAAGGAGAAATGCCAAAGCTTCCAAGTACTATGGAAAGATCAGCTGGAATTTGATCGCTAAAACCAAGCTCTAAGAGCCTATTATAAACAACATCAAGCCCTATGTCTAAGGCTAGGTTTATGGTGGCTAAATTTCTTGATCGAGTGAGGGCATCTTTTAGGGTAACAAGCCCTTTTATGCCTCCTCCTAAATTCTTAGGTCTCCAGCTACCAAAGGTCCTTGAAATGTCAGCTACCTCACTCACAGGTGAATAGCCAAGATCAATGGCGATTTGATACAAAAAGGGCTTGAAAGAACTTCCTGGCTGTCTTAGACTTTGAGTGGCTCTATTGAAATTACTTTTATTATAATCCACCCCACCAACCAAGGCCAAAAGATCCCCATTTTGATGATCAACTACCACCATAGCCCCGTTTAAGGTGCTTAAATTCGCATCCTTATCCCTTTTAACTATCTCATCATAGCCAAAGCGAAGGGCTGTTTCTGCCATATTTTGCACATCAAGATCAAGGGCTAACTCCACCTTATAGCCCCCACTTTTTAAATTACTAAGCACTGGCTCTAATCTTTTAATCACCTCATCCACCACATAGGGTGCTACATTTTTTGTTAAAGTGTCATCATAAATTTGTGGCATAAATTTAACAGCTTGTATATACTCAGCCTCTGAGATCCAACCTATGCTAAACATCCTATGAAGGACATTGTTTGCCCTTGAAATGCACAAATTTAAATTTCTTGTAGGATCATAGGTGCTTGGAGCCTTAGGCATACCAACAAGCATAGCTATTTCTTTTAAATTTAACTCGTTTAATTCTTTGCGAAAATACCCCAAAGAAGCGGTTTTAATCCCGTAATATCCGTGCCCAAAAAAGATATGATTTAAATACCTTTCTAAGATCTCCTCCTTTGAGAGCTTTAATTCAAGCTGATAGGCAAGTAATACCTCTTTTATCTTGCGTGAGATGGTTTTTTCTGGGGTAAGTTCTGTGTTTTTGATTAGTTGTTGGGTTAGGGTTGATCCTCCTTCTACTGCCTTTCCAGCACGAAACATCTTAAATGCGGCTCGCATTATGGCGTCTAAATTTACTCCACTGTGCTCAAAAAAAGCGGTGTCCTCTATGGCTATTAAGGCTTCTATCAAGCGAGGTGGGATGTCTTTATACTCTACATAAAAGCGGTGTTCTTTGTCGAAGATATTGGCTACTAATTTGCCATTTCTATCAAAAATTTGAGTGCTAAGCGGAGGCTTAAATTCCTTAAAGGTGTAATTTTCAACCCCAGAATTTGAAAAAAGATAAAGCCCATAAATAACACCACTTAGCCCAACAAGAAAGATCAAAGAAAAAATAAAGCTTAAAATTCGCATAAAACAGTCCTTGATCTTGCTATATTTAAGCCTTTGTATAAAGAAAATTCAAGGCTATTTAAAGACTTGTTTTTTAAATTTGCTTTAAGCCTTGATAAAAACTGTTTGATTTTTGTATCTTTTTGTAAGCTTGTCAGTCTTAAATTTAAAAAAGCTTTTATTTTTTTAAACCTAGCTTTTATCAAATTTAAAGGCTGAATTTTTTCTCTAAGCTTAGTTAAAATATACATTATAAACTATCCTCAATGAGCTTTAAGCCAAGCATCATAGCCTCTTCAAGCTTGTTTATATCCTTACCTCCTGCTGTAGCAAAATCAGCTCGTCCGCCCCCACTGCCTCCAAGTATTAAAGCCACTTGCTTTACAAGCTCATCGGCTCTCAAAGAGGCATTTTTAACCCCACAAGCAAGGGTGATCTTTTCTTCTTTTAGCTGAAAGAGTAAGATAATAGCTTTTGCATAGGCATTTTTAAACTCATCTATTCTGGTTTTTATATCGCCCTCATCAAGCCTTGCTACACAAACTTGCACCCCATTCATATCAAGGCTTGCTAACTCGCTTTTTGAGGCATTTTTAAGCTTGTTTTTAAGCTCGACATTTTCAGCCTTGATCCTTTTTATAGAGGCTAAAAGATCGCTATTTTTTAGCTCGCTTTTCAAGGACTCAATTTGCGTCATAAAGGTCTTTGCATAAGTTAAAGCAGCCTTACTAGCAACTGCTTCAATGCGTCTAATCCCAGCACTAACCCCACCTTCTTTTACCAGATAAAAGCTTCCAATTTGAGCTGTGTTTTTCACATGGGTTCCCCCACAAAGCTCCTTGCTTTTACCAAGCGTTACAACACGCACCATATCCTTATATTTTTCATTAAAAAGGGCTATGGCTCCGCTTTTTTTAGCATCCTCTAAGCTCATAAGCTCTAAGATCAACTCATCATCCCTTGCTATGCACTCATTTACCAAATTTTCTATATTTTCAAGCTCCTCTTCATTTAAGGCCTTTGGATGAGTGAAATCAAAACGAAGCTTGTTAAACTCTACTAAGGAGCCAGCCTGAGCTATATGAGTGCCCAAAATTTCACGCAAGGCATAATGCAAAAGATGAGTGGCGCTGTGATGAGAGGATATTTCTTTTCTTTTTGCTTGATTAACAGTTGCTTTTATGTTATCTTTTACCCTTAAATCCTCGCTTATTTTTACCTCGCTTAAATTTAGCCCAAAGAATTTTTGAGTGCTTAAAACCTCATTTTGCCCTATAAGGCCTGTGTCGCCTACTTGCCCACCGCTGGTGGCGTAAAATGGGGTTTTATCTAGCATCACCCAGCCCGTTGAGCCAAATTTGAGGCTCTTTGTTGAGTTGAAATTTGCATCTAAGAGTGCTAAAACCTTGCTTTTGCTCTCTAAAAATTCATAGCCTATAAACTCATTTTCTCCAAATTCCTCTAAAAGCTCCTTAAAATCGCCATTTACAGCCTTATCCCCACTGCCTTTCCAGCTAGCCTTTGAGCGCGATTTTTGCTCACTCATACATTTTTCAAAGCCCTCTAAATCCACTTCCATTTTTACATCATCGCTGCTATAATCTCTTAACATATCCTGAGTTAGATCTAGCGGAAAGCCGTAGGTATCATAAAGCTTAAAGGCTATTTCTCCACTAAATTTCAACACTTTTTTTCCATCGCTAGATTTGAACTCTCTTTTTTTAAGCATTTTACTATGAGCCTCCTTGAAAAGCGTCATTCCAGCCTCAATGGTATCAAAAAATCTTGCCTCCTCATCTTTGCACTGTTTCATAATGGTATTTTTTCTCTCTAACAAATAGCCATAATGCCCGCCCATACTCTCGCACACAGCACCTACCACCTCGCACAAAAAGGGCTTTTTAAGCCCTAGCAAATAGCCATGTCTAACGGCTCTGCGTAAAATTCGCCTTAAAACATAGCCCCTTCCTTCTTTATCAAAGCTAAGCCCTTGTGCTAGCAAAAAAGCCACGCTTCTAGCGTGATCAGCAATTACCCTAAAATGTGCTTGATTGTTTTTAATTTCAGTTAATTTCAATCTTTTTGTATCTAAAATTTCCTCTCTTTTGCCTTTCATTTGCTTATTAAATTCAGCCTCTTTTTCTAAATAATCCTCATCGCTATAATATTTTTCCTTTGTGATCTTTTCAATGCAGCTCATAAGGGGTGCAAAAAGCGAGGTGTCAAAATTGTTAATCTTTTTTTCTTTTAGAGCATAAACCCTCTCTAAGCCCATACCTGTGTCTATTGATGGCTTTGGCAGAGGAGTTAATGTGCCATCCTTACTTCTTTCATACTGCATAAAAACAAGATTCCAAATCTCTAAAAATCTATCTCCCTCTCCTCCAAAATAATCCTCACTGCCATTAAAATACCTCTCTCCCTGATCCACATAAATTTCACTACAAGGTCCACAAGGACCAGTTTCTCCCATTTGCCAGAAATTATCCTTATCTCCCATTTTTTTAATCTTGCTAGGATTTACATATTTTTTCCAAAGCTCTAAGGCCTCATCATCGCTTTCATGCACTGTTATATAAAGTAAATCCTCATCAAATCCTAGCACCTTTGTTACAAATTCCCAGGCCAAATCAATCGCTTCTTTTTTGAAATAATCCCCAAAGCTGAAATTTCCAAGCATTTCAAAAAAGGTGTGATGCCTTGCTGTGTAGCCGACATTGTCTAAGTCGTTGTGCTTGCCACCTGCTCTTATGCAGGTTTGACAACTTGTCGCTCGTGGGGGCTTTGGGCGAGGTATTTCTCCTGTGAAGATGCTTTTAAAAGGAACCATTCCAGCATTTGTAAAAAGCAAGCTCGCATCATCGGGCACTAGCGGAGATGAGGACACTATGCTATGGGTTTTACTTGCGAAAAAATCTAAAAACTCTTTTCTTATATCCATTAAAAATCCTTTGTTTAATAATATCAAATTTATGTTTAAGGAAGAATAAACACTTCCTTATAGCTTAAGCCCTTTAAAAGCTTAATAAGATTTTACTTTAATACACTTTAACTTAATCGGCTTTTTGTTCTTAAAATTAACACAAGTAGCTTAATTAAAAGAATCTAGCTAATTTTATCTTAAATTCATATGTCAAAACAGCCTTACAAGCCCTTTTTAAGCCTTCTTATTAAAAATCTTGCAGGATGGATCTGTGAGATGAATTTTTTAGGGATAAAAAGAGGCTCATTGCAGATCAAAGCACACAAATACCTAGCCGCAATTACCGCACTAGCAAAGCCACGAGAACCATGTGCTAGGCTAAAATACAAAGGAAGAGTGCTTTTAGGATAAATTTGAGGCTTATTTTTGCTCCAAAGCAAGTCTTTGTAGGCATTCTTATAAAAGCACTCATCATAAAAGCTCCCACAAATCATAAATCTATCGCTAGAATAAGAACGAAGGCTTGCCCTTGAGCCTATTATTTCAGGCTCAGCTTGTAAAAACTCCTTTATGTTTGCTATATTTGCTAAATCATCTTTTAAGCTAGGCTCTAAGCTAGTATTTAGCCTGTCATAGCTTGCTCCTATTACTTGTAAGCTTGAAAGTGCGGGACAAATATAACCCTTAGCCAAAAGAGGATAAGGGGTTTTTAAACAAGGCTTTATGTGAGTTAGCTGTCCTCTTACCGTGCTTAATTTCATAGCCTCATAGCGCAAAAAATCCTCACTCTTAGCCCCCATAGCATAAATTAACACGCCAAAGCCCTTTTGATCAGCCTTGTCTTTGAATTTCAAACAAAATTCATTGTTTTCGTAACTGTACCTTGTAAATTCATAGTTGAAATTCAAGTTAGCATTTTTAAAGAGTGAGGATAAAATTTGCTTAGGTCTTAGATGCACGGCATCTTTTATGAAGGCTGTGTCGTCTTTGATCTCAAATAAGACACTGTCTTTTTGTGCCTTAAATCTTTCTTTAATCTCTTGAGTGTGAGCTTTTTGAATCGCACCGCTAGGCACAATGCCTAAAATTTGCCTATAAAAACGACTTGCCTCATAAAAGGCAAACTCACTAAACTCACCCAGCAAGGCTTCTTTTTTTAAGATCAAGGGGCTTAAAATGGCACTTTCATTCCCACTTGCTCCGCTTGCAAAGCTGTCGTTTTTTTCAAAAACAGTTACTTCAAAAGCTCGCAAAGAAAGCTCATAAGCAAGGCAGGCAGAGGCTATGCCTGAGCCTATGATGGCAACTTTTTTATTTGAGTAAGGGGTGCAAACCCTTGCATAATAAGCCTCTTTGTCTTTTGGATTAGCTTTAAATTCAAGCTCTTTTTTTATATTAGCCTTAAATTCAAGCCCTTCTTTACACTTAGCTTGAATTTCAGCCTTAAATTCAGGCTTTACATTTAATGTAGCTTGAATTTTAGCCTCTTCTTTGAATTTTTTTTCAGCACTTGCCTTAATTTCATCTTTATTGTTTAATGCATTTTTAAATTCAAGCTCTTCTTTACACTTAGCTTGAATTTCAGCCTTAAATTCAGGCTTTACATTTAATGTGGCTTGAATTTTAGTCTCTTCTTTGAATTTTGCATCAACACTAGCCTTAAATTCAAGCTCTTCACCAAAAACAGCCCTTATCATCTCCCTTTTTTTAAAGCCCTTGATCTTTTCAACAAAAAAGCCATTTGCTCTTAAAGCCCTTTGAAAGCTACTTGCTGAGGAAAAGCTAAGCAAACAAGCACCCTTTTTACAAAGTCTAGCTACTTCTTTTAGTATATTCTCATCAAAGAGCCTTGAATTTACGCTTGGTTTAAAGCCGTCTAAATACCACAGATCAGCCTTGAAATCAAGCTCCTTAATGCTTTTTGTAGCCTCGCCAAAGACAAGATCCAAAAAGGCATCCTCAAAATAAAAACGGTAGATCCCATCCTTACATCTTGGATATGCCTTCAAAAAAGGCTCTAAAAAAGGCTTAAACTCATCATAAAAGTCAAATTTTTTATAAAATTCAAGTAAAAGCTCTTTTTCAATGTAAAAGCCCTCTAAACTCACATAAAAAAGCCTTTTGGGTCTGTTTTTTGTGTTTAAAAAACGTTGCAGGGTGAGAAAAAAATTTAGCCCCATTCCAAAGCCAAGCTCAGCTATGATAAAATGCTCATGTTGGCTAAATTTAAAGTTCTTGCTATATGTAAAACTAGCCTCTTCTAAGCTGTCAAAATAAATATCGTTAAAATCAAGAGAATAAAGCTTCTTGTCCTTAAATTCAAGCCTTGCCTTAGTCATCTGAGTTGTTGCGGAAATAATTTTGTATGCCAAGGGCTATGCCTTTGGCTAAGAGCTCTTGATAAGCCTTGCTTTGAAGCCTTTTGCCCTCCTCAGGATGTGAAATATAGCCTATTTCTATTAGCACGGCTGGCATATCCTGAGCTCCAACTAGCACCCAAAAGGGTGCTTCTCTAACCCCACCGTCTGTAACCTTGAATTTAGCACGAACAGAGCTTAAAAGATTTTTTTGAATGTCTATGGCAAGGCGGTTTGAGGCTATGATCTTTTCTCTGCTTAAAGAGTGTAAGAAATTTTGCTTGGAAAAATAATTTGCCTCCTCTAAATCTGCCTTATTTTCAAGGGCTGCAACTTCTTTGCTTCTTTCGCTTCTAGCTGGGCTTAAAAAGAAGGTTTCAATGCCTTGCATAGTCTTTGCCTTGTTTTTATTTGGTGCTGCGTTTGCGTGGATTGAGATGAAGAGATTTGCCTTTTTGTCATTTGCAAGCTTTGTGCGATCTCTAAGATTTATATATACATCCTTTGTGCGAGTGTAAAAGACCTTATAGCCCATTTTTTTAAGCTCCTCGCCTATTTTAAGCGAGCTTGCAAGGACTATTTCCTTTTCGATCAACTTGCCATTTACAGCCCCTCCGTCCTTGCCTCCGTGTCCTGCGTCTATGACTATGATCTTATTTTTGGTATTTACCTTTTTTGTGTTGTTTTGAGGAGTTGTGGTTTGTTTTTTTGCTGGAGTTGCGGACTTTTTGTTTGCAGAACTTTGAGCTTGTTTGCTAGCTTTTTGTCCTTCTTTTTCAAAGCTTAAAATCAAGCTTTTGCCTTCATTTTCTTTGATGAGCTTGAATTTATCCTGAGAGCTAAACACCACCCTGACAACCTGTGGGGTATATTGCGTTAAAATGACAGTATCTTTTCCAAAGGAGAAGTTTTTTCTCCCACCCTCCAATGCTGCTTCAAAGCTCAAAACTATGCGGTTTAAGTTTTTATCACGCATTGAAAACTGCTTAATCTCGCTATCTTTAAGCTCAGTGCTTAGACTAAGCCTTATGCTATCATCTTCTTTTGTGCTTTTTAAAACATAAAGGGGTTCTTTTTTGGCAGTGGCTGAATTTGAGGGCTTTTGTGCTTGCTGGGTGTTTTGGGACGTTTTTGTTGGTGAATTTGTCGTTTTGGCTGAATTTGTAGTGCTTTTAGCTTGGGGGGGTTCTTGTTTTTTGCTGTTTTGAGCTACTGTTTTTGGCAGTTTAATCCTTAAACTCTTGCCTTCAATTTCAAGCTTATAAGCCATTTCTTTTGTAGAGTGAAGGACTAGGCGGGTTGTTTGGGGGTTAAACTGTGCTACTGTTATCTTAGCGTCTTTAAATTCAAAGTCCTTTCTGCCACCGTCTAAGGAGGCTTCAAAGTCAAATATATAGCGGTAATTATCCTTTTCTTTAAGCTCTATTTTTTTAAGATCCTCATTTTTTAAGCTCTCATTAAGCCTTAAAACAAGCTCATCTTCGTTTTGATGAATGCCTAAAACAAAAACCGTGTTCTTTTTTGGCTCAGTTTTTACTGAAAGCTCTTTAAGCTCGGCTACATAGCTTTTGCTGTCAAGTTTTAGGGCATCTGAGCTGATGATTAGTCTTTTTAAGGCTTCGATTTTGGCATTTGAATCTTCGTTGATTACAGTTTGTATGTATATGCTTTTAAGCTGGTGATGAAAGATTAATTTATCATCTGAGTTTGCAAAATTTTGATCAAAATTGGCAAATTCCTTCTCATAAGCACAAAAAGCAAGGCTTACAAAAAGTAAGCTTAGATAAATAGCCCTAAGACTCTTCGCCATTTACAAGTTTATCCATAAGCTCTTTTACTGATATAAGCTTATCTAGCCTATATCCGTTTGCCCCTGTAAAGAAAAGCCCTGTTTCTTTTCGTCCAAAATAGGCATCAAAGAGCCTATCTGCTATACAGTATCCTACCTCATTTGCCCCCTTGCCCCTTTCACAAGGTGCTACGCAGTTGCTAATGCAGTGAATTTTAGGACCCATTCTTTTATCTACAAGATTTAGTAAATTCGTACGAACCCCCCGTGCAGGGTAGCCAACAGGTGAGTGAATTAGCTCAATGTCTTCTTTTTTGCATCCTAAAAGCACGGATTTAAACTCATCGCTTGCATCGCATTCAAAGGTGCCTATGAAGCGAGTGCCCATTTGAACCCCACTAGCTCCTAGGCTAATCATCTTTTCAATGTCCTTTTTGTCCCACACCCCACCTGCTGCTATTAGTGGGAAATTTCCCCAATTTTTCGCCTCAGCTGCAACAGTGGGCAAAACAGCTTCAAGCTGGTAGTTTGGATCAAGGCATTGTTCATAAGTAAAGCCTTGATGTCCTCCGCTCTTTGGTCCTTCAACCACCACAGCATCAGGAAGTCTATTGTAACGGCCCTGCCATCTTTTGCATATAATCTTTAAAGCCTTTGGGGATGATACTATGGGGATTAGGGCTACTTCTGGAAAGTCTTGGGTGAATTCTGGCAAATTCGTAGGAAGCCCTGCACCTGAGATGATGACATTAAAGCCTACCTCGCAAGCATCTCTTGCTATTCTGGCATAGTCATTGCTAGCACAGAGTATGTTACAGCCAAGAGGGAGATCTCCGCATACCTTGCGAGCATTTGTTATAACGGCTTTTAAGCCCTCTTTTGAGTAGAAATTTTCGCTACCATATGGGCGGGTGTTGAATTCTTTTTTGATGTGAGAGCGGTTTTCGTAATATCCTGTGCCAACAGAGGAGATGATGCCAAGTCCGCCGTTTAAGGATACAGCAGAGGCTAAACGGTCCCAGCTAATGCCAAGTCCCATTCCACCTTGTATGATGGGATATTTAATGCTGTGTTTGCCAATTTTTAAAGACCCTAAACTCATCATCTTACCTTTAATCTAGCTTAATTTTATGCAAGCTCAAACTTGCAAAACTCAACTTTAAAACTAAAAATTGCTTTGAATTTTAGCTAAAATTTACAATGCTTTACTTACATAATGCAATTTTATAACTGTATTTTATCAAAAACTGCATAAATTTAATTTGCTTTTATAAAAAAGTGCTTATTTTTGTTCTTTTTGAAAAAGGATGAGTTGGAGTATTATTAAATTCAAA
The DNA here is from genome assembly GCF_006864425.1 of Campylobacter troglodytis. GTDB lineage: Bacteria > Campylobacterota > Campylobacteria > Campylobacterales > Campylobacteraceae > Campylobacter_D > Campylobacter_D troglodytis. Next base: position 23,944 of record NZ_QHLI01000022.1, on the reverse strand, counting down.
TGTCAAGTTAAAAGGCTTTAAGGGTTGTTTTATAAAATGTCATCATATTAGCTCTAAAGCTTTTGATAAATTTAGCTAACCTCATCAAGGATGTTTAAAAAGCTTAAAGGCAAGATTTTAGGGCTTTGAATTTAGGCTCAATTAAACTTAAACCAAAGGGTTTTTAAGCTAAGTCCTATGAAAAACAAAGTGTCGTTTGCGAATTTCGTCAAATGTAAGGGAAATTTTGAAGTATTTTTTACTTCGTGCTACTAATCTTGCAACCACAAGCAAAAGATTTGCTAAAACGCAAGGGCTGTGTTTATATGTAAATCGTTAAACATTGCTTTGACAAAGAGTTGCCACCTATCATAAAGGACTTTGCAGGGTTTAACGAGTGCGAGATTTACAGGAAAGCTTCAAAGCCTACGGTGCCTTGGTGGATTTTTTACTTCGTTTTGTCTTGCAACTTTGCAAGAAGAAGCAAAGGCACATTACAAAGTAAAACACGCCAAATTCGAGTTTGCAAATGGACTAAACCACATAAACGAAATTGTGAATTTTTTTGCTTCGTGTTACACGTCTTGCAAGTGCAAACAGAAGAGGCTTTGCAAGGTTTCGTCTAGCTAAATTTAAAGGCTAAAAAAGAAAATTTTGTCCTTCATTTAAAGAAAACAAAATTAAGACAAAAATTTTAAGGCAATATCCTCATCAAAATTTGCTGAAATTAATAAGAGAAAATTCTATTAAGTTTAAGTGAGCTTGAATTTAATTTTTTCTAAAAGTGTTAATCTTTGTTTATTTTGAGTATTTAACATAGCTTATTTAAAAAACAAGATTTCTAAGTTAAGACTACAAAACTGTACACAAACACCCTTTAAGGCAAAAATTCACTTAAATCAGCCTTAATCTTGCAAATTTTCTCTTACCCACCTGCAAGATAAACTCACCCTTTTCAAGCTGCATTTGATCATCTTTTATTTTTTGTGAATTTACACGAACCGCACCTGCTAGAATTTGCCTTCTTGCATTGCTTGTTGAGGCTTCAAGCTTACAAAGCACCAAAGCCTTTGCTAGCCAAAGCTTGGCCTCACCTTCAAAGGAAGGCAACTCACTTGGAAGCTCGCCACTACTATGAACTCTATTAAATTCAAGCCTTGCATTTAATGCCTCTTCTTTTGAGTGAAATCTTTCTACAAGCTCTAAGGCAAGATCTTCTTTTGCAGCTTTTGGATGAGTTTTACCTAGCCTTAAATTTTCTTTTAAGCTTTCAAATTCTTTAGCTGAGATCTGGCTTAAAAGCTCGTAGTAGCGAAGCATTAATTCATCGCTAATGCTTAGAATTTTGCCGTAAATGGAGTTTGCATCCTCGCTTATTCCTATATAATTTCCAAGGCTCTTACTCATCTTTTGCACCCCATCAAGCCCCTCAAGCAAGGGCATCATAATGACAACTTGCTCCTTGCCTACCTGATAAATTCTTTGCAAATGTCTGCCCATTAGGAGATTAAACTTTTGATCGGTCCCGCCCATTTCAATGTCGCATTTTAAAGCCACGCTGTCATAGCCTTGCAAGAGAGGGTAAAGAAATTCGCACACAGAAATGGGGCTTTGCTCCTTAAATCTTTTCGCAAAATCATCCCTTTCAAGCATCCTAGCTACATTAAAATGAGAGCTAAGCTCGGCTAATCCAACACTACCTAGCTCATTTAGCCACTGTGAGTTAAATTTAAGCTGGGTTTTGTCTTTATCAAGTATGCGAAAAACCTGTTCCTCGTAGGTCTTGGCATTTTGCAAGACCTGATCCTTATCTAGCTTTTTGCGGGTAGTGCTTTTGCCACTTGGATCCCCAATTTGCCCTGTGAAATCCCCTATTAAAAACTGCACTATACCTCCGTGTTTTTGCAAAAGCGCCATTTTATTTAAAACCACTGAGTGTCCTAAGTGAAGATCTGGTGCAGTTGGATCAAAGCCAGCCTTTACAAAAAAATTTTCTCCTCTTTCATAAAAGTTTTTCACCAAAATCTCAAGCCTCTCCTCATCTATGATCTCGGCTACTCCTTGTTTTATGTCCTCAATTATCTCTTTTATATTCATACACTTTTTTCCTTAAAGGCATCATTTAATGAAGTAAAATCTAAAATTTTATACTGAGACTGTAATCTTTCTTTTACCTCATCTATCTTGATGTTATGTGGAAACTCCATACTTGCTTCAAAGTACTCTGAGTTTAATTCTTTAGATCTAGAAGAGTGTATGCTTAAAATATTAGCTTGCATCTTTGAAAGCGTGGTTAAAAATTCAGCCAAGGCTCCTTTTTTATTCTCCAAAGAAAAGATAAGCTTGTAGCCTTGTTTGGTTACATTACTCCACTCCACAAAAACAGTAGCCTTCTTTTGAGCAAGCATGGCATCAGCCTTGTTGCAAAATTTATGATGCAAGATGATGTTACCATTCTCCACAAAGGCTATGATCTCATCTCCTTTTTTTGGATGGCAGCAGTAATTAAAGTCCATATTTGCGATTTTGTGGTTGCTATGCACTGTGATATTTTCAAATCTTTGCTCTTTAAGCTCGTATTTATCAAAAAGATAGGATTTTTTGGCGTATTTTTTCAAAGCAGCTACTATTTCTTTGAAATATGTTAAATTTGTGCTAAGCGATCTTAGTTTTTTATTTAATCCTTCCCTTTCTACCCACTCTAAAACCGTGCTTTCTTCTTCTTTAAAAACCGAGCTTAATATATTAAGAGAGGCTTGTAGATTTACTTCCTTGATCTTTTGTCTGCAAAATTCTCTAATGCTAGCCTTTGCCTTTCCTGTTTTAACGCTATCTATCCAAGAACAACGGTAGATTTTTTCATTAGAGGTAACTATGCGAACTATGTCTCCGTTTTTAAGTCTTGTTAAAAGAGGAACCCTAACTCTGTTTACATAAGCAGCCTTTGCATAAAGTCCTATTCTAGTATGCACCTCGTAGGCAAAATCAAGCACGGTTGCCCCTCTTGGCAAGGTAAAGATCTCACCCTTTGGAGAATAAACAGCAATGTCTTCTATATAAAGGCTTTCTTTGGCGTATTCATAAAGCTCCACGGCGTTGTAGTTTTCTGAATTTTCTATGTTTGTTCTCATTGAGATGTCATGAAGCCAGTCAAGCTTTGGGGTGGCTAGGTTTTGATCTGATCCGTCTTTATATCTCCAATGTGCTGCCACTCCAAGCTCGGCGATCTTGTGCATATCAAAGGTGCGAATTTGAGCCTCGATGATGTTTTTAGAATCAAAAAGCGTTGTGTGTATGGTCTGATAGCCATTTTGCTTTGGCAAGGCTATGTAGTCTTTAAAGCGAGAAACTAGGGGATTGAAATTTGTGTGCAAGATACCAAGTGCCATATAGCACCTTGATACATCCTCAACCAAGATGCGAATTCCAAGCAGATCAAGCACCTCATCGATGCCAATGCCCTTTCTTTGCATTTTAAGATACACCGAGTAATTATGCTTTACCCTTTTGTGAATTTCAAAGCTAGTTCTTGTAAAGCCATTTTTTTGAAACAAAAGCTCTATTTTGTCTATGAATTCATTAAGTCCTAATTGGATCTTTTGATCATTTGAGTTAATAAATCTTTCAATTTGCATATACTCATCAGGCATCAGATGAAAAAAGCTTAGATCTTCAAGATAGTTTTTAAGGCTTGAAATTCCAAGTCTATGGGCTATGGGTGCATAAACGACTAGGGTTTCCTCGCTAATTCTTTTTCTTTTTTCTTCCATTAAGCTATCAAGGGTAAGCATATTGTGAAATCTATCGCAAAGCTTGATGATTAAAACGCTTGCATCCTCTATGCTAGCTAGTAGCATATTACGAAAGCTAAGGGCTGACTTTGTAAGCTTTTTTCCAGCCTTTTTGATAAACTCATCCTCTCTTAGCTCTGTGATCTTAGTAAGTCCTCTAACCAGCCTTGCTACCTCGCTGTCAAATTCATCCCTTAACTCATCCTCGCTGTGAGGGGTATCTTCTATGACATCGTGCAAGAGTGCTGCTAGGATCATGGCCTCATTTTGGCTTAAAAAGCCAACCAAGGAGGCTACTAGTATGGGATGAACTGAGTAGGGCTCACCGCTTTTTCTTTTTTGCCCCTCGTGTGCTTTTATACAAAAATCAACCGCCCTTTGCAAACGCTCACTTGGGGCTTGAATTTCATATAACAAAGCCTTAGCCTTGTCTAGATCCTTGCACTCTTTGATTCTTTCAATGAGCCTTTCAAGGCTTAACTCCTCTTTAAGTTCTCTCAATGCCATCATCCAAGCTAAGTTTATTTTCAGCTACTTCTATGAGTGCTATGTCGGCAAGTTTGATCCTGCTTTTATCAAGATCCACAAGAGGTGTTGCACCGTTTGCTAGTTCCTCAGCCCTCTTTGCAATGGCTAAGGAGAGCTTGTAGCGATCATTATTCATATTTGCAAGGGCTCTTGCTGCGATTTTTTCCATTCTTTCTTCCATTTAGGCTCCTTTTTGGTTCTTTGATAAAAAAATATTTTCTCTATCTTAACACAAGCAAAACATCTCAAAGCAAAATTTTTTAGTAAGGCTTTTTAAAAAATAAGCTCATTTTGTAAAGCAAGGCTTTTTTAAAAAACTAAGCTTATCCTACAAAGCTTTTTTAAAAAACGAAGTTTTTTTGCAAACTGTAAATTCTTTTATAAAAAAGATTTCTTGCTTTGATATTTTAGGACTTGCAAATTATAAAATTTTTTTGATTTCAAGCTAAAAACGATCTTTTGTGTCAAAAGATAAAACCGTGTTATAAATTCAATGCTTTTTAAAAAATAAATTCAACACTTTGTTAAAAATTTCTTTTTAATTTCTAACTTTAATTTCTAACCACAGAGCAAATGCCTGAGTTATCTTGGACTATTTTAAGTAAATTACCTGAATTAAACATATTACACACCACAATGGGTAAGGCATTATCCTTTGCAAGTGCTATGGCTGTGGCATCCATAACCTTAATATCCTCTTTTAAGGCCTCATCGTAGCTTAAAGAATTTAAGAATTTAGCATCTTTGAATTTTTTTGGATCCTTATCATAAACCCCATCAACCTTTGTCGCCTTTACTATCATCTGTGCTTGCATTTCAACTGCTCTTAAAACGGCTGAGGTGTCTGTGGTGAAGAAGGTATTGCCCGTTCCTGCGGCAAAGATTACAACCCTGCCCTTGTCAAGATGTCTTTGAGCCCTTAGCATAATGTAGGTTTCGCAAAATGCTTCCATAGTGATGGCTGATTGCACTCTGGCTTCAAGTCCTAGGCTTTCAAGGGCTTCACGCATCGCTATGGCGTTAATGACAGTAGCAAGCATACCCATATGATCCCCACTTGTTCTTTTGATAAGACCGTCCTTAGAAGCAGTAACCCCTCTAATGATATTACCCCCTCCTATGACTATGCCAACTTCTATTTCATTTTTTACTAGCTCCTTAATCTCACAGGCTATGTATTTAAGCACTGAATTTTCAATGCCAAAGCCACTATCACCTGCTAGTGCCTCGCCTGAGAATTTAACTAGTATTCTTTTATGCTCACTCATTTTGTGCCTTTATTTTCCATTTTTTAAAACTGTTGATTTTTACGCAATTTCGTTTTTTTATAAAAAGCTTATTTGTAAAAGAATTTACTGTTTTTAAAAAAAACTTCTTTTGCGGTTTTATTTCAGCTACCAAGCACACACTCATAGTGCTAAAATTCAACATTTTTTAAAGTACCTAAAAATTATATATTAAAAGTATTTAAAAATGATTAATCTAGCTTGAAAGCTGCTTAAATTTAAAAGGCTAATTTTATCAAGCCTTGTTTGAATTTTATAAAAGATCAAGTTAGCTTTTGCTTAATAAATTCAAGCCTCAATTTAAAAGGCTAATTTCATCAAATCTTTTTTGAATTCTACAAAAAGATCAGATTAAATCAACTGTAATAAATTAAAGCCTCTTAGTTTAAACTAATTAACTCCAAGGGATTTATGTGAAATTTTTCCTGGGTTACCTCAAAGCTTAGATCATTTTTAACCCTGCCTATGACCTCTCCTTTTTTGACATTTTTTCCTACCTTCACTGTGGGTGCTATTTGACTAAGATGTGCGTATATGGTGTGAAGTCCGTTTGAATGCTCTACAATGACCACCTTTTGTAATAAATTTGTCTGCTTAGCAAAGACCACCTTGCCATCAAAGACAGTTTTAACCCTAGCGTCTTGATTTTTACTTCTTAAAATGACATTTTCATTAAAGAGCTTGATATTATAAATAGGATCAGTGAAGTTTCCAAATTTTTGTTTGACAGTGAAGGCTTCAAGAGGGGCTATGGTTTTTTTGCCTAGATATTTTTTCACAGAGCTTTTTTGATAGCCTGAGCCAAGCTGCTTTACATCCTTGCTTACAGTAGCACCTTTTTCATCCTTTGACTTGCTTACTATATTTAGATCTGCTAGAGTTTTTCTTAGCTCAGCTTGTTGCTTTTGCAAATCATCAAGCTTTTTTGCATAAAGGGCTCTGTCTGCTTTTTGCTGCTTGATCTCGTTTAGCTGCCTTTGTTTTAACTCTTCAAGCTTGGTAAGCTGGGCTGTGTATTGCTTTAAATTCACATTTATGCTATCTATCTTTCCTTGCTTTTCATCTATGAGTTTTGAATTTTTTTCATAGTCCTTAGAAAGCTTGTAAAACTCCTCTTTTAAAATTCCATCCAAAGAATGCAAAACCTCAACAGCCATAAAGCTCTCATCGCTTTCTAAATACCCACTTGGCACAGTTAAATCATAAGCAAAGTCCTGAGCTATCAAAGAAACAAGCCTTGTTTCCATAAGATTTCTATCCTTTAACAAGCCTTGATTTTGCGAATTTAAAAGCCTTAATTCTTGGCTTTGAATTTTAGCACTTTGTTCTAGCTTTGAATTTTCTTGAGTTAATTTGCTTATTTGCTGGGCTAAATTTTTGAGATTCTTCTCGCTATTTGTGATGTCATTTGCTAGATCTTCAAGCTTTTTATTAAGCTGTTTGCTTAATCTTTCATTTTCTTTGAGATCTTGATTTTTTTTGTTTAGCTCATTGGCAAAAAAAAGATTAATAAACATTAAAATTAAGAAAAAAGCTCTCACTTTTTAACCTTAAACATAACAAAATGCACACAAATTAAGCTTATGGCTAGGGTGATGATAAAGATTAAACTAAGCTGGTTTAAAAAATTAATGCTAGGCAAGGAGATATTAATGAGATCTAAGCTTTTTTGTATAAAAGTTGAGGAATAAATTTGGGTAAAAAAGCCAAGCAAGAGTAAAAATGCAAGCAAGCAGTCTATAAAGACTATCCTATAAAGCATTAAGGATCTAAACCAAAAGGATGCTCCAAACAAGCACATAATCTCAACCCTTTCAGTATGCTCAAAAAGCCAAATTCTCATCTGTTTTAAAAACAAAACAAAGCTTAACAAAATAATAATAAACAAGAAAAACCAAAGCACAAATTTAATTAATCTCAAAAGATTATCTATCTGATCGTGAGTTTTCAAAAAGACCTCAACCTTGCTAACACCTGTGATCTTTAAAAGCTCTTCTTTTACCTCATTTAGCTCGCCTTGAGTAGGAAAATGATCAAGGCTTAGTCTGTAAAATTTAGGTAGATTTTTTTCTAGGGTTTTAAGATTATTGGCTGAGATATTATCTTTTAGCCTTTGAAGCATTTCCTTTGCCTCTATGTTTTCTAAGCTACTAAAACTTGGAATTTGCACCCTGACAATCTCATCAACAAGCTCCTTTGAGCTTGCTATGATGATGCTGTAATTTTCATTCACCCTTGCCTCATAATGCTTGATGGTTTGATTTATAATGAGTATAAACTCAAAGGCAAACATCATAAACAAAAGGGGCAGGATCAAAGATAGATGCATTCTAAGCCAACTCATTCATTTGTCCGTTTTCTATATTAAATCTTCTATAATTTAGCTTTAAATTTGTGGGAATTCTATGCGTTACCACGACAACACAGGTTTTAAGTAGCTCTCTTGCTGATTTTAAAAGGGTCCAAATGATGTCTGAGGAGTATTCGTCTAAATTTCCTGTGGGCTCGTCGCAAAGCAAGAGCTTGGGATTATGCGCAAGAGCCCTTGCCATAGCCGCTCTTTGTTGCTCACCGCCTGAGAGCTGATCGGGTCTTTTGTCTGCTTTAAAGCTAAGTTCTACATGCTTTAATAATTTTGTAGCCTGGCTTTCACAAACCTTTTTTCCATAGCCTTTGATTACCAAAGGTAACATTATGTTTTTTTTGATGCTGTATTCTTTTATTAGCTTGTAATCTTGAAAGATGATGCCAATTTGCTGTCTTAATCTTAAAAGCTCTAAATTTGAGATCCCATTAAGTAAGGACGCACAAACCTCAAGCCTTCCTGAAAGTGGATCTAAGTCTCCATAAAAGGACTTTAAAAGCGTGGATTTACCGCTTCCGCTTTTTCCCGTGATAAAGATAAAATCATCGTTTTCAAAGCTAAAATTAGCCTTGTTAATCACAAGCTCGTCATATCCTAGGCATAAATTTTGTGCTTGAATGATAGCCATCTTCTTCCTTGTTTTAACTTGATTTTTTTAAAAAACTTCTTTAAGGTGTTGAATTTAGCTAGCCTTCTTCTCATAAGAAACTAACAGTTTGTGAAAAAAATTCACAAAATAGGCCTTAAAATTCAAGTAAAAGTGTGAATTTTTAGCCACTTCGCTTTAATATGCTAAATTAACAACATTTTTTGCAAAAAGTTCTTTATTTTAGCTTAAAAAACTTAATATTAATCACACAAAAACTCTTGCACCCTTTGTAGTGCCTTTATGTTTTCTTTTGTTAAAAAGGGCTTTTTAAACAAAAACTTGCTTTTTTTACCTAAGAGCAAGTAGCTATGATCTGGCTTATTAAAGGCTCCAAAAGCAAGCTTTAAGAGTAGATTTTTTTCATCTATAAAATACAAGGCTTCAAAACGGTAAAAAAAATCCTCCCCCCTAAAAGGCTGATTGCAAAACTTTTTTTGAATTGTGGCTAGTTTTTGAGGCAAAAAGCTTAAATTTTCATTTAAAATTTCTAAGTTTTTATTTAAAACTTCATTTAAAAATTCACTGTTATTTAAAGCGTTTGAATTTTCAGTTTGAGGGCTTAAATTTTCATTTGAATCTTCCTCGTTAGAATTTAGCTCTTCGCAAAGCACAAAAAGATCATATATGTCTTTATTTTGTCTTTTCCATCTTGATTCATATTTGCTAACAATGTCTAAATTCTCATTTTTTGAAAGGCTAAGTTTTGAGTTTAGCTGTGAAAAAAGCGCCCAAGCTTGTTCTAAATAATCCTTGCTATCTGTTCTAAGATTAAACTCACCTCCAATTTTAAGCACCCTTAAACAGTTTTTTGCAAAGTCCTTGCTTATTACCCTTCGTCCTTCTTGTTTGTGCCAAGGAATGGGAAAATGCAAGAAGATCTTGTTTAAGCTTCTAGCAGATAAAACGGCTAAAAGTAGCCTCGCATCGCTTTTTATAAGCAAGACATTGTTTAATGTTTTTGCTAATTTTGCAACCTGTTCTATGGACGGATTATAAATTTCAACCCCAAGCATTAAAATTCTAGGATTTATCCTTGCTTGATAAAGCAAATGCCTACCAGAGCCAAAGCCTATCTCTAAAAACACCCCATCATAAGCCTTGAATTTATCCTCCAAGCCCTCAAGATCCTTTTGTATAATAGAGCTTTTAGTAATTAAGCGGTTTGATTTAAGGGCGAAGGCTTCGCTGATAATTTCCTTACAAAACTCATCCCTAAAAACAAGCAAGGCTTTTTGCAAAACTCCAATTTGCTCTGGCTTTGAGTGCTTTTCTCCTTGGATTACAAACTCGTTTTTATCATTTTTGCTAAGTTGCAAAAAAAAGCCTTGTTGATTAAAGCTTGTATAAATTAGCCAAATTTTTTCATTTTGTGCCATCCACTCAAAGCAAAGCCCCTCTTTTTCAAAGGGCAAACTTAGCTTTTTTAGGTATTTGCACTTGAAATTTGGCATATTTTAAAAGCCGCTTTGTTCTGTGAATATGATCTGAGTTATTTTGGCTGAGGGCTTTGATTCTATGCCGTTTTCATCTATGGCTATTAATTCGTAGCTGTATTTTTCCCCAAAGATCACAGAAGTATCAGTAAAGCTTGTGCCGCTTAGTTCTGTAAAGATAAGCTCTGATTTTCCTGTGTATCTTTTAAGGGTGTATTGAACCGCTCTTTCATCATTACTTATCCACTCAAGCCTAAGTCCGTTTGAGCTTAGATTGGCTGATATTATAGTGGGTGCTTTTGGAGCACCAAGGGTTCTTCCCACAACAGCATTTTTAGGCATAGGGCTTTCAAGTCCGTCCTTATCTACTATGGTTACCTTGTAGGATCTGCTTTGATTTGGGGTATCTATTAGATCCTCGTAGTGATTGTTTGGGATCTTAGCTATGACAGAGTAGGGCAAAAAAGATGAGCTATTTGCATATACCTTAAAATACGCAAAGTCCTCAAAGCTAGGAACCTCCCAGCTTAATGCTATTCTTTTTGGAAGATCCGTGCTAGCTGAAATTTGCTCTACTGTTGGCGGTAAAGCCTTTGTGGTGGCATTTAAGATCTCACTTGCTTCTGAATACACCCCGTCAAAGGTCTTAGCAAAGATGCGGTATTGAAAATTTTGATTAGGCTTTAAATTAGCGTCTATATACTCGGCATTTAATCTAGATTTAAGCTCGGCTAAGAACTTAAAATCCCCATCAGCATTTGCCCTTTCTATGACATAAGCACTAACCCTTTGATCAGGATGAGGTCTCCAAATGAGCTTGATCCTATAAGGAAGTCCTTGTATGCTTTGCACGAAGGGAAGCGGGGCTATCCTCTTAGCTGTTCTAGCCTCAACCACAAGCCCATTTTCTGAGATATAGCCAAGCTCATCATAGCTTTTCATCATATAAAAATACTTGCTGTCAGGTTCTAAATTCTTATCCACATAATGCGTTTGATACTTGTCCTTAATGGTGGCTATTAGCTTCATCTCAGGCTCATCTTCTGTGCTTCTGTACAAAAAAAAGCCCTCTATGTTTTCGCTATACTTTCTATCCCACTCAAAGGCAACAGAGCTCATATCGCTTAGCTGCTTTATGTTTTCTATTCTTGGCAAATTTTCACTTACTTGCAAGGGCTTATTAGATAGCTTGCCCATACCCCCACAAGCATTAAGAAAAAGTGTTAAAAGCGTTGAAAAGATAATCAAATGAAAGTTTTTCATCAAGTTCCTCCTTGTCAAAATCCTCTAAAAGTTGCCAAAAATCCTCAAAAAGCGGCGCCTTAATTAGCATTTGCTTTTGCGTTCTTGGATGAATAAAATACAAAAAATACGAATGAAGCATCACCCTCTCATACTCCTTGCCCTTGTAGCCATAAAGCTTATCGCCTAAGATATGGCGGTTTAGGCTTTCTAAATGAGCCCTTATTTGATGTGTCCTACCTGTGAAAAGCTTTGCTGCTATGAGGTTTATGTTTTTATCTAGGTGCTTTTTTGAGCCCTTTTTAAAACTCACAGTTTCATTGAATTCTTTGCTTGAATTTGTCCTTAAATTCAAAGTATAGTTAAGATCTTTGCTTGAATTTAATCTTAAACTCACAGTTTCATTGAATTCTTTGTTTGAATTTAGCCTTGAATTCACAGCTTCATTAACTTTTTTATTTAAATCTAACTTTAAATTTACAGTCTCGTCAACTTCTTTACTTGAATTTTGTTGCACATTCACAGCTTCGCTCACAGCAAAAGCCTTGTTTGAATTTTTTTGTGAATTTTCCTTTAAATTCACGGCGTTTGAATTTTTTTGTGAGTCTTTGTTTAAATTCAAAGCCTCATTTTTCACAAAAGCCTTGTCTAGCTCTTCTTTGGAGCGTTCTTTTGAATTTAAACCATCATCAGTCCTTGTGCTTGAGTTTTCCTTTAAATTCAAAGTTTCTTCTAAAATAAAAGCCTTGCTTGAATTTTGGCTTAAGCAAGGATTAATATTTAAGCTTTGTTTTAGAGTAGGGCTTGAATTTTCTTTTAAACTCTTTTCTAAATCTGTGTTTGAATTTAAGCTTGAATTTTCTTTTGAATTTAAGTCGTTTTTTAAAACTGTGTCATCATTTAAAGCTTCTTTTAAACTATCCTTTAAGCCTTGTTTTAAATTCAAATCCTTGCTTAAATGGCTATTTAAATTCACAGCCTCAAAATCCTTGCTTAATTTTGTTTGAGGGCTTGAATTTAAATCCTTGCTTAAAAGTTTTTGAGAACTTGAATTTAAGCCCTCGTTAAAATTTGTTTTTGAATTTAAACTTACACTCATACCACTCACATAGGGGCTTGAATTTTCTTTTGCATCCTTACCCAAGCTTTCTTTGCAAGGTATATTTATAAAGGCACTCTTTGCCTTTCTTGCACCCTTAACCATCTCATCAACAGCCATTTTTTTAAGACGGTTTCTAGGACAACGAATGATAGCCTTTTCGTTTATAAGCTTATCATCTTTCAGTGGCAGATCGGTTAAGGCTAGATAAAATCTACCCAAGCTCTTAGTTGCAAGTTGTTTGCTTAAAAGCTCGTGGGTGTGGTTGTTTTTAGCTATGATGATAGCCCCACTTGTCCCCTTATCAAGTCTGTGCACAAGCCCAGCTCTAAGCTCTCCTCCAAGGCTTGAAAGCGCGTAGCCCTTTTCTAAGAGCCAATCCACAACCGTAGCCTCCTTCACACTTGAAGCACTATGCATCACAATGCCAGAAGGCTTGTTTAAAACAAGCAGATCCTCATCCTCGTAAAGCACCTCTATGTCAAAGCTTATAGGGTATTTTTGAGTAAGGCTTTTAGGCAAGAGCTTTATAATTTCTAGCTCATCTCCTATTTTTACCCTAAATGAGGCCTTCAAACAAGGCTGATCATTACATCTTACCCCTCCATTTTTAATGAGGCTTGTGATTTGAGATCTAGTTGTTTTTAGGTATTTAGCCAAAAAAAGATCAAGCCTTAAAGACTGATCTACTAAAATTTTTTGCATCTTATGCTCTTTGTAAAAGCTTTTTTAAAACTGTTAATCTTAGCGTAAAATTTTGTCATTTTATTCGATAAATTTTATTTTAAACTTCTCTAAAAAGTGATTCACTTGGCTTTAATTATTCCTCGCAAAACATTTTTTTAAGAAAAACTTCGTTTTTTAAAGCCACATTTTAAGCTCTTAAAAGAAAACAACCACTTGCAAATGCTAAAACAAAAATTCTCTTTTTATCAAAAAAGATAATTTTGCCAAAAAAACAAGGTTTTAATAGCTAAACTTTCTTTGCCAAAAAAAGCAAGGCTTACTAGCTAAGTTTATTTGCCAAAGAAACTATGCTTTGTTAGATAAACTTTCTTTGCCAAAGAAGCTCCTCCTTACTAGATAGGTTTTCTTTGTCAAAGAAACTACTTTAAAACACTCAGCACTCACTCTTACAAGAAGGATCAAGTTTTTTATAAAAGCACTTTGTAAAATTAACATTTTAGCATATAATAACACAGTTAATCAAGCTTTTACAAGGACTATCTTGCTTAGTATAGACAAAAGAGTATTCATTCATTTTGACTTTATCCAGCCCATACTTGTTTTTCCTATAATCTTAATTTCTTTGATCTTAGTTTGGGAGGTGAGCGATTTTTTGGGTGAAAAACAGCTTATTTATACCCTTGTTGGCTTTGGTGCCTTTGTTTTGTTTTTCATCTTGCCTCTAAGACGGTTAGCCTGGCTTATACCCTTTGCTTACTGGGTTAATATACTCTTGCTTTTAAGCACGGATTTATTTGGGGTTGAGAAATTAGGAGCAAAAAGATGGCTTGAAGTGCCCTTTACTCACTTTACCTTGCAACCTAGCGAGATCTTTAAGCCCTCTTTTATACTAATGCTTGCCTATCTCATCTACTCTAAACCCCCACCTAAGACCGGATACGGGCTAAAAGACTTTTTAAAACTTAGCTTTTACATACTCTTGCCCTTTGTTTTAATAGCAAGTGAGCCAGATCTAGGCACAGCAACAGTGCTTTTCATAGTTGGCTTTGGCACGCTTTTTATCATAGGGGTAAATTATAAAATTTGGCTTAGTATATTTTTGATTCTAGGACTTTCCTCTCCTTTGATTTATACTTATGGACTAAGGCCTTATCAAAAGCAAAGAATTCACGATTTCATAGCTGAAAAGCCAAGCTATCAGGTGCAGCAGTCCATCATAGCCATTGGAAATGGAGGATTAGTGGGCAAAACAGCCCAAGAAGCCACTCAAACGCATTTTAAGTTCTTACCCATCTCAACAAGCGATTTCATCTTTGCTTACACTATAGAGAGATTTGGCTTTGTGGGAGGTGCCTTTGTGATCTTTTTGTATATGCTTTTGATCTTTCATTTATTAAGCTTAAATCAAAAATTAAAGGATGATTATTTTGCAAGGGTTGCCATAAACTGCGTAGCCTTGTTTATTTTTATTTATACAGCTGTAAATATCTCAATGACCATAGGCTTTGCACCTGTTGTTGGCATACCTATGCCCTTTTTTAGCCACGGAGGAAGCTCCTTTGCTACCTTTATGATCTTTTTTGGAATTTTACAGCATCTAATTACCTTTAGATTTTTTTCAGTGAAAGAAAGCATAAAATTTACCGACAAATAAAACTAAATTTAAGGAAAGATTTATTACAATTTTATTTTTAAATGGATTCATAGCTCAGCTTGGTTAGAGCAACCGGCTCATAACCGGTTGGTCGCAGGTTCAAATCCTGCTGAATCCACCACTTAAATTCAACTTCAATCTTCTTTTATTTAAATCCTTTACCCCTTTTGACAAATATGGCATTAAATGAAGCTTCTAGCTTGAATTTTTGCTATTTTTTTCTTGCAACTTGACAATATTTTAAAAACATTTTCCCTTTAAATTTAAGCAAGGCTTTTAACGCAAAGTTAAAGGCAATAAATAAGCACAGTTAGAAATGAAACTGTGAAATATTTTGCTATAATTTAGTCTTTTAAAGGGATACAAATGCCAAAGGTTTCAGCACTAATGCCTGTGTATAACAGCAATCTAGCCTATTTAAAAGACACCATTGAAAGTGTTTTAAATCAAAGTTTTGAGGACTTTGAGTTTTTAATTTTAAATGATTCACCCCAAAATTTAGAGCTTGAAAGCTTCATTTTAGAGTATGCAAAAAAAGATAAAAGAATCAAATACTTCAAAAACGAAAGAAATTTAGGCATTTCGCCCTCTCGCAACAAGCTTGTTGAGTTAGCGCAAGGCGAGTTTTTAGCCGTTATAGACCACGATGATATAAGCGTAAAAGAGCGCTTTGAAAAGCAGGTGGCATTTTTAGAGGCTAATGAGGATGTGGGGGTTGTGGGAGCTTTTGCAAGATTGCTTTCAAATGGCAAGACCGTGAGTTTTCCTACAAACGATAGACAAATTCGCTTACAGCTTATGTTTGTGATGGGAATGTTTCATCCCACCACAATGCTTCGTTCAAGTGTGTTACGCTCAACAAATGTTCGCTATAACGAGCTTTACAGTCCGGGCGAGGACTCAAAGCTTTGGCTTGATTTGATTTCTTACACCAAATTTGCGAATTTAGAGGATATACTCATTTTTTATAGAGATAGCGAAAATACCACAGCAAGAAGCCTACATACACTTCAAGCTGTGTGGTTAGCGTTAATAAAATATAATCAAACAAACCACAGTGAGCTTTTTGAGCTAGCCAAACAGCACACAAAAAAGATTACAAGGATAAGAATTTTAGGCATTTCTTTGATAAAAATTATAGAGCATTTTGACAAAAAAACAATTTTACTTTTCTCTCGTTTGCCAATATACACGGTAAAAACACATAGAATGTTTTAAAGGACAAAAGGTGATTTTTGCTTATGAAAAGATATAAAATTGCAAGTTTTTAAACAAAAGATGATAAGGCGATATAGATTACAGAATACAGATTACAGAAAACAGATTATGGAAATTCGCATAGAATGCGAATTTTTTGAGCGACAAGAAATGTGAAATTGCAAGTCGAACAAAAGTAGATAAGGCGAAGTATTGCGAGACAATTTTTGGGGTTGTGTAGCTTTGAGCGAGCGTAGCGGGCTTGTCGCCCGTAAGCGTTGCGAAAAGCAAACTCCCCAAAAAGTGTCCGCAAGACAAGCCGTTACAACAACAAAGGACAAAAAATGAAAGGCATAATTTTAGCTGGTGGCTCTGGCACCCGCCTTTACCCCATCACAAAGGGCATTAGCAAGCAGCTCTTGCCTGTTTTTGACAAGCCTATGATTTATTATCCGCTCTCAACCCTAATGCTAGCAGGCATTCGAGAGATTTTAATCATCACCACCCCCCAAGACGCTGTAAATTTCAAGGCACTTTTAGGAGATGGCAAGGACTTTGGCGTGAATTTTAGCTATGTAGCACAGCCTAGCCCTGACGGACTTGCACAAGCTTTCATTTTGGGCGAGGAATTTTTGGGGGATAGCCCATCTTGTCTGGTTTTGGGCGATAATATCTTTTATGGAAACGGCTTTACTCCACTTTTAGAAAGCAGCATAAAAAGCGCAAAGCAAGGAGTAGCAACTATCTTTGGCTACAAGGTGAGAGACCCTCAAAGATATGGCATAGCTGAGTTTAACGAAAAAGGCGAGGTTGTGGGCTTAGAGGAAAAGCCAAGCGTACCAAAGAGTGATTATGCAGTAACTGGGCTTTATTTTTATCCAAGTGGGGTAAGCGAGCTAGCCAAAAAAATCCGCCCAAGTGCGAGGGGGGAGCTTGAAATTACTACTTTAAATGAGATGTATTTAAAGCAGAGCAAACTTCGCTGTGAGCTTATGGGGCGAGGCTTTGCCTGGCTTGATACAGGCACGCACGATTCACTTTTAGAGGCAAGCAGTTTCATTCAAACCCTGCAAAAAAGGCAAAATCTCAAAATCGCTTGTTTGGAGGAAATCGCCTTTGAGAAAGGCTGGATAAACGCGGATAAGTTGCAAGAGCTTGGAGAAAAGATGAGTAAGAATGAGTATGGAAAATATCTTTTGAATTTGCTTGAGTGATTTTAAATTTGGAAAGGTTTGAATTTTAGTTTGTGAGATTTAAATGAGGTGTTAATTTGAGCTTTATTTTAAATGAGTGTGAAATTTGGCTTTGTTAAAAATTTTACAAGGCTGGCTCGGCTTTTGGCGATAAATTTAATTTATGGGGCTTGACAGACCGCTACTTCTAGTCTAGTCTGCGCCCCATAAATTAAATTTCTCATCCAAAATTCTGTGCCTTTAACTAAATTTAACGGAAAATCCACGCTTTGTGTGAATTTTCACTTTAGGTGTTTTGAAAGGTGGAGTTTTTGACTTAGCCATATAACTTCACGCTTTGCGTGAATTTTCAATGCGTGTTGTCATTCTTGGCACAGCAAAGAAACTAAAATTCACATTTTGCGTGAATTTTCACTTTAATTTTGAGCTTTTTGATGTGGAAGTTTGTAAAAAATTCAAGCTTTAAGTTTGTGAAACTAAGCTTAAAAGGTGTGAATTTTAATTTTGGCATTTTAAAATGAGATTTTGTGAATTTTTGTTAAAATTCACAAAAAATTTGCAAAACTTGTAAGTTTTTAGAGCTTTTAAAAGGAAGAATTTAATGAATTTTATCAAAACAAAATTAGAAGGCGTTGTGATTTGCGAGCCTAAAATTCACGCTGATGAAAGAGGCTATTTTGTAGAAACCTTCCGGCTTGATGAGCTTGAAAAATTCACGCAAAAAAAATGGAATTTCGTGCAGGATAATGAAAGCCTTTCACAAAAGGGCGTTTTGCGTGGGCTTCATTTTCAATTGCCCCCTTTTGCTCAAAGCAAGCTTTTGCGGGTGATTAAGGGGCGAGTGCTGGATGTGGCTTTGGATATTCGCAAAAACTCGCCCACTTTTGGCGAGTTTGTAGCCGTAGAATTAAGCGGAGAAAATAAAAGGCAAATACTCTTGCCTCAAGGCTTTGCCCACGGCTTTTTGGTGCTTGAAAATGACACCATTTTTGCCTACAAGGTGGATAATTACTACTCAAAAGAATGCGATAGGGGCATTTTGTGGAATGACTCAAAAATCGCTATAAATTGGGGGGATTTTTATGATTTAAACAAAATCATTTTAAGCCAAAAGGACAAAACTCAACCGCTTTTAAGTGAAGTAAAAGAGTTGTTGTAGGGGCGTTTGTGTGAGAGTTTTAATAACAGGTGCAAAAGGGCAATTAGGCAGAGAATTTGAATTTTTACAAAATGAGTTTAAGGATATAAACTTTGAGTTTGTGGGCAAGGATGAGCTTGATATTTGCGATGAAAAAGCCGTGCAAAAGGCAGTGCAAGATAAAGGCTTTGACACGCTAATTAACTGTGCTGCCTACACGGCTGTGGATAAGGCTGAAAGTGAGCAAGACAAGGCTTTTGTCATAAATGAAAGGGGTGTTTTAAATTTAGCCAAGGCTTGCAAACAAAGCGGCACAAAGCTAGTTCATATCTCAACGGATTATGTATTTGATGGCAAATTTTATAGTCCCATAGCTGAAAATGCCCCCACAGCACCGCTTGGAGTGTATGGAGCTAGTAAATTAGCTGGTGAAAAGGCTATTTTAAACGTGAATTTAAGGCATTCTTGCATCATCCGCACAAGCTGGCTTTATGGCGAATTTGGAAGTAATTTTGTCAAAACCATAGCTCGTTTAGCAAGTGAGCGTGATGAACTATCAGTGGTAAGCGATCAAATAGGCTCTCCCACAAATGCAAGGGACTTAGCAAGGGCTATTTGTAAGCTTTTGCCAAGCCTTGATAAAATTAAAGGCACGGAAATTTTTCACTATGCAAATGAGGGCGTGGCAAGTTGGTTTGATTTTGCCTGTGAAATCGTGCGTTTAAGCGGGGCAAAATGCCTTGTCAAGCCCATTAACACGGATGATTATAAGGCTATGAATGAGGGCAAGATAATAGCCCCACGACCCTTTTATTCTGTGTTTGATAAGAGCAAGATAAGGGCATTTTTTGACATAGAAATTATGCAGTGGAAAGAAAGTTTAAGCCTATTTTTTGATACCTTTAATGCAAATTTATCAAAATGAAAGTGTTATATGATATATTTATGGCTAAATTTTACAAAATTATGTACTGTAAAGAATGAAAATTCACGCAAAGCGTGAATTTTTTTGAATGAAAGATGATAAGGCGTTGTCTCTTGGCTGAATTCGTGGGTTGTGCAGAAAAAATCGCACGAGGCTAGGTAAATGAAACCTGCCGAAGTGCGATTTTTGCAAACTCCCGCGAAGACAGCCAAGAGACAACGTCGTAAAAAAGAAAAGGTTAATTGTGAAAAGCGTTTTAATCACCGGAGGAGCTGGCTTTATAGGCAGCAATTTCATAGAGCATTTTTTAAGAAAAAACGAGGATTTTTTTGTTGTGAATTTAGACCTTTTAAGCTATGCTGGAGACCTTGCAAATTTAAGCGAGATTACTCAGGATAAAAGCCTTGCTAAACGCTACAAATTCATAAAAGGCGACATTTGTAATGCCGGGCTTTTAAGCTACATATTTGAAAGCTTTGAGATAAAAGCCGTGATACACTTTGCTGCTGAATCTCACGTGGATAATTCCATCTTAAATCCAGCCATCTTCACTCAAACAAATGTCCTTGGCACACAAAATTTGCTTGAAAGTGCCAAAAAGGCTTGGCTAGCTGCACCAAATGAGCCAAAAAAGGATTACGAGGAGGCAAGATTTCATCATATCTCAACAGATGAGGTTTATGGCTCACTTGGAAAAACAGGACTTTTCACAGAAAAAACCCCTTACGCTCCAAATTCTCCATACTCTGCAAGCAAGGCAGGAAGTGATTTTTTGGTTCGTGCTTATCACAAAACCTTTGGGCTAAACACGGTTATAACAAATTGCTCAAACAACTACGGACCCAAGCAACACGCCGAAAAGCTAATCCCTACAATCATCCGCAACGCCTTGCAAAAAAAGCAAATTCCAATTTATGCAGACGGACAAAATATCCGCGACTGGCTTTATGTCAAAGATCACTGCGAGGGCATAGAACTTGCTTTTTTCAAGGGACAAAGCGGACAAAGCTATAATATAGGAGGGCGAAACGAGAGGACAAATTTGCAAATTGCTACAAAAATTTGTGAGATTTTAGACAGCTTAAAGCCCCTTGCAGGTGGGGGAAAATACGCCGATTTAATAGGCTTTGTTGAGGATAGAGCAGGACACGACAAGCGTTATGCCATAGATGCAAGCAAGATTGAAGCTGAGCTTGGCTGGAAAGCAAAAGAAGATTTTGAAAGCGGGATTTTAAAAACGGTTGAGTGGTATTTGGCTTTAAATTAAGTTAGAATAATTAGCCCCTTGTATGGTATTACTGGATAGATCTAGCTTAATGTTAGGTATTTTAAAAACTGTTAAAATTTCAAAAATAAGCTTATTTTAAAAAAGCTAGGAATTTTAGCAAAAGCATTGCAAAAGGTTAAGATTTTGTGTTATTGCGTGAATTTTTACCCTATTTGCAACAAAATGATGAATTTGACAAGGTAACATTATTTATAAAATAGCTTTGTCTTAGAATTTTTACTCGCAAATAAATTTACTCTTTTGTGGCTTGATTTTGCAAAAAAAAAGAAAGATTATTAAATTTTTATGCTAAAATGCCTTTTTGTCTTGTTTTTAAGATAAAGCATTAAAATGTGCTTACAAGCTAGTTTTTGACTTTTTTAACCGTAGGGTTAAATTTTATTTGAGTTTTTGTTAAATTCAAAAAGGGCCCATTCGTCTAGTGGTTAGGACGCCAGCCTCTCACGTTGGCAACACGAGTTCGAGTCTCGTATGGGTCACCACAGCTTAAAATACACCTACCTTAAATTCACACAAAATACACCCAGCTTAAATTCACGCATCACTTCTTTGTCAGCTTTAAAATACTTAGTTTAAAGCTTGATTTCAAACTCTCAATTTTAATTTACTTGTTTTAAGAGTTTAAATGTGGTTAGGCAATTGTTTTTCAAAAACTTCGTTTTATATGTCATAGTTTTAAACTTACAAGACTTAGCACTGTTTAAAAACTAAGCCCTTGAATTTAAAAGGCTCAAAGCCTTAGTTGGCTCAGTCTTTAACGGTTTATTGCCTAATTTTTGCTAAAATGAGGCAAAAAAGGCAAGATTATGAAAAAAGATAGCGAGATTAAAATCTTAAGAACTCAAAGCATACTCAAAGAGCTTATTCCTCAGGCTTTGGCAAGCTTAGATGATGAGAGTTTGAGAAATCTTTGCATAAGCGATGTTGAGTGCAAAAGGGGTCGTTATGATGCCTTTGTTTATGTGGATAAGATGTTTTTTAATGCCTACGAGCAAGAGCAAATTTTAGCTAAATTAGCCAAGGTAGCCTCAGTGCTACAAAGCTTTTGTGCAAATGAGCAAGGCTGGTACCGCTGCCCTAAGTTTCATTTTAAATTCGACAATTCTCTGGAATATCAAAATCATATGGACGCACTGTTTGAGAAGATCAAAAAAAGAGAAAAACCCTTAAAGTGAGGCTAGGATGCAAATTGACTTAGAAAAACTTTGCGAACAAGCAGGGGTAGCACTTTATGATGAGGAGCTAGTAAGCGAAAATGGACGCAAAATTTATAGAATTTACATAGCCAAAAAAGGAGGCGTTAGCCTTGATGATTGCCAAAATTTAAGTGAGCTTTTATCCCCCATACTTGATGCTTATCCACCTTGTGCTGGTGAGTATAGCTTTGAGGTAAGTAGCCCTGGGCTTGAAAGAAAACTTACAAAGGCTAGGCATTTTTCATTAAGCCTTGGTGAGAAGATCGAGCTAAACTTAAATGATAAAACCAAATTTATAGGCGAGCTTTTAGACTGCGTGGATGAAAAAAGCATAGTTTTGCTTTTAGAAGATGGGACAAAAAAAGAAGTTGATCTCAAAGAGATCAAAAAGGCAAGAACCTATGTGGTGTTTTAGATGAGCCCTGAATTTTATATGGACTTAGCCCTAAAAGAGGCTTGGAAATATCAGTTTTTGACCTATCCAAATCCTGCTGTGGGCTGTCTTTTGCTAGATAAAAATGGCAAGATCTTAGCAATTTGTGCTCACAAAGAAGCAGGATCTGCTCACGCTGAGCTAAATGCTATTTTAGAAGCCTTGCAAGGCTTTGATCCTAGCTTAAAGCCTCCAAGCGAGGTAAATTCAGCCTATGAGTTTGCCTTAAAGCAACACAAGGGCTTATTTAAGGGAGGCTTTGCCTTTGTTAGTCTTGAACCTTGTGCTCATTTTGGAAGAACCCCTCCTTGTGCTAGCCTTTTGAGTGAGCTTGGCTTTAAAAAAGTTTTTATAAGCGTAGCAGATACCAGCGAAAAAGCGCGTGGAGGGGGTGAGCTTTTGCGTAAAAAGGGTGTTGAGGTAGAATTTGGGGTGTGCGAAAAAGCGGGGCTAAATTTAATTAAGCCCTTTTTGAAATGGCAAAAAAATGAGCCTTACAAGCTTTTTAAACTAGCTTTAAGCCTTAATGGCTCTTCTTTTGGAAAGATCACAAACAACACAAGCGATCTTTACACACATAAGATCAGATCAAAAATAGACTGCTTGGTTGTAGGAGGTAGCACAGTAAGAAAGGATAGACCCACCCTTGATGCAAGGCTTGTGGGGGGAAAAGCGCCTGATCTTTGCATTATTTCAAGGCAAAATTTGGACGAATTTGACAAAAGCATTCCGCTTTTTTCTGTGCCAAACCGTCAAATTCAAAGTCAAATTCCAAAAGAGGCTAAATTTATGATGTTTGAGGGCGGAAACGCCTTTTTGCAAGCTTTTAAGGAGGAAATGGACGCCTTTTTGATTTTTTATAATGCAAAATTTGAAGATAGTGAAAATGTGCGTTTAAAGGCTGAATTTAAGCCACTTTTTAGGGGTGTTTTTGGGGAGGATAGCTATGGCATTTATGAACTTTGAATGCTTTTTGTATGCAAGAAGCAAACTTAGTTTTGTGCTTATTAGCGATCTTAGTGTGAAAAAAAGTGGGAAGTATTTTGTTTACGAGTTTTACGCAAAGATTTTAAAAAACAAGCACAGCATAAAAGAAGACATTTTAAAAGAAAAAAATTCAGCCACAAACACTCTCAAGCACTCAACAAAACAAGATTTAAAAGAAACTACAAAGCCTAAAAGCTCTTTGTTAAATTCAGATCAAGACTCACAAAAGCTTGGTGAGCTAGGGCAGGATTTACAAAAATCTTTAAGCTTAGAAAACTCACAAGAAACTCAAGGCTTGTTGCAAAAAAAATTTAGCTATACAGCTCTAAACGAGGGGCTTTTTAGCAAGAATGACGAATTAATTCTTATGCTTTTAAAAGAAAAAATCATCTTGTTTCGCAATCTTACAAAGGACATTGATAATTTCAAAGAAGCAAGGCTTAGACATATGGTTCTTAGTTTGCTCTTTTTTTGTGCAAGTGCTGTTTTTGGGGTGTTTTGCTTTCAAAATGATTTTTTATTAATTGATCTTGCTTTTTTTAGCCTCTTTTTTCTTGGCTTTCTTGCCTTACTTGTGAATTTTAACGCACTTAAAAGGCAAATTAGTATTTTAAATAAGATTGATAAAAAAGAATTTACAAGTTATGCACAAGAAGCTTGAATTTTTATATTAAAACCTTTGCTAGTTATTTTAAGTTTTTCTAAAAGAGATCTTGTTACATAAGTTTGTCATTTTACCAAAACATCTTCATTTTCCCAAAAAGCTTTTTTGGGATACTTCTCTTAGAAGTATAAAAATTTCCTATTTAAAAAAGCCCTTCTTTATTTAGTTTTAGGATTTTTGCTACTCTTTAATAGGGGGGGGCAAAGACCC
>NZ_QHLI01000021.1 GCF_006864425.1 Campylobacter troglodytis | reverse complement strand
TTTCATTTTTGTAAAAAGTATTTAGCTTAGATAAAATGTAAGCCTTGCAATAGCAAGGCGAAGAATCCATTAAATTCAAGGTATTTCTTAATAACTTCGCAAATTCTTGGCTTCTCTTAGAATGACAAAAGTATGGTTGTTATATTTAGACGTAGCCAAAATATATCACAGTCCTTTGTCATATTAAGCTTTGCGAAATATCTCTTTTTGAATTAAGAGTTTCTTCGCTTTTTGCAAAAGCTCAGTATGACAATGTGAGACTTGAGATGCTTATCACACGCTTGGTATGACAAAAAAGGGTTTGAGCTTTTTCGCTCAGTATGGCAAGGATTTTGTCATTCTAAGCGAAGCAACTCAGCAGGGCTTTTAGGCGTAGCCCAAGCAAAAAAATCTCTTTGCTTGTCATTTTGAGCTTTCGTAGAAAGCGAAAAATCTCTACTTATATTTTGAGCGTAGCAACTCAGCAGAGCTTTTAGGCGTAGCCCAAGCAAAAAATATCTCTTTTTGAATTACGAGTTTCTTCGCTTTTTGCAAAAGCTCAGTATGACAAAAAAGGGCTTGAGATACTTCGCACGAAGCCTCAGTATGACAATGTGAGACTTGAGATGCTTATCACACGCTTGGTATGACAAAAAAGGGTTTGAGCTTTTTCGCTCAGTATGGCAAGGATTTTGTCATTCTAAGCGAAGCAACTCAGCAGGACTTTTAGGCGTAGCCCAAGCAAAAAAATCTCTTTGCTTGTCATTTTGAGCTTTCGTAGAAAGCGAAAAATCTCTACTTATATTCTAAGCGTAGCGACTCAGCAGGGCTTTTAGGCGTAGCCCAAGCAA
The DNA here is from genome assembly GCF_006864425.1 of Campylobacter troglodytis. Taxonomy (GTDB): domain Bacteria; phylum Campylobacterota; class Campylobacteria; order Campylobacterales; family Campylobacteraceae; genus Campylobacter_D; species Campylobacter_D troglodytis. The sequence continues at coordinate 44,165 of NZ_QHLI01000021.1, read as the reverse complement.
AAAAATATCTTTTTGAATTAAGAGTTTCTTTGCTTTTTGCAAAAGCTCAGTATGACAAAGGTGGGCTTGAGATACTTCGCTTTTTGCAAAAGCTCAGTATGACAAAGGGGGGTTTGAGATACTTCGCTTTTTGCAAAAGCTCAGTATGACAAAAAAGGGCTTGAGATACTTCGCACGAAGCCTCAGTATGACAATGTGAGACTTGAGATACTTATCACACGCTTGGTATGACAAAAAAGGGTTTGAGCTTTTTCGCTCAGTATGGCAAGTAATTTGTCATTCTAAGCGTAGCGACTCAGCAGGACTTTTAGGCGTAGCCCAAGCAAAAAAATCTCTTTTTGAATTACGAGTTTCTTTGCTTTTTGCGAAAACTCAGTATGACAAAAAAGGGCTTGAGATACTTCGCTTTTTGCGAAAACTCAGTATGACAATGTGAGGCTTGAGATGCTTTGCTTTTTACAAAAGCTCAGTATGACAAAGTGGAGCAAAGATTCTTTGTCGCACTATGCTAGTTTTTGTTAATGCTTTTTGCTTTATTATGAAAAACTTGGCAAGCTTGTATGGGTTAAAATTTTTATGCTAAAAGATTTTGTTTTGAATTTTTGGTCAAAATTATGTTTTTGAATTTATGCACAAAGTTCTAGCCTTAAATTCACAAAGTCTTTAAATTCAAAGCCAAAAAGGAATAATAATGTTCTATCTCAGTGAAAAAACCCTAAAATTAGCCCCTTATTTTTTGCAAGGAGCTATTTTTATGCCCCTAAGGCAGTTTTTTAGCAAATTTAAGCCCAAAAAATCTAATGCTCACTCAAACTATCTTATCATCGCTGCTGTTTATAATGTAGAAAAATACCTTGATGATTTTTTCACCTCCATCATCAAACAAAGGCTTGATTTCAAACAAAACATAAAACTTATCTGTGTTGATGATGGAAGCACGGATAGCTCGGCTAAGATTATAAAAGCTTACGCGGCTAGGTTTCCAAAAAATATTATTTATCTACACAAGGAAAACGCAGGACTTGCAAGTGCTAGGAATTTCGGCTTAGCCTATCTTAAAAAAGAGCCTCAGCTCAATGCGAAATGGCTAAGCTTTGTGGATAGTGATGATTTTTTACACAGGGATTATTTTTATGAGATAGATAGCTTTTTAAATAGGCAAAAAGATGATTTGGCAATGATTAGCTGCAATATGATCTTTTATAGAGAAAAAAGGCTGATTCGCTACAAGGACACTCACTCTTTAAATTACCGCTTTAAAAACAAAGAAACAATCTTAGAAATAAAAAATTTAAATCATTTCATCCAGCTTTCAGTAAATAGCATCTTAATCAAATGCTCAAGCCTTCCCTCAATGCTAAAATTTGACGAGCTTGCTGCTGTTGAGGATGCACCCTTTGTAAATGAGTTTTTGCTTGCTAATTTAAATCAAAAAGCAGCTTTTTTGAAAAATGCCCTTTATTTTTACAGAAAAAGAGCGGATAAAAGCTCAATTATGGATAATTTTAGCACCCACAAGGCCTTTTTAAATATGCCAAAAATTCCCCTCTCCCTCCTCAAACAAAGCCAACTTCCTTTCATACAAAACATAGCCTTGTTTTATCTTTTTTGGCAGCTTAAAGACTGTATCAATGTTTCAAGGATTAAGGCTCTTAGTAAGGATGAGCAAGCTGAGTATCTTTCTTTGCTTGAGCAAAATTTTGCCTATATTAAGGCTCAAAACATAGAGGAGTTTAAATTCACGGGATTTGATTATTTTTACAAGCTTGGCTTACTTTCTTGCTTTAAAAAAGCTCGTCCCTTAAAAGAACTCATCTTTATCAAAGAATTTGATGAAAAAAAAGATGAAATTTTGCTTTCTTTTTTTAGTATGGATGCAAAAGATGAGCTTAGCTTTTTCTTTGATGAGAAGCAAAGCCTTGCAAGTGCCATTAAGATAGCGCAGTATGATTTAATGGGTAGAATCTTTTGCTATGAAAAAAGAATTTGGCTTAAAGTGCCTCAACACTCAAAAAGCTTGAAAATTCTTGTAAATAACAAGCAAATTTTCATATCCTTTAAAAACAAAGAATTTGAAATTTTAAATGCAAGTTTGTTGAACGGTGAATTTACAAGGCTTAAAAAGAAAAGAAAAAAGAATGCCCCGCTTTGGCTAGTAGCTGACCGTTTAGACAGTGCCGATGATAACGGCGAGCATTTTTATAGGCATTTGATGAAAAAGCAGCAAAGGGCGTATTTTGTTTTAAGTAAGCACTCAAAAGACTATGCAAGGCTTAAAAAAGAGGGCTTTAAGCTTGTTTGTCCTAAGAGCTTTTATTTTGTGTATTTGCTTTTTCAAGCTGATAAAATCATCTCTTCACATCTTGATCGCTATCTTTACGGTGCCTTTGGTGCAAACACTCTTAAAACGAAGCATTTTATCTTTTTGCAACACGGCATAATAAAAAATGATATTTCAGCTTGGCTGAATTTAAGAAAAATAGACCTTTTCATTACTGCTACTCAAAATGAATATGATTCTATTGCTGGGGATTTTACCCATTATAAGCTCACACAAAAAGAAGTTCAGCTTACAGGTCTTGCAAGACACGATGCCTTGCTTACACCACAAATGCAAAAAAGGCAAATCCTTGTTATGCCTACTTGGAGAAGAAGCATTGTAGGCGAGTTTAGCAAAAAACTTGGCACAAGAAGGCTCAATAAAAACTTCACTCAAAGTGCTTTTTTCAAAGAATGGCAGGGCTTTTTTCAAAGTAAAGAACTAGAAAGAATTTGCAAGGAGTATGATTACAGCATAATCTTTAATCCCCACCCTGACATAAAGCCTTATATAAAGGACTTTAAGCTTCCTGTTTATATTAAAATCTTTAACAAAAAAAGCTTACAAGGACTGTTTAAAAGCTCAGCCTTGCTGATAACGGATTATTCAAGCGTGGCTTTTGAGATGGGCTATTTGTCAAAGCCTGTACTTTATTATCAATTTGACAAGAAAGATTTTTTTAAAAGCCAGTGGGAAAGAGGCTATTTTAGCTACAAAAAAGATGGCTTTGGTCCTGTAAAAAAGAACTTACAAGGTTTATTAAAAGAACTTGAATCCTTGCTTAAAAATGACTGTAAATTGCCAAAGTCTTATGAAGCAAATTTTACAAATACCTTTAAATTCAAAGACGGGCAGTGCCGCGAGAGGATTTATGAGGCTATTTTGGCACTTGATGAGAAATGATTTAAAAATTTTTAAATTTTTTCATTTTCACTTGACAAAAAGTAGCTCTTAGCCTGTATAATTTTAATTAAAAAAAGTGAGCAAAGAAAAATGGACTTTGAGTTTATGTATCGCTATGTGCCAACCTTTGTGAAAGCAGGCTTACTAACTTTGGAAATCTTTGCCTTGGGACTTTTGTTTGCACTTGTCATCGGCTTTTTGTGCATACTTTGCGAGTATTTCAAATTCACCCTTTTAAGCAAACTTTGCAAAGCCTACATAGAACTTTCACGCAATACCCCCTTGCTTATACAGCTTTTTTTCCTTTACTACGGACTAGGAAGGCTTGGAGTGAGCTTATCTAGCTTTGCTTGTGCTGTTGTGGGGCTTTCTTTTTTGGGCGGTTCTTATATGGCTGAGAGTTTGCGAGGGGGCATTGAAGCGGTGAAAAAACAGCAGTTTGAAGCAGGTCTTGCGCTTGGACTTACAAAATGGCAAAATCTTCGCTTTGTAATCTTGCCTCAAGCCTTTGGCATCGCTATGCCTAGCCTTTCGGCAAATACCATTTTTTTATTCAAAGAAACCTCAGTGGTTAGCATCATCGCCTTGCCTGATTTGGTGCAGACGATGACGAGCATAAATTCCATCACTTACAAGACAGATGAGCTTTTATTTATGCTCTTTATTAGCTATTTAATCATCATCTTGCCCCTATCCTTGCTTTTAAACAGCCTTGAAAAGAGGCTTTCTTATGTATGAGATTTTGTTAGAGCCTAATACTTGGCTAAGATTATTGCAAGGACTTTATATTACCCTTGAAATTTCAGTGATTGCCATACTTGTTTCTTCTGTGGGTGGGCTTTTTATGGGTGTTTTAATGAGCCTTAAAATCCCATTTATTTACGCCCTTTGCCGGCTTTGCCTTGAATTTGTGCGCGTTATGCCCTTGATTGTGTGGCTTTTTGTTATGTATTTTGGCTTGTCGCGCTGGTTTGGGCTGAATTTATCTGCTGTAAGTGCTAGCATAGTGGTATTTAGCATTTGGGGTGTTTTTGAGATGATGGATTTAGTCAGAGGTGCACTTTCTAGCATACCAAGGCATCAGTTTGAAACAGCGGCTAGTTTGGGGCTAAGATGGTGGCAGGTTTATCTTTATATTATTATTCCGCAAGCTACAAGGCGCCTTACTCCTTCAAGCATAAATTTACTCACTAGAATGATAAAAAGCACCACCTTTGCCTTTTTAATAGGAGCTGTCGAGCTTGTCAAGGTAGGACAGCAAATCATTGAGCTTCATCACAAAGAAGCCCTAGCACCCTTTGTGGTGTATGGGCTTATCTTTTTTATTTATTTTTTCTTGTGCTATCCACTTTCACAATTTTCCAAAAAATTAGAGCTAAAATGGAGCTAAGATGAGTATTTTAAAAATCGAAAATTTACATAAATTCTATGGCACAAATGAGGTTTTAAGGGGCATAAATTTAGAGGTGCAAAAAAGCGAGGTTGTGGTGATTTTAGGACCTAGTGGGTGTGGTAAATCCACACTACTTCGCTGCATAAATGGGCTTGAAAGCATTGCAAGTGGGGACATTTACATAGATAAAACAAAGATAGATAAGGATTTTAAGGATTGGACTAAAATTCGACAAAAGGTGGGTATGGTGTTTCAATCTTATGAGCTTTTTGAGCATCTAAGTGTGGAGGAAAATATAATTTTAGCACCTATGAAGGTGCAAAAGCGTCCAAAAGCTGAGGTTTTAAAAGAGGCGAAATTGTGGCTAGCAAAGGTAGGCTTAGAGCATAAAATTCAAGCCTATCCAAAAGAATTAAGCGGCGGACAAAAACAAAGAATTGCCATAGTTCGAAGCCTTTGTATGAACCCTGAGCTAATGCTTTTTGATGAGGTAACGGCTGCACTTGATCCTGAAATTGTCCGTGAGGTGCTTGATGTAATGCTAAATCTTGCCAAAGAGGGTATGACCATGCTCATCGTTACGCACGAGATGGGCTTTGCAAGGGCTGTGGCGGATAGAATTGTCTTTATGGACGAGGGACAAATAGTTGAAATCTCAAAGCCTCAAGATTTTTTCAGCTCTCCAAAAACCGACAGAGCAAAGAAGTTTTTAAATTTGTTTGATTTTTCGTAATTCTTGAATTTGTTGAGATTTTTGTCTTATCTTTGAATTTTTTCGATTTTTATCTTTAAACTTGTTTGAAATTTGAAGTTTTGTAAAAAACTCGAAGATCTAAGATAATTTTGTCATTTTGATTTAAAATATAGACTCAAGATACTCTAATAGGATTTTTTCTTATCAACTTTAATAAATTTTGATGAAAATATCGCCTTAAATTTTTTCGTCTTAACTCTGTTTATTTGAAATGAAGGATAAAATTTTCTTTTTTTATACCTCTAAATTTAGCAAGTCTAAATTTCGCAAACTTCTACTACGCAGTTACAAGAGGCTTAACGAAGTAAAAACATTCACAATTTCGTTTATGTGGTTATGCCCCTTTGCAAACTCGTTTTTGCTATGTTTTACTCGGCAATGATTTGCTCCTTCTTGCAAAGTTGCAAGACGAAACGAATCAAAAAATCAACTAAGCCTTCATAAGCTTTGAAGCTATCACTATAAATTTCACACTCGTTAAGCTCTGCAAAGTCCTAGGCAACAGCTCTTTGGCAGAGCAAATGCTTGAGCGTATAAATGTTAGCCTAGTGTTTTAGCCTTCCTTCTCGCAAAGGGACAAGAGGGGTAACGAAGTAAAAACACAGACGTTTTCTTGTCAGCCCCACACCCAAGCTTACCACGCACCCTTTTTGCACCTTCTGCTTACAGTTGCGAGTGTAAGGAAGCAAAAAATAACTCTCATCAACTTCAACCACTCATTTTCTAAAAAAACTTCGTTTTGCTGATTTTTTCACACTCTTTGGCTATCAAAAGCCTTATTTGATGCACAATTGCATTCACGCAAACACGAGAAATTTTGCAAATTTCGGCGATTTTTTGCCTTTAAATCAAGGCTTCTTGCAAAGTTGCAAGAGGCTTAACGAAGCAAAAAAATACTTCGTAATTCCTTAAATTTCTTTTGAGACAATTAAAGAATGAATCATATACTTGTTTTTCATCTAACTTTTTATACTTTAAAATGATCTTGTATCAAATTAAAGCATCTTGAGCCAAAATATATAAGTTGTTTGATTGTAAGCTAAGTTTTAAATTTTTTAGAATTATTTAAGGTTTGCATACGATCTTTATAAGAAAGTTTAAAAACTTACTTGAATTTTTGCTTTTTGCTAGGCAAAACCCCCAAACACCACACTAAACTGCTTGCAAGGCGTAGCCTAAGCAAAAATATCTCAAAAAAAGAGCTTCTTCCTTGCGACAAGCTCAAAATGACAAAAGCAAAAATTGTCATTCTAGGCGTGTGCTAAGTATCTCTATTTAAGTCGTTTGAGATATTTTGGCTTCGTCTCAATATGACAAGGGATTTTTTTGCTTGGGCTACCGCCTAAAAGCCCTATTGGGTCGCTAGGCTCAAAATGACAAGAGTTTATTTTGAAATTCAAGCAAATCTTAAAATTTTAGCGAATTTAGCAAATATTCAAGCATTTTATGAAACAAGGCTTAAATTACAGGATTTAAATTCAGCTTTTTTTTAAAAAACTTGAATTTCAAAGCATTTTTTTAATAAACACAAAATCCATTTAAAAACCCTTCAAAAGCCCTTTAAATGCTTTTTAACAGCTTAAATCAAAAACTTCGTCAAAATCCTAAATTGAGACAAACTAATTAAAAATTCACGCTCACCCCCACTTTAAAATTCACAGCTTGTTTCTTTTCATAAAAGATTTTTCTTGTGTTAAAAAGCTGATGAAAGGCATTAAATTCAGCAAAAATATCCACTTCTTTAAAGGCATTTAGCCCTGCAAAAAGCGATATTTGGCTGTCATACCCTCTGTTGTTATCGTTGAAATCATAAAAAAGATCATAGCTTGCAAGCAGTCTCAAACGGTTAAAATTAGCCACCACCCCGCTTTTAAGTCCCGCATAAGCATTGTGTATAAACTCATAACGGTAACCCAAATCCCCCAAGGCATAAAAGCCAAAATCCCCAGCGTATCCTCCAAGTCCAAAGCCCAAGTCCATAGTAGGAAAAAGCCTTGTATCCTCGTTCAAAGCCTCGCTGTAAGCTTTTTGTCCTACTTTTTGATAAAGATTTGGCTCAAATTTCAAAGATATGAGTTTTGAGAAAGATCCCGTGCGAAAGGTATCGGCTACGCTAAAAAGGTGCAAAAGCTCGATTTTATGCACGAAAAATTTGGCTTTGCGTGAATTTTTACTTGAATTTGCTCTCAGCGAGCTTGAATTTAAGCTAGAATTCGCAGCATCTAAACCACTCGCAGCACTTGAATTTGCGTTAAAATTCACGCTCCCACTTGAATTTAAACCCGAATTCACGCCCGAACCGCTTAACTTCCTCGCACCCCAAAGCCCATTTACTCGCACTTCCACAGAGGCTAATCTAGATTCAATCAACTCTTTATAAGCATTGTTTGCGTTTTTTATGTCTGAATAAATGGGGGCAAAGTAAAGAAAAGCCCCGTTTGCCGTGCCTCCAAGGGCGATTTTTGAAGCCTTGCGGGTTTTTAAAATCTCATTGTGTCCGTAAATTTGCGTGAATTTTTCTTTGTTTGGCGGAGCTTTTATCTCTTTTAGCTCGATTTTACCGCTTTTTTCAAGCCTTTGAATGTATTCAAGCGGCGTTATAAAGGGCTTTTTGCCCTTGTGGGCAAAGTCAGCGTCAAGCACAGCCAAAACGCTCTCAATGCCGTTCGTGCAGTTGTGCCGCACAAAGTCATAGGCGATTTCCTTGTCTCTTAGCTCCCACAAATGCAGCAAGAAAAGCCGCATTTTCGCCTGCTTTGCAAGCACCTTAAAGACATAAAGGCTCCTTGCTTCGTTACCAAGATAATCAAGCTCCGCGTTATCATAAGGAGAAAGTGCGTAAAAGCCCCGCAGTGTGCCGCTTAACGCCCCTATGTAATCGAGCGGATTAAAGCCCTCGCTAGTTACCGCAAAATAGCTCATCGCGTAGTCTTGCCTCTCGCCACGCTTTCGCACAAAGGGTGCGTTGTTAATGCTTTTGTTAATGTCCTCACGCACAAGCCCTTGCAAATGCAAAAAGATATGCCCCATCGCAGAGCCCGGATAAATCGTGCTTTCAGCGGCAAATTCAAGCATAAGCTCATCAAGCGGGACGATTTGCAAAAACTCATTTAGCCCCTCGCATTTGCTAGTGTCAATGAGCTTTGAAAAGGTTTCATCGCTGAAATTTTGGGCTATGAAATAAAGCCTTGCAGGATAAAGACAGCGAATGGAGTTTTCAAGGCTTTGTGGATTTTTGGGACTTTGCGTGGGCTTTTGTGAATTAAAATCTTGTGAATTTGTGGCGTTATTTTGTAAATTTTGCTTTGTTTGCGTTGTGTTTTGTGAATTTATTGAGTTATCTTGTGGGTTTTGCGTGGAATTTTGTAAATTAAAATCTTGTGAATTTGTAGCTTGGCTTTGTAAATTTTGCGTGGCTTTTTTGTTTTTTTTCCACAACATCATTTTGAAGCTCAGCAAAAAATTTCTCAATGGTAGCGATATACTCAGCCTTTGGGTCTTTGTAGCCATCTTTTGAAAGAAAAAAATTTGATTTTTTGTTGATGCTAGATTTATTTTTTTCATAATGCAAAAGCGTTTTAAACTCAGCGCTTTCATAAATTTCAGCACTTAAAAGCCTTTGTTTTAGGGCGTTTAAATCGCTTTGCGTAAAATTTAAATTGCTTGCAAAATTTTGTGAATTTTTTGTTGAATTTAAACCGCTCACAAAACTTTGTGAATTTTTTGTTGAATTTAGATTGCTCGTAAGATTTTGTGAATTTTTGGAATTTAAGTCATTTTCTAAACGATCTGAGTTTTGTGCCACATTTAAAGCATTTGAATTTTTTGTGGATTTTAAATTGCTTATTAGAAACTGTGAATTTTCTTTTGAATTTAAATTCAAGGGCGAAGTTGAATTTAAGCTTTTATCAAAATTTGGCGAATTTTGTGAATTTTTCAAGGCTAAATTCAAACTCGTGCTTGAATTTATATCTAAAATTTGGGAACTTGCAAAAAGCAAATTCCCAAAGATAAGACAAAAGCAAAGTAACCGTTTTGGCACGAAATACTTGCCCTATTATTTGCTTCCCACTTTTTTCACAGGAACTACAAAATTTGGATTAGAGTATTCCCACATAGCCCCTGTAACACCGTCTGTTGTAGAACCAGGAAGTCCACCAAAGATTATATTACCCCAAAACCAAGAAGACACGCTTTGCTTTCCTGTGATGAGAAGCTCTGTAGCCTCATAGCCTGGATTATCAGAAGGCAAGATCTTAACCACAGTATCGCTAGATCTGCTGATATTAGCCCAACCAGGCAGTTTTACCTTCGCTCCGTTAATGTCCGCAGTTACTGAATCTCCTGTGTTTGTGTTGAAATTCACCCTTTGGCTGGGCTGATTTGAAATGGTCGCGCAAGCGCTAAAAAGCGAGGCGACAACTAAAACGGTAAAAACCGAAGTTTTGTTTAGATACTTCATATAATATCCTTTAAAAGAATTTTTCAAGCTAACGCCAAAGGCATTAGGGTTGAAAGCTACTCGAAATAAAGCCCTATTTTTAGGGGCTTTTAAAAAATGATAAATTTTTTGTGAAATGAAATGCGTTTTTAAGATTTTGAATGAAAAATTTTGAATTTTTGGCTGAATTTTTGAGTGAATTTTTAAATGTGGATTAAGGTTTGAATATTTTTTTAAGTGTAGATTAAAGTTTTTTGAATTTAATTTGAAAATAGCGGATTTTTGAATGTGAGTTAAATTAGCCCTTTTAAAAGGACTAATCGTGCTTGAATTTAGCTTTGTAAATGATTGAAAGTTGTGGCAATTAACGAGAGAGAGAGAGAAATTCTCCCCAAAATGCTTGAATTTGGCTTAAAGTTGTTTGTGAGCTTAGTTGTAGCTTGTTTGAATTTATTTATGAGTTGAGTTATGCCGTGCTTAAATTCATTTGCAGAATGAGTTGCGTTTTGCTTGAATTTGTTTGAAAGCTTAGTTGTGCTTACTTTGCAAACTGTTTTGAATTTGTAAGCTGTTGTGGCAATCTTGCAAGGTGTTTTGAATTCACAAAAGATTTTGGCAATTTTACAAAACATTTCTAGCTTACAAGATCTTTTGGTAGTTTCGTCAAAAACCACAAGCTCCTTTACCAGATCAAAAATAAAAGCCTTGTGAGTTGCATTAGAAAGAGCATTTACAAGCATTGCTTTTTTATCCCTTAAAGATTAAATTGTAAAGCTTAAATTATATCATTTTTTTTTTTTTTTCAATATGAGTTTTGAAATTTTTTTGCAAATTTTTAAACTCAAAGAGCTTTTGTGAATTTTTAAGGATTTTTTAAAAAAATTAGGTTTTATTAAAACAAATTTTTAAAATAAAATGCCTTTAACAAAAGATCAGAGGCTACTTAAACTGTATAAAATACTTAATTTTTGCTGATTTTAGGGTCTTGATTTTAGAATGCTACGCAAAAAAAGGCTAAATTCAAGTTTTTGCACATTTTCTAACCTGCTTTTTTAAAGGTAGTTAAGCAAGAAGATCTTAGAGCTTTAATTTGATGAGAATCTTAAAATTTTTATCTTAATTATGTTCTGTGCAAATAAAGGTAATTTTAGCTAAAAGTATCAATCGCCAAATTTTTATCTTAATTATCTTTTGTGTCAGTGAAGGATAAAATTTACACCACAAAAACTGGCAAAGAAAATTCAAATCAACTCATAAAAGCGTGAATTTTTGAGCCTCTTTGCCAGTGCTCATAATGACAAAAAAATATTTTTTAAAGGCGATTGATACTTTTAGCTTAATTTTTAAAAAAGTCTTTTAAAAAGCGTAATTTTTTCAAATTCTCTTTAAGGCTTCAAACAAAATGCTTCCCAAACGCACCATATTTGAACCACATTTTATAGCTAGCTCAAAGTCCTTGCTCATTCCCATAGAACAAATACTTGCCCCATAAGTCTTTAAGGCCTCATAAATGGCATAGCTTTGCTCAAAGCTTCTTGCGATTTCTTTTTCATCATCGCTGTGTGCGCCTATGCTCATAATGCCACAAAGCTTGATTTTAGGGCAGCTTTCTTGGATTTGTAAGTAAGTATCTATTGCCTCGCTTTTAGCTAGCCCACTTTTACTAGCCTCATTTGCAGCATTTATTTCAAGCAAGGTTGGCAGAGTATAATCTAGCCTTTGATTTAGTCCAAGGGCTAGTTTTAGGCTATTGCAAGATTGCCACAAGATGGGGCGCTGTTTGATTAAAAGATTTATTTTATTGCTTTGAAGTGTGCCTATGAAATGCCAGTTTAGCTTTAAATTCTCTACCTTTAAGGCATGATCTTCGTTTAAGATCTGCCTTTTTTGGGCAAGGGCTTGGACCTGATTTTCTCCAAATTCGCTAAGACCCAGCCTTGCTAATTTGGCTATGTCCTCAGCCCTTGCATATTTACTTGCTACAACTAGGCTTATGTTTTTTGTTTTTTCTAGGATTTCTTCTAAATTCATTTGTTTTACTTTTGTTTTAAAATTCACAGATCTATGAAACTGGCAAAGATGAAAAGGTATTTGCTGTGTTGTTAAGATATGTTGTGTTGTTAATGAATTAAATGGCGCACCCGAGGGGATTCGAACCTCTGACCTTTTGAACCGCAATCAAATGCTCTATCCAGCTGAGCTACGGGCGCAAGATTAAAATATTTGGCTTTTTGTGTTGAGCTTAAAAGCTTTGTCAAATCAAACTTTTGCAAGAAAGCAAAGTGCTAAGCTGTTAAAAGTTCTCTTTTGTCAAAAAAAGCTCGTCTATCAAGGCAACTTGCTTTGTCGGTAAAGAGACACCGTGCTAAAAAGCCAAGATTTAAGATACTTTGTTAGCAAAGAAACTACGGTTTAAGATGCCTTGCTAGTGTCAAAAAAGCTTTGAGATACTTTGCTAACACTGACAATACTAGTGCTGACAAAACTCAACATTTTATTAAAAAGCCATTAAAATATAAAAACAAGTATTTTATCACAAAAAGCTTAACCTAAAAGCTTTTTTATCTTTTTTTGTTAGCCATTTGATAAATAAAGGCAAAGACCTCTGCAACGGCTTTGTACATATTTTGAGGTATCTCATCTCCTAGATCTAGCTTAGAAAGGATCTCCACTAAATCCTCATCCTCTTTTATGGGAACTCCGTGTTCTTTGGCTAGATTTATCATCTTTAAGGCTTGCTCACCCTTTCCTGTGGCAAGGACCTTTGGAGCACTTTGCAACTCCTTGTTATAGCCTAGTGCTACGGCTTTTTTTATGTTTTTATCCTTTGCCATTATGCTTTTTTGTCTATGCCCATTTGGAAATCATAGTCTCTTTGAGGATATGAGGGTTCTAGCTTTGATCTAATTATATCTCCTACAAAGAAATTTGAGCTTAAAAGCCCAGCCTTACTCAATGCCCTTTTTAGATGATGGACATTTTCATATATGCTTTTTCTAAATTCTTTATCCTCAGCCCTGATGTTAATGTCAAGATATTTGTCTTGTTTAAGTGCTATTAATATATCAAGTTCTCCAAGTCTTGCGAAATTTAGTCTAATTTGGGCAAAATACTTGTCCTTTTTGCCTCTTTTAAAGATGACGCGAGATTGATTTAAATCCTCCCAAAACAAGGGCAAATAGGTATTTATGCTATCATTTGCAAGAGACATTAGCTGGTTAAATTCAATTTGAGCCAAAAGGCGGTTTGCTTGATTGGCCACTGCTTCATTGCTTTCATTTTTGGCTAGATTTGAAACCTGCAAGAGGGTTGATTTAAGATCATTTTTAAGCTCTGTGCTAAGATCAGCCTCATTTTTAGGCATGATCTTAGCTAGATCCTTGCTTGCTTCTTTCATCTTGTTTTCTAAATTTTTAAGATCCAAAAGATTAGTCTTGGCATCTTGAGCCTTTGGATCTAGCTGTTTTAAGGCTTCATTTATCTTTCTGCCAAGATTTGAAAGCTCTTTGCTTAAATTTTCAAGCTCAAACAATTGAGTCTTTTCATTGACAAAAACTAGATTTTTAACCTGAGGAGGCTGGGTAAATTTAGCCTCAGTTAAAAGAGGCTGGGTTTCTTGTGAATTTAAGCTTGTATTTTGAGAATTTGCTAAAACTTGACGGTTTTCTGGTGCGTTAATCTTAATCTCTCTTTGTGTTTCTTTTTGAAACTGGCTTAGATCCTTTGTGGCTTGTTCTTTTTTTACATTTTCTTGCCTTGAAGGCTCATTTTTGGCTGTTTTGCTTTTTACTTCTTCTTTTAGATCCTCTTGTGTTAGGCTTTCTTCTTCTTGCTTTGTAGAACTTTCTTCTTTTAGAACCTCTTTTTCATCCTTTGAGGCTTTAAATTCAGCCTGATCTAGATCCTCGTTATTTGCTCTGTTTCCCTCTTCTTTAATATCTATTTTTTCTAAGCCTTCTTGCTTTGAATTTAAAGGCTCTGTTTTATTTGTAGTTCTAGCTTCTTCTTTTGAATTTAAGGTGCTTTTGTCCTCTTGCCTTGTGGGGTTTGCTTCTTCTTTTGCAAGCCTTGCTTTATCAATTGTGCCTTCTTGTGCTTTTGAGGTTGCTATTTTTTCATCTTTGGTGTTTGAAGGATTTGTTTGTTTTTCTTCTTTTGAATTTAAGGAATTTGTTTGTTTTACATTCTCATCTTTTTGAGAGCTTTGTGAATTTTTATCTACTTTGCCTTGTTGAATTTTATTTTGTGGGTTTAAGTTAGGTTCTTTTTGTGAATTTAAACTAGCGTCTTTTTGTGAATTTGGCTGAATTTTATCCTTATTAATTATGCTTTTTAGAGTCTGTTCTAGCCTTACAAAGCCCTTGTTTAACTCCTTTAAAATGCGGGTGTCTTCTAGGGCTAGGCTTTGAGGGCTTCTTAATTCTTGCTTGAAGGTGCTTTCTAGCTTGTTTAGTTGATTTAGGATCTTTGTGGCAATTTGATCTATTTTATTTTGAGCTAGGTTTGGGTCCTTGCTGATATAATTTTTATAATCCTCAAGCTTTGAGCTTAAATTTAAAAGGGTTTTAAAGCTTGAAGCCTTGTAATTTTCTTGATTTTCGCCCTTGTGGCTTGTGATGATCTCTTTTAAGGCGTTTAGGGAGCTTTTTGGATCAAGATCCTTTGTGGCTAGGTTTATGATCTCGGTTGCTATTTTATCTGAGCTAAGAGATTTTATGGAATTTAAAAGGCTGTGAAAGCTTTTGGGTAAAGTTTCAGGATTGAGAGCATCTTTTAGCTTTGCCTCAAAGAAGACGCCTGAGTTTTTAAAAAGGGGGGCAAGATTGTTTGCTTTTAGCTCACTTGCTGGTTTTAGCATAGTTTCTAGCTTGTTTAAAAGATCAGCAAAAATCTCACTTTTTTTCATTTCATTGGCTAAGAGTTTAATCTCAGTGCTAAAATTTGGAGCGAAATTTAGTTTATTTCCTTGCTTGATTAAGCTTTCACTTAAAGAGCCCTTGCTAAAAAGCTGATCTAAGACCTTATTTACAAGGCTTTTAAGCCTTAAATTCAACTCCTCAGAGCTTAAAACCCTTTGATCTTGATGATTTGAAATAGCACCTAAATTTTTCTTTAGAGCCTGACTGAGCCCTTCTTTTGATTTCTCATCGCTTTTTTGGGTTTTTGCTTCTAAGTTGCTGTCATTTTTGGCATTTGCTATGGTGTTTAAAAGCTGGGTGTTAATCATCGCTTGAAACCATACTTTTGAGATTTCTTTGATAGATGCCTTTTTTGTTAGGCTTATCTATGGCAAAAAGTATTAAGATGGCTAAACTTGCCACATAAAACCAAACAAAGCCCTTGAAATTAAAGGCTTGCATTAAAATTCCAAGCAATAAAGGAGCTAGCAAGGAGCCAAAAGAGTATGAAAAAAGCACAGCTCTGCCAAGTTCTACTCTTTTGTTTTTATCTTCAAGCATATCATTTGCCCTTGCAAGTGCAAGAGCGTAAAGACAAAAGATCCCCATACCCAAAAAGATAGCTAGGAAGTATTGCCAAAACAAGCTAGGATCAAAAAACACATACAAAAGCATAGAAAAAAGGGCTATACAAGCACATAAAATGATAGAAAATTTGCGTCCTAAGCTATCTGATATAAAGCCTATCGCACTTTGTGCTATAAAGCCTCCTAAAATTCCAAAAAAGATGAAATATGAAACCTCAGAGGCCCCATAACCTTGAAGCAAGATAAAAAGAGAAGCCATAGAAAAAAAGCCATTCATAAGCATCCCGCCAACAAAGCTTGTAAGTAAAGCAAGAGGCGCTATGTCTAGGATTTTGGGTAAGGAAATGGGGGTTTTTGCTGGGATTATGGGCTGTTTTATGCGGATTAAATTCAAAGGTATAGAAGAAAACATTATAAAACAAGCAGCAAGTATAAATAAAAGCCTTGCCTCTAAATCAAAGGCTATAAGCAAGATACCAAGGGAAAAGGAGGAGTAAAATACGATCTCATAAAAGCTAAGAACCCTTTGTCTGATGGCATTTTTAGCCTTTTCATTAAGCCAAGATTCAATGATGATTAAAATTCCATAATAACAATATCCCATAATAATCCTCAAAAAAGCCCAAAAATAAACATTTTCATAAAAATTATGCAAGATAATGCAAATGGAAAAGCCAGCAGAAAACAAGCCAAAGGCTCTTATATGCCCTACCTTTGAAATGATGCTTTGAGCCCCAACCGTGCCTATCATAGCTCCCACAAAAAAACAAAAGCCTACAAAGCCCACAAAGCCCTCGCCAATGTCCATTTGCTTTAAAATAATCCCAACAGAACTAACCACAAGGGCATTTCCTATGAAGACAAAGGACATTCCTATGAAGAGTGCTGTCATTGATCTAATGGTTCTTTTAGAACTTATCATTTCTCATCCAAAATGCAAATATAAAAACTGTTAAAACAAGGCTTGAAATTCCAGCTATGAAGGCAAAAATATCAAGCAAATCCCATCTTTTTAAGATCAAAAAACCAAGCACAAAAAGACAGTAAGCAAACAGTTTCGCTAGATTGAAAAATACCCTAAAATTCTTTAAAGCTACCTTAAAACTAGGCTTAAACTCATCCTTTATGATTCTAAATTTAGAGATCCTTGAATTTTTGCTTACTGCTTTTAGAAGTAAAAAATTTGGTCTTTCCTCAAATTTATATGTTTTAGCTTTATTTAAGATATTTTTTTGATAGGATAAAAAGGATAAAAGAATTATACAAAGTGTCATAAAAAAGGCAAATTCATAGCTTAGAAAGAAGGGGAGATTGAGGGTGTTTTTGTATAAATTTAAGCTAAGATATATTATTATATTTACAAGTATAATGATAAAACAAAAGGCTTTTTTTCTTTGCATACAAATTTTAAGCCTTTTGATTCTTTATAGCCTTTTCCTTTGGATATAAAGAATAATGCCAAATGCTAAATCCTATCAAAGCTGCTCCTGAGATGATGTGAATTTTTCTTGTGGAGGGATTATTCATAAACAAGGCAGTTGTGGCTGTTAGGGCTAGGGATATGCCCATGCCTATTTTGGCGAGTTCTTTTTGGCTTTCAAGCGAGAATTTAGCCTCTGTTTTGGTCTCTTCTTTTTTCATTTTTATCCTTTCTTTTTTTATATTTAAGCCTTGCATTTTTCATCACACTTAGAGCCAAAAGGCAAGAAGAAGCAGCCGCTAGGGCAAGAAGCAAGGGCATTAAGCTTGCTTCTTTTTAAGCTTGATTCTTTGCAAGGCGTTAAATAATAAGGCTATGGTAGTGCCATTGTGCATAAAGGCTGTTTGTATGGGGCTTAATCTACCCAAGGAAGCAAGGCTTAAAATGAGGGTATTTACCACAACAGTGATATTAAAGCCTCTTTTTACCTTATGTAAGCAAATGTCTGCTAGCTCCTTTGCCTCAGCCACAGCCTCTATGTCATCCCTTAAAAGCACCAAATCAGCACTAGCCTTTGTAATGTCAGCTCCTTTGCACATACCTATGCCAACATCGGCTTTAATTAAAGCAGGTGCATCATTAACTCCGTCTCCAACAAAGGCTACCTTCTTGCCAGATCTCATAATGTCTTCTAAAATTTCGGCCTTTTCAGTGGGAAGTAGCTGTGCAAAATAGCTATCTAATCCTAATTGCTTGGCTGTTTGAGCTGCTTTTTTCTCGCTATCTCCTGTTAGCATTATAAGTTCTTTAACCCCTGTTTGTCTAAGCCTTGCTAGAACTTCTTTTGTGTTTGAGCGAATGGTATCTTTAAGCAAGATAACGCCCAAAAGCTGACGGTCAAAGCCTATAAAAAGCAAGGTTTCTCCGCTATCTTCAAGCCTTTGAATTTGTGTCTTGTAAGGGGCAAAGGGGATTTTCTCATTGCTTTCTAAAAATCTTCTACTGCCTATGACAACAGCCTTGCCCTCTATCTCGCTTTTAACTCCGTGGGCTACTATGAAGGTTACCTCATCATGATGTATGTGGGTGAAATTTTTTGCCTGGGCTGCTTTTACAATGGCCTGGGCTATGGGGTGAAAATAATGCTCCTCTATGCTAGCTGCTAAATTTAAGATCTGATCGCTACTAAATTTATCTGAAAATGAAACAACATCAAGCACCTCTAAGTCGCCATTTGTAAGTGTACCCGTCTTGTCAAACACAAAGGTGTCAGCCTCTTGCAAGGCTTCAAGCGTCTTTGCACCCTTTACTATGATGCCCTCTCTACCAGCACTTGAAATGGCTGCCTTGAAAGTTACAGGCGTAGTAAGCTTTAAAGCACATGAATAATCAGCTTGCAAAACGCTAGCACTTCTCATTAGATCCCTGCTAAATACATAAGATGATATGGCAAGCCCTAAGGTTATAGGCACGAGTTTATCTGCCATCTTTGAGGCTGACAGTTCTTTTGAGCTTTTTTGCACAAGGGTTTCTTCTATGTAGTTTTTAATCTTTGCTACTGCTGTGTCTTTGCCAACGCTTTCTGCCCAAATTTTAATTGTGCCTTCTTGCACCACTGTGCCTGAGAGCACCTTATCGCCACGAGCCTTTTGCACAGGGGTTGCCTCTCCTGTCATTGAAATTTGATTAACCAAGGCTTCTCCGCTAACCACATGCCCATCGATTAGGATCATATCACCAGCACCGACTATTACTATATCGCCTATTTTTAGCTCATCGCTTGATACTTGCTTTTGATCCACCTTGCCGTTTTTATTTACCTCTATCCACGCTTGAGTTTGAGTTGGCTTTGAAAGCTCCTTTATAAGATCATCACTCTTATACATAGTAAGCTCTTCTATATACTCACCAAGTGCTAGCATAAAATTCGTTGAATTTGCTGTGCGGTAATCTTGCAAGTATAAAGAAATAGCCACAGCCATAGCCTCAAGTGTCCTTGAATTTATGCCGTGATTATAAGTTTCCTCAACACCGCTTAAAAGCAAAGGTGCACAAGCTATGGCAGAGGTGCCAAATTTGGCTGTTTTATTTTTAAGCACAAAGTCAAGAAGCAAGGCAGTTAAGGATCTTGCAACCTCGGCTGAGCTTGGAATTTCACTTCTTAGAGCAAGATAGCTTTCTTCTTTTTTGTGTTTTAGCCCCTGAGTGATTTCTTCTTGCAAAAGAGCTTCGATCTTTTTTTCTATCTGTTTTAAATTTTTAGTGTATAAGATGATGATATTACCCAAAATGGCATTAACCCTAACATCTCTAACACCTTCAATTGCCGAGATAGACATTTGCAAGGATATGGGATTAAGCTTATAATCCTCCCCTAGCTTATAACGAAACCTAGCGCGGTTTTTTGTGCTGTGAAGCAAAGATAAATGAGCACTCATCTTTATGAATTCACCTCCGCCTTGGCATCCTCATAACGTTCTTTAAGCTCCTCAACTCCCATTTCAAACAAGGAGCTAAGCTTTGCAAAGCCTTTTAAGAGTGCTGTTTGGGCATTTTTATTTGTTAGTATAAAAGAAGCAGCAGCACCTATTAAAGCACCTATGATGAAGTCTCTTTGGGTGTTGTTTTGTCCTAGGGTGTTTGAAAACAAAG
The DNA here is from genome assembly GCF_006864425.1 of Campylobacter troglodytis. Classification (GTDB taxonomy): domain Bacteria; phylum Campylobacterota; class Campylobacteria; order Campylobacterales; family Campylobacteraceae; genus Campylobacter_D; species Campylobacter_D troglodytis. The sequence continues at coordinate 24,797 of NZ_QHLI01000021.1, read as the reverse complement.
AGCCTCTTTGATTTTGCATATTTGCTCCTTGATTTATGTTGGCATTTGCATTATTTGCATTGTTGGCATTGGCCGCACCGTTTGTGTTATTAATGTATGGATTATTTACATTTGGCGTGTTGTTGTTTTGATTAGTCATTTTTTCTCCTTTAATAATTTACATTCAGAATGAGAGATCTTATTTAGCGCATAAACTCCAGCAACCCCAGCTGCTAAACAGGCCAAGGCCTCCAAAGAGCTTCTTATAGCTGTTTTACTTTGATCTCCTAAGGCATTTGAAGCAGCTATGCCACTAGCTGCTATGATGCCACCTTCTATGCTTGAACGAATTATATTCTTAGTCATTAAAGCCTTGTCTCTTTGTCCTTGCTTATACTGAATAGCCTCATAAGCAGAGGAAAGCATAAGGGCAAAGGCTGCCCCACTTACTGCGTGCCCCTTAACTGAGCGGGGCATTCCTGTGTCTATTAACATTACTTAACCTTTGTTGTTGTGCCCTTTGTCCTACTGACAGTTTTTGCACCCTTTGTTGTCTTTGTTCTTTGGGATATTTTTTGGCTAAGCTCGCCTACATTATCCTTAAAATCAGCAAAGATCCTCTTAGCCCCTCTTTTGATCTTAGGGCTAAATTCCTCAAATTTATCCTTCATATTATTGATGGTTTTTTGAGAAAATTCTCTTCCTTTTTGTAAATTCTCCTTCACTTTTGGAGAATTTACAATTTTTTTTACCTTGTCTTTTTTTGTGTAAAGCAAGGCCAAAGCAGCACCAGCTGCTAATCCTGCTAGAAATGGTAATGGCATTTTTACTCCTTTTTGTTTGTTAATTCATTAAGTAAGAAGGCTCCAAGGGCTCCAAGCACAGCCCCTCCAAGCAAGGAAAAATTTATCTTGCTTAAAAAGCCTTCAAGTTCTGCTTGACTTAGTTGATTGTTTTGAAGCTTGTTTAGGGTGGCATTAGCCTCTGTGAGAAAGCTTTTTGCCTTTGTAAGCTCGTTTGCAACTGTGTTTGAATTTATAGAATTCACAGTGCTATTTACGGTCTCTAAGGCAGGTAGAATTTCGTTGAAACTATGTGCTTGAAACAAATAAAAACTATCCTTCACAACAAAATCTGCCTCATTTTCTATGAGTGTGTTGTAAAGGGCTATGTTTTCGTTTTCATTTTGGATCAAAAGCCCTAAATCGCTGAGTAAATCTCCGCTTAAATTAAAATTTGCATCCACATAAGCATTGTTTGGAACTGTCTCATTTGCATTTTGCAAATATGAAGCCAAGGTATTTATGTGGGCTTGCTTTAAGTCTATGATAGGTGCTAGGGGGACATTGTAAATACTTGCAAGATTGCTGTAAAGTTGCAAGGACTTATACTCGCAATCCATAGCACTTAAAATATTATTTGTATTTGTCATTTATAAAGCCTTTATTAAGCTACTAAGCCTTTCATATACAAGCTTGGTATCATTTTTGTTTAGCCACAGCTCCCACAAGGTAGGATCAAATGTTTTATCATCGTATTCTATGGTTAAAGAGCCTATGAGTTTATTTATCTTGAAACTTTTAATCATAGGCAGGTTTTTTGCCTCCTCAAAAAAGCTATCAAGCTTAACAGAATCTGCCTTGCCAAAAAGCTCTTTTAATTTTAAACTAGCCCTTAGTCTTATCCTTCCTGGGACGTGATGGATAATTTTGAAATATTGAGCGAAATTTTCTAGCTCTTCTACTGTAAAATTTAGACTTTTTATGGCTTCAAAACTCTTACTCATAGATAAACTTTCAATTTTGATAATAAAACATTTATGTGATTATATTTTAAAAAACTTTAATTTTTGCTTAAATTCATAAACAAAAAAATATTTTATAAATTTTACAAGATCTTTAAGAAAAATTCAAGTTAAATCCAAATTTCAAAAGCTCATTCATAGTAGCTTTGCTGGGGGTTTATGTGAATTTTGTCTTTACTTTTTATAAGCTGAATTTATTTAAAAATAGCTAAAATTCAAACTTCTTAAATTCAAAGGCTATTTTGTAAAAAAATATTAATTTTAGACACAATACCATATTTATCATTCATATTAAAGCGAAAAAGCTAGGCATTTTCTCAAGAAAATACCACAAAATAAAAGCAAAAAATTCACGCAAAAGCGTGAATTTTTAAGCCTCTTTGCCTTTTAAAAACTGTTTTTTCTAAAAAAGTATCACAATGACAAAGCGGCACTTTTTGAAGAGTAGCCAGCCTAAAAAAGCTTGTTAAATACAAAAAGCTTATTTTAAAACTAGGCAAATTTTAGAGCCACTAAAAAGCTAAAATGTAGATTGAAACTATATTTTAAGCCCTTCACACAAGCTAAATCTTTAAATTATAAAACTTTACATAGATATTAAATTCAGCCTTGCAAATTTATTTTTATCATAATGGCTTAAATTCACGCCCTACTTAGGCACAATGGCAAAGGCTCTCACAGGAAAGCCTGGCATTTTCTCAAATTTAGGCACACCTATGAAGATTAAAGCACCCTTTGGCGGTAAGAGGGTGAGATTGTTTAGCACCTCTACTTGATACTTGTTCTGATCTAGGACAAATTTCTCGCTTAAAAGAAAATTATTTTTCACTATATCAACACTTGCATCCGTATCCAAGGTCTCATGTCCTATGGCTAGGGCATCTCTTTGATTTAAAACTAGTTCCAAAGCCTCTATGCTCCACCCAGGAGTATGTGCTAGCCCATCTTTATCTTTGTTGTAAAAATCACCCTTGCCCCATCTCTTGCTCCATCCGCTAGCAAAGGCTACAAAAGAGCCTTTTTCTATCTTGCCATTTTGCTCCTCAAAATCCAAAACATCCTTAGCGCTCAAAATAAAATCAGAGTTTTTTTCCACCTCTTTTTCTTTGTTGATAACCACAAGTGGCAAGATAAGCTCTTGTAATGAAAGCTGCTCTAAGCTTCTTTTGTTTAGGCTAAAATGACAAGGTGCGTCAATGTGGGTGCCATACTGGGTTACAAAGGAAAGTTTATTTACAAAAAAGCCATCCTTTTCAACCGTGTAAAGAGTTTGCGTTTGTAGATCAGGAAAAGCTCCAAATTTTGGGATCAAAGCATTTACAGTGTGGCTTAGTTCTATCCATTCGTTTGCCCTTAAGGTATTTAAAGCCTTTAATAACTCGCTCATAAGTTCTCCTTTCGTTTAAATGAAGAGGGCTTTTTTTGATAAATTCAATGAAAAAGCCCTCTTGTTTCTAACATTATAGCGAATTTAGCTTTGTTTTTAAAAGGATTTAGGGTTTTTTTGCTTTAAAGAAAAATGACAAAAAGATCTTAGAATGAAAGTCTTGTGTAAAATAAAGCTTGATTAAGAGGTTTTGCATATGAACAATTTAAACTCTTTTTTAAAAAAGATAAAATAGCTTGAATTTTAAAAGATCTTCTAACACGCTACACTCTTTATTGATATAAGAATTTAAGAATAATGCAAAAATGGCTTTATGTTGTGAAATATTGCTAGAATTTAAGAAAAAGCCCTTGTGTGGATAAAAGCTTAATAGAAATGCGGAAAAGTTAAAAGCAAATATGGATAAAATAAAGCCTAATAAAAATGCAGAAAATTTAAAGGCAAAGATGATTAAAATTTTAAAGGGTTTAAAATTTAGGAGAAAGTTTCTTCTCCTAAATACAAATTTTACTGCAAGAGGGTTGCTATCTTGCTTTGAAGCACAGAGGTTTGATGAGCCATAGCAAAGGCAGAGGCATTTTGCTTTAAATAATCAGCGTTAAAATCTATTACATTTTGTGCCACATCATCATTAAGCATACCTCCCTCAGCAGCCCTTACGCTAACACTGTTTCTCAAACTCACATTTATGTTTGAAGTGATAGCCTGAGCACCTGCTCCTATGTCTGCTCTTAGGGTATTTACCTGATCTATGAAATTTGTTATGCTGCTTTGATTGCTAACATCCAAATTTGTGGTGTTGAGAGGATTTGCATTTACATTTTCCACAGTGCCTGTGCCAACCACAAAATCAAGGCTTTGAAAGACATTTTTGCCATTATAAATGGCATTATTGAAAGAATCATTTATGGAGGTTATTAAAGCATTTGCTTGAGTATCTATCATCCCTCTTTGTCTGTCATTGAGTGCGGCATTGTTTCTTTGAACTGAGAGTTGATTTAGCTGATCAGCAGTTTCGGTAATGCCTCTTAAACTAGCATCGGCAATTTGCAAAACACCTATGGCATCATAGGCATTTGCCACGCCTTGATCTATGGTATTTGCCTGGGTTCTTAGCTGATCGGCTATGGCTAAATTTGAAGGATCCATTCCATTAATAGCACGAATGGCTGCTATGTTTTGCAAGGCTCTATCGCCACTTTGCCTAGACTCGTTGAGATAGTTTGTTTGTTGCATACTTGTGGGGTTGTTGTTTATAGTCATGGCTTACTCCTTTAATGAAAACTTAATCAATTATACTCTTTTTTGCTGATTTAAAGCTTAAAAAAAATAAAATGGCTTGAAGAATCACAAGCACCTTCACAAGCCTCTCGCTTTGAGCGTGAAGTTCTTTAAATTCATCACTTGCAAGTGCTTCTATGCTTTCTTTTCCAAGCATTATACTTTCTTGAAGCTCGGTTATTGGCTGAGTATAATACAACAAAAAAAGCAAAGATAGTGCCAAATTTATCAAAGCTAAGAAAACTTTTGAAATTTTTAATCTCGCATTGAAATTTTCTCTTAAAGCCACAAGCTCAAAAAGCAAATTCAAAGCACTCACACACACAGCCACATAGGCAAAAGCCAAGAAGATCCCAGACATCAAAAGCCCTCTTGAAAAAAGATCCACCTCAACAGTCAATGGTGTATAAAAGATGATCTTAGCCACCACTATGCCCAAAAATAATTCTATGCCTATAATGCCGCCAAGTAATAATAAATTCACAGCCTTCATTTCTTAACTCCTTTTAATTTATGGCTCAATTAAACTTAATAAGATTTTTTCTAATCAATTTTAAGAAATTTTGATAAATATTTTGTCCTAAATTTTTGCTACTATATCTAAAATTTTGTTTCTTTTAAATGAAAGACAAAAATTTTCTTTTAGCCATAAAATTTGACTAAATGAAACTTCGCAAAGCTCCTTCTACTTGCAGTTACAAGAGTCGTAACGAAGCAAAAAATATTGTCTATACCGTTTATGTGGTTTTATGAGTGTGCAAATTCATTGTTAAAGTGTTTTACAAGGTCTTGAGCTTTTGCTCCGCAAAGGGACGAGTGAAACTAAGTAAAAAAACCACCAAGCCATCGTAGGTTTTCGGACTATCGCTGTAAATACAGCATTTAGGGCATATTAAAAGTCTCTTTATGACAGACAGTAGCTCTTTGACAAAGCAATGTTTTACTACCTATGTATAAACGCTAACCTAGCGTTTATACATACCAACACATAGGCATTTTCTTGCCAACCCCACGCCACGCTTTCCCATTGCTCATTTAGCTCCTTCTACTAGCAATTACGAACCGTAAAGCGAAACAAAAAATATCTTAAAATTTTTCTAAATTGTATCTGCGAAATTCAGAAACAGACCTTTATTTTGCATAGTCGTTAATTTAAAAGCCTTTCAATTTGGTTTAAGTCTAATTAAGTCTAATTTATAGATTTTAGCCCTTTAACTGTCTTTTTTAAAAAGCACTAAATTTGTCCTTGCAAGGCTTTTTAAAAAAGTCAAAGCTTAGGCAAATTCAAGCAAAAGTGTGAATTCTCACACCTGTATAAAAATTCAAGCAAGAGTATGAATTTTCGCATTTGCTTGTGATATTTTGAAAAATGACTAAATTCGCACTAAAAATGACAAAAAATCTTCTTTAAATTCAACTCTGCTTATAAAAAAGATTGATAAAAAATCTTTAAACAACTCAAAATTTTTATAAAGCATTTTAATCTCTCATCCTTGAGGCCATTATGTTTGCTATTATTGAGCCTGATATATTATGCCATACGCTAAAAATAGCCCCTGGCACAGTTGCTAAGGGCATAGTAGCAAAATGAGTAGCTGCTAAGGAGCTAGCTAGACCAGAGTTTTGCATTCCAACCTCTATGCAAATAGCCTTGCATTTTGCATTGTTTAAACGACAAAGCCTAGCCACTATAAAGCCTAGCAAATAGCCCAAACAGTTATGAAGTGCTACAACGGTTAAGATTAAAAAGCCAACCTGCATTAGCCTAGATGAATTTGCACCAACAACCGAAGCCACTATGCAAACTATAGCAAGCACAGAGATCAAAGGAAGCACCTGCGTTAATTTGCTTGTTAGCTTATGAAAGAATTTATTTATGATAAAGCCCAAAGCTATTGGGATAATAACTACTTGAAGTATGGATACAAACATACTAAGAGCATTTACCTCTACCTTTTGCCCAGCATAAAGCAAGGTTAAAAGCGGAGTTGCAAACAAGGCTAAGATAGTAGATACAGAGGTCATACCCACAGACAAAGCCACATCTCCTCTTGCAAGATAGGTCATTACATTGGAGGCTGTGCCTCCTGGGCAAGTGCCTACTAGGATAAGTCCTACTGCTAGATCCGTAGGCAGATCAAAGAGCATAGCGAGGATAAAGGCTAAAAAGGGCATTATGCTAAACTGTGCTATAGCTCCTATTATGAGATCCTTTGGTCTTGTAAAAAGCACCTTGAAATCCTCAAATTTCAAAGTAAGCCCCATACCAAACATAACTATCATTAAAAGATAGTTGATATAACTTGTCTTTATGAGGCTAACTGAACTGGGGAAAAACAAGGCCACAAGGGCTACAAGCAAGATTATAATAGCCATATTTTTGCCGAAAAAATCACTTATCTTTTTTAAAAACTTCATCTTTTAACTCTCATTTAAAAGCTATTTAAAGCCAAGATATTTATCTTGTCCTTGCTAAAAGAATTATTATACATTGAAAACATAAATTCAAGCAAAAAGATTTAAATTTGGCTCAAGACAATTTAAGCGGATTTTCTCTTATCAATTTTAATAAAATTTGATAAAGATTTTGTCCTAAAATTTTTGTCTTAATTTTGTTTCTTTTAAATGAATAACAAAATTTTCTCTTTTAGCCATTAAATTTAGTAAGCCTAAACTTTGCAAACTTCTGCTTACAGTTACAAGAGGCTTAACGAAGTAAAAAAAAATCACAATTTCGTTTATGTGGTTTCGCCCATTTACAAACTCGTTTTTTCTATGTTTTACCATATAATGTGCCTTTGCATACAAATCCACCAAGGCACAGTAGGCTTTGAATCTTTTCTAAAATTGTGATTTTCTACATCTGCAAAGTCCCTTATAATCGGCAATAGCTCTTTCGCCAAGCAGTGTGTAACTACTTGTGTATAAGCGCTAACATAGCACTTTAACAAGCCTTTTGCTTACAGTTACGAGTGAAACGAAGTAAAAACACAGATGTCTTTTTACCAGCCCCACATCCACGCTTGACACGCACACCACCGAAATAACTTTCATCAACTTCAATCTCACCGCTCATTTTAGAAAGCTTTTTGCATTCTTTGGCTATCAAAATGCGAATTTCTTTTACACACAACTTTGTTGTGAAATTTGACAAATTTCAGCGATTTTTTCGCCTCTAAATCAAGGGCGAAATACTTAAAAATTCCTTAAATTTCTTTTCATAAATTTGGAAATGAACTATATGTTTATTTTTCATCTAATTTTCCATACTTTAAAATGATCTTGTATCAAATTAAAATATCTTGAGTCATTTTTAAAAAACTACAAGGTGCCAAACAATCTTGCCTATATGAAAATTAAATCTTTTCAAAAATATTGCTAGAAGCGAGGTCTTAAAAGGCTTCGCTTTTTTTAATTTCCCAAAAGAATATAGTTTTTATTCGCTAAATTTTTAAAGCTTAAAGAATTGCTTAAACTCACGCAAGCCTTACTGCTTGAAGTGCTGGTAAAATCAGCATTTATTAGGGCATTTGTAGCATTAAGCACTCCGGCCTTAGAAGTGTCATTTGGCTTGAGTATGTTTTGATTTTGTGCCTTGGCTAAATTTTCTATCAAGGTTTTAACACTATCATTTGTAGCTATGCCAAGTGCTAATACATTACTTTCGTTGATAAAGACAAAGCGAACGCATTCCTCATCATTACCCACCTTAAATTTTACTATCCTTGTGCCTGTAAAATTGCTCAAATCCACATTTTCAAGCTCTGTTACATTGCTCATAGAGGCTGTGTTTGAGAGCATGTCGTTTTTAAGGGCGTAAGAGCTTAGATCGCTGATGATGGTTTTTATGTTGCTTAAAGCCTTGCTTATCTCAGCCTCATCTTTGCTTGCTGTAAGTCGTGGCAAGGCAATGGCTGCTAAAATGCCAAGTATGATGATGACAAAGATCAGCTCAAGTATGGTAAATGCTCCTCTCACAGCTCTTCCTTTTTTGAATTTATTTAATTTTGGCTTAAGGGCTATTTTTGTAAAAATCTTAATTTATAGTATAAACTTGTTCTTTTATCATAAAACTTAGTTTTAAACTTTTGTAATAAGGCTACTCAGTAAATTGCAAGGCAAAAACTAAAAAATCTCTTTTCCTAAAAGGCTTAACTTAAAGCTATTTTGCAAGACTTAGTAACAAATATCAACGCTTTTTGACAAAAAAATTTAAAAAGCACTTAGTAAAAAATTTTAAATACATTTAAATCAAGACAAAGCAAGTTTGTTTAAATAAAAATATTACAAATAACGCTATTTTTAAAACAAGATCTTTAAATTCTTAACTTTTTTAAAAATACTTTCAAATTTTATACAGTAGATCTGTGAATTTTAAGCAGATCTCATATACTTATTTTAACTTTTTCTATACATTTTAAGGCTCAAAATGCCTTAACAGGATTTTTTCTTATCAATTTTAATAAAATTTGATAAAGATTTTGTCCTATAAACTGCTTTGTGTCAAAATTTACATAAATTTACACCCTAAAAAAATGCTTATTTTTAGGGCTTATTATATCCTCGTTAAGACATACAAAGTCCTTTCTTTCATAAAGCTCACAAGCAGCCCTTGCTATCATCAAGGCATTATCCGCACAAAATTCAAGCGGTGCAAGCAAGAGCTCGCATTCATAATCCTTGCAAAGTGTTTGAAGCTGGGCTCTTAATCTTAAATTCGCACTTGCTCCGCCCACCACGCCAAAAGCCTTGAATTTATGCTCTTTAAAGGCTCTTTTTACCTTATCCATCAAATGAGCCACGGCTGCTTCTTCAAAGGCATAGGCTATCTCGCTTTTTTGTAATTCACTTAAATTTGAATTTAGGCTTGAATTTTCACTTGAATTTGAAGTGCTGCTTGAATTTAAGTTTGAACTGTGGTTTGAATTTAAATTTGAATTTAAGGTCGAAGCATTACTTGAATTCACAGTTGAATTTAAATTTAAAGTGCTGTTTAAATTTAAACTTGAAATTAAGCTTGAAGTGCTGTTTGATTTTAAGTTTGAACTGTGGTTTGAATTTAAACTTGAAGTTAAAGTCGAAGCATTGCTTGAATTTAAACTTAAATTTTGACTTAAATCACTGCTTGAATTTTCAGTTAAATTTAAAGCACTACTTGAATTTACAGTTGAAACATTGCTTAAATTTAAGCTTGAAATGCCCTTTGAGACTTGACTTGAATTTAAGCCTTCTTTTGAATTTGTGCTTGAATTTTTAGGGTTTAACTTTGTATCTAAGCTAGCTTGTGAATTTTTTTCTAAATTCATACTCAAGGTATTATTAATCTCCACCCTAACAGCATTTTTAAGCCCTGAGAAGCTAAAATTTAGATCCTTGCTCTGTCTTAGAGGAACGGTAAATTCAAGGCTTTTGCATCTAGCCTTTTGGGCTAGTTTTTCTACAAAGATCCCACCTGGATAGCCAAGTTTTAGCATCTTAGCTACCTTATCAAAGCTCTCACCAAAGGCATCATCAAGGCTTTGTCCAAGGATCTTGATCCTTGATTTTTTATCAATGTATAAGAGCATAGTATGTCCCCCACTTACTAGCAAAACACCCATATCAAGCCTTGCTTTTTGATCAAGAAAAAGGGAGTAAAAATGCCCCACAAGGTGATTTACTGCAATTAAGGGCAGGTTTAAGCTAGCACTTAAAAGCTTTGCCATAGTTACACCTCCTAGCAAACTCACAGTAAGCCCTGGCTCATTTGTAACCGCAACAGCACAAAGCTTGTCAAAATAGTCTTTACACTGCTCTAAAATTTGTGGTAGTGCGGTAGTGTGAAGCCTTGCAGCAAGTTCAGGCACCACGCCTCCAAATTTAAAATGTTCTAATTCTTGGGAGATCTTTTTGTGAAATAGACACTCTAAGTTTTCCTTGTCGATGATGGCTACTGAGCTATCATCGCAAGAGCTTTCTATGGCTAAAATTAGCTTTTTCATTCAAATTCCACAAGGATGGAGCCTAGGAATTTATCCTTTCTTTTTGCTTGATTGTATATTTCATTGCCTTGTTGGGGAGGGTTTTTGATGAGTTTTTTGAAGGATTCTTGAAAGCTTTGTTGTTCTAATTTTGCACCCCTTAGCTCGTAAAACTCAACCCTGAAAATCTTTCCTGCTAGATCAAGGGAGTATTGAGGAAGCATTTTGTTCTTTTCAACCCTCAATCCACTCTCATCCTTTCCTACATCAAGCCCTATGACATTGACACGAACGCCTTTGATCTTTGGCACCATAAAATATTTTTTAACGCCAACCTTACTAGCAAAGGGGATTATCTTTTCCTCGCCATCAACTATCATTAAAAAATCATTAATGGCGTCTGAAAATTCAAGGTATTCAGGATAAATTCTAGTTTGAAAGCGGTTTCCATACTGAACGAAATAAGAACCCTTGTCTGCTACAACAGCAGTAAGCTCGTTGCTGGTGTTATAATCATAAGCTCTTTGTAAGGGAAAGGGTAAATACCTAACAGTTGGCCTTGGCAGATGAAGATGAAGTAGGATCTTGTTTGCAAATAACTTGACATCAATTTCTGTGTCAATGACCCTTTTAACGCCATCAGGGCTTAGATCAAAGCTTCTTGTAAATTCAATGCCAGCTGTTTTTAGATAGCTTTCAATGGCAACTAAATGATAATACACCCTTAAATGCACGGGCAAGTTCTTGCTAGCCTCGTTGGCAAAGGCGGCTTTGTTGTTTGAGATGACAAAGTAAGTTAAGGCTTTTAGCATCTCAGCATCTGCTAATTCCTCTGTTTTGGTGTTTTTAAGATAATACTTATGTTTTTCGTCTATTAGCTGTGAATTTACGCCCTCAACTGCCTTTTGAGCTATGCTTTCAAGCTCATTATACTTGCTAGCATTAATTTCTTTTGTGTCTATGACACCTGAGTTGCCCCAACGTTTAGGATTATTCATCTCATCTATGAAATCAGGGCGGTAAAAGCCCCAGCCATCGTGTAAATTTAGCACCATTCCAACCTCAGGCAGCAAGATTAAATTCTTTATCCTTTGTACTGTTTCATAATCAGGATCGTTTTTGCTGAGTTTAGCAAATTTGCGGTTTAAATCCCCCTTTACCCCACGGGATCTTTTGATTATGCTATCAAAGGCAAGATTTGGTGCTACTATGATCTTGCCCTTGGTGATGTTATAATCACTTATTAATAGGCTTGCTGCGTGAAAGCCACCTGGCTCATCTCCTTGAATGCCACCGAAGATTAAAACTGTGTTGTTGTCATTTAGGCTTTTGCCGTTTTCACTCACTGTAAATTCAAGCGCACAGGCAAAATTGATAAGTAAGATTAAGAAGATATTTTTTTTCAATGCTTTCCTTTTAAAAATTCTTTCACCCTTAAATGAAGCTCAAAAATTTCAGCTAGTTCTTTAATCTTAGGCTCGCCAAAATGATCTAAGCTCTTAAAGATACCCCTTTGTATGTCTAAAAATTTGCATTTTCCATTTAAAAACTCTTGGACCTTAAAATCATTTGCACTGTTTATCAAAACTCCAAGATCGACATTATCAAGTAAGGGCTTTTTTAGCGAAAAAATGGGGTATTTTTTAACGCTTATTTTGTGAAATTTTAAACTAGCAAGTTTAACAATATCTAATGTTTTGGTGATTTTTTGCTCATTTTTCATAAAAAGAGCCTGAGAGATGGCTAGTTTCATATCTGCTACTGAAAGATAGGCACTAACACCTCCGTCTTTAAATTCACAAAGGGCGTGGATTATGGAGCTTGGTTCTATTAGAGCGTCTATGTTTTTAAGCTTAAAAAGATGGTAAGCTTCTATGATCTCAAAGAGCTTGTTTGCCATGGTGGCACTGTCTATGGTGATCTTTGCACCCATGCTCCAATTTGGATGCCTTAAAGCCATCTTGGCATCAACTTTTTTTAAATCCTTGCTTTTAAGCTTAAAAAAAGCACCCCCACTTGCGGTGATGATTAGCCTTGAAATGCTTTTTTTGTCTTGATTTTTTAGCAAAAAATTCAAGGCAGCATGCTCGCTGTCTATGGGGGTGATCCTTGCATCTTGTAAAAACTTCCCAGCCACAACCAAGCTTTCTTTGTTTGCAAGGGCTATGCTTTTATTCAATGCCTTTGCCTTTAAGCTTGTGCGAAGCCCTGCAAAGCCAACTATGGCATTTACTACAAGCTCATCATCGCAAAGCTCTAAGATCTGCTCTAAGCCTTCTTGATCCGTAAAAATGCGGCTTTTATTAAACTTAACCAAGCTTTTATCGGCATTTTTGCCTATGCAAACGAAACTTGGCTTAAATTCTTCTATTTGCTTGTTTAAAAGCTTGATGTTTTGATTACAACTTAAAGCACTTATTTTTGTTTTAAATTTCCTTGCTAAAAGAAGGGTGTTTTGTCCTATGCTACCTGTGCTTCCAAAGACTATCATAAAAGGGCTATTAGGACAAAGGGTGCTATTATAATCGCATCTATTCTATCTAACAAGCCTCCGTGTCCTGGTATTAAAGATCCGCTATCTTTAAGATCAGCCTTTCTTTTAAAATAGCTTTCAAGCAGATCTCCAATGACGGCAAAAATAGCCACAAAAAAAGCACAAAATAGGCTAAGAAAAAAGCCGTATTGAAAGAGACCAAAGAGCATTCCAAGCACTGTGGCGCAGATTAAGCCTCCTATTACCCCCTCTCTTGTCTTGCTTGCACTTGTTTGTGAAAAGGGGGTTGTGCCTATTAATTTACCTATGAAATAAGCACTACTGTCGCAAACTACCACTATGAAGATCAGCCAAAAAAGCACAAACATACCCTGATCCAAATAAAGCTGCCACAAGGCAAAGATAGGCACAGTTGGATAAAGATAAGGCAAAGCCTCTTTAAGTGTATCTGCTTTTATATAAACTAGGTATCCAAGCACCAACAAAAAAAGCAAGGCAGCAAAGGCAAGAGGCTCTTTGCTTATACTAGCTAGGACAAAGGCTATTAAAACAAAGATTATATTGGCTTGCTTAGCATTAAAGAGCTTTTTTGCCTCCTCAAAGGCAAAGTATAAAAGCACGCCAAAGACCACGAAGGTCAGCCAAAAGCTATCAATCAAGGCGACAATAACTACCGCCACCGCCATAATCACACCCCATAAAATTCTATCTTTTAACACAGTTACTCCTTTAAATACTTAGATCCAAGCGATGCCTTCCTTCTAAGACAAGAGTCTCGCTTGTTTCTTCTTCGTTTGTTTCATTTTCTTCTTTGTTTTGCTCTTCTTCTTTTGACTGTTTCTTCTTTTTTTCCTCCTCGGCCTTTTCTTTAATCTCTTCATTTAGCTCATCGCTTTGTTGCACGCTTTCAAGCTTTTCAATGGCCTTTTCTTTGGCTTGAAATTCAGCTAAATTTGCCATACTAGCAAAGCTTTCCTTAGCAAGTTCATTGCTAACCTGAGTTGAAACCAAGGACACATTTTGATTTACAAAATGGCTATTTCCCAAAGGTGTAACAGGCATTTTCACTCCTTTAAAATGCGTAGGCTTTTGTGATTATAATAATTCACAAAGGCTCTTTGTTTAACCGTAACAAATTTTCTCTGAGTATAATCGACAAAATAAGCATCCTTGTTTAAATTTGAAAACTCAACGCACAACTTTGAGGCAAATTGTATCACATTTTCGCTAATTTTTTGCTTATTTGATACTATAAAAGCGTGAGCACCAGCGTAATCTCTTATATGAAACCACAGATCATCCTTTTTTGCATTTTTAAGCAAGAACTCATTTGCCCTTTCATTTTTACCCACAAGAATGATAAAGTCATTGTAGTAAAACCTCGCTACTCCTAAATTTTTTTCCTCTTTTTTTTCCCTTTTTTCTTTTTTTGGGAATAAAATTTCACACTCAAAGGCTGAGTTTGCTTTTTTAATAAGCTCTAAAAGTTTGTTATAAAAGGCTAGTTTTTCTTCTAAATTACTTCTTTGTAGGTGCAAATTATTAGCTCTTTGTTTTAATTTCTTAACTTCTTTGAAAGTTTCATTAGCCCAGATCTTAGCAGCTTTGTCAAGCTTAAATTCAAGCTCTTGTCCCTCAAAATCAAACAAAATAAAATCTCTTTCATAATCTTTAATCTTATATAAATTTGCTACTAGGATCTTTGCTTTGTGGCTAAGATTTTCAGCCCTTGCAAGTAGTGCTTCTTCTTTTTGTAAGCTTTTTAGCATTTCATTTAGGGAGCTTATTTTTTTATTTAAAAGAGCTTCTTTGTTTTCTTTAAGAGCTTTTATTTTTTGCTCGTTTATTTTTTGAAAAACAGCATTAAAATACTCGTTAAAATCTTCAATCTTTTGAAAATTCTCATCCATCTTAAAGGGCTTTAAGGGTTCTAATCTTAGCCCACATTTCACCACACGGTAGCTCTTTTCAATATGCCTTAAAGCCTCGATTACACATTCTTTTTCATCAACTATAATTACATTTGTATTTTTTCCTGTAAATTCAAAATAGATCTTTGCATTTAAGCTTTTGTAAGATTTTAAGGAGCTTGTTTTTATGAAAAGCACTCTGTTATTCTCAAGCAGATCAAGTTCTAAAATCTCAGCATTTGAAAAAAATTTAGTAAGCATTAGATCAAAGGGGGCATTATAGGTTTTACCCACCAAAGTTGCCTTATAGATCGCACTTTCTGATCGGCTTAGATCAAAAATTAGCTCCTCATCTTCAAATTTCACGCACAAGGCATTATCTGCAAATCTTTTAATGAAGATTAATCTTTTTTGTGCTTGTAAAAATTTAGCAATTTGCAAAAGCTCTTGGTATTTCATAATGAAATTATAAGCTCTTTTTGATTATAATTTCATTAAAAAAGCAAGATGAAAACTCCTTGTGTCATTTTGCCTAAATCAAATTAAGCAAGATAAGCATTTTTATAATTTTAGTAAAAAACCCTTGAATTTTTTAGCTTTAATAATTAAATTGTGAATTTAAAAACTACAAAAAGTGAGTTAGCTTGAGTTATTTTAGATCTATTTTTATCTTGTTTGTATTTGTGCTTTTTTTAAGGGCTGAGAATGAGCTTGAAAAGGAGCTTAAAAAGCCAAGGGAATACGACTTTGCGCAAATTGCCTTTCAAAACTACACAGGCGAGGATAAAAGCCTCACTTTTTTAAGCATTAGCACACATAATGTTAATTATTTTTTGCCCCTTTCTTATACCTACAAGGGCAGAACAGGGAGAAACAAAAGAAATGAGGTTAAGTTTCAAATCAGCATCAAAAAGCCTATCTTTGAGAATTTTTTTGGGCTTGATGAGGAGCTTTATTTTGCCTATACTCAAACTGCTTGGTGGCAGCTTTATGCCACCTCGGCTCCTTTTAGGGAGCTTAATTATGCGCCTGAGTTGTTTTTGGAGTTGCCCTTGAAAATTCAAGGCTTTAATATGCTTAAAAACACAAGAATAGGGCTTTTACACCAATCAAACGGCAAGGGCAATGAAAACTTTGAATCTCGCTCTTGGAATAGAATATACAGTAGCTTTTTATTTGTCCATAACCGTTTTGCCCTTTCTCCAAGGTTTTGGTATATTATAGACGAATCAAGTCTTAACGATAACAAAGACATTGCTAAGTATATGGGGTATTTTGACTTGCAGTTTGGGTATTTGGGAAAGAATACCTTCATAGCCACCCTTTATAGAAACAACCTAGATCTTGAAAGCAACAAGGGTGCTTTTGAGTTTAATGCTGGTTTTGATCTTTTTAATAACGGCATTTTTTGGTATGTGCAGTATTTTAATGGATACGGAGAAAGCCTTATTGATTATCACAAATTAATGCACAAGCTCTCAATAGGCTTTTTGGTGGCTTATTAAGCCTTTGAATTTATCTTGTCAATGCTATTTTGTGAATTTTAAAGAAGATAGAGCTTTTAAATTGCTTATTTTCAAAAAAATGTTACTTTTTGTCACACTAAGCGTGTGCGAAGTATCTCGTAATTTAAAAAGAGATATTTCGTTTTCTACGAAAACTCGAAATGATAAAAATTCAAAAAGAGTTTCTTCGATCGCTTCGCTCCCTCAGAATGACAAATTACTTGCTACAAAAACTCAATATGACAACATAAAAGTAAATTTACAAATTTTGTCATACAAAGCGTGTGCGAAGTATCTCGTAATTCTACTTGTCATTCTAGGAATGAGGCAGAAGAATTTCAAACACCATTTTGTCATACTAAAGAGCTAAGTATCTCACAACCTTGTCATTTTGAGCCTTGCGAGAACAAGGCGAAGAATCTCAAATAAATTTTAGAGATATTTCGGTTTCGCCTCAATATGACAAGAGATTTTTTGCTTCGGCTACCCAGCCCGCTGGGTCGCTACGGTTAAAATGACAAAGATATGAATTTTTATCATACAAAGCGTTGCTAAGCGATTATTTTCTTGTTATACTGAGTAAATGTAAAATATCTTAGAGAAAAGAGCTTCTTCCTTTGCTTTGTAAGCTTAGAATGATAAGAGTGTGGATTCTTCGCTTTCTACTAAAGCTCAGAATTACAAAGGGGTCAAAAATTTCCCAGCTTCTCATACTAAACATTGTGAGCTATCTTAAACAAATTTTGTTATATCAAACAAGATAGAGTTTGAGATCTAAGGCTAAAAAGCTGATAATGTTCTTTTGAATTTGCTGTGCCTTGCAAGGTCTTTTAAAGCGTAGCTTTTTTATAAAACAAAGTTTCTTTAGCACAGCAAAGCTTCTTTAAAAAACGAGGTTTCTTTTTTAAAGCCTAAAACAAAGCTTTTTTCTTTATAAATGCCCAAAATGAAACTTTGTTAATAAGCTTGAATTTACTAGACAAAAGGACAAAAGCTCACAATAAATTCAGCACTGTTTAAGAAAGTTACAAACGAAAACATAAATTTAAGCCTTTTAAGCTCAATTTAGCCAAAGATCAGCCCTTTTTTATAAGCACATCCCCTCTATAAATGCCATACACCTTGTAGCTTCCATCCTTAAGCATTATGATTACTGCATATTCTTCTTGGACATCGCCTTGTTCCATGCCAGGACTTCCTATGGGCATGCCAGGAGTTGATATGCCTATGACATCCTTTGGTCTTTCTTTAAGTAGCCAAGATATAGCAGATTCAGGCACATGTCCTTCTATGGCATAGCCTTCAACTAAGGCTGTGTGGCAGCTTTGATACTGGGTTTTTATGTCTAGTTCTTCTTTTAGCTTATAAAATTCACTGCTTTTGTGAATTTTAACTGTATAGCCTTGATCTTGCATATACTTAGCCCATCTTCCACAGCATCCACAAAAGGGACTTTGATGAAGTTCTATGGTGCTTTTTGCAAAGATCAAGCTACTTGTTGCAAACAAAAGTAAAAGTTTTTTCATTGAAGCTCCTTTATAGCAATTTTATTAGCTCTATTTTAAAAAACTATTGATCTTAGATAAAATACCATGTTTGTCATTCTAAACGTGTGCCAAGAATTCACGAATTTATAAAGAAACACCTTGAATTTATGGCTTCTTCGTCCGCAAGCTCAAAATAACAAATCAACACTTTTTTGAAAAAAAAGCCTTTTGAATTTTAAGTTGCGTCATTTTTATAAAAAAACTTGATTTTAAATAAAAACGAGAGCTTTCAATTCAAGCATAGCAAATATCCTTAAATGTCTCTAAGATTAAAAGCCTTCTTAAATTTAAGCACTCTTTGCAAAAAATGTGAATTTTTTAAGCCCTCATCCTCCAATAAATTCATAATAAACTTAGAATAAGCTTAAAATAAACTTAAAGCCTCCTTGCCAAAAAGGCTCTATCAAGGTCTGCTGTATCTTTGAAAAATTCAGCCTCAAAGCCATTTTTGCGTAAAATTTTAGCTAAGATCTCACGCTGATCGTAGCCAAATTCACAAGCAAGGAACTTTGCCTTTTTTTCCTTGGCAAAAAAAATGATTTTTTTAAGTATTTCGTGTCCTTTCTTGCCTCCAAGCAAAGCCCTTTTAGGCTCCTTGCTTACATATTTATCAAGGGGATAGTTTTTTGCTATGTAGGGTGGATTTGAAAAGATAAACTCAAACTCGCCTTTCATTTTAGCAAAATCACAAAGTTGAAAATCTATCAAATGCTCTACTTTCTGAGCCTTGGCATTTTGCAAGGCAACATTTAAAGCCTTTTTACTAAGATCGCAAGCTATTATCTTTCTTTTTAGCTGTTTTGCAAGGACTATGCTTAAAGCCCCGCTTCCAAAGCCTATTTCTAAAATCTTCTTGTAGGCTTTCTTTTTTAGCTCATCAAGGCAAATTTGAAGCAAAATTTCGCTATCAAACCGTGGGATCAAAACCCCCTTTTTAATAAAAAGATCAAGTCCGTAAAAACTAGCCTTTTTAAAGATATACTCAAAGGGCTCGCCCTCTTTAAAACGGTTTATTAACTTAAAATAAGCCTCTTTGTTAATCTTAAATTCAGGATTTAAAAAAAGCCAGGCTCTATCCTTACCCAAAAACTCAAGCAAGATAAACTCAGCATATCTTTCATTGCCAACCAAGCTAGCCCTAGCAAGCCTTAAGGCCTCGCAAACCTTCACATCAAGGCTTTTAATCTCTCATCGATGCTAGGATGTGAAAGATGAAAGAAAGAATAGATCTTACTGGTTTTTACAAAGGCTTTGTTTTCCTTTGCTAGAACAAACAAGGCATCACGCATATCTTTGTTTGAGGTCATTAGGGCACCGTGCTTATCAGCTTCAAACTCGTTTTTACGGCTTATAAAATTCACAAAGGGAGAAAAGATTAAACTAAACACCTCACCAAAGATCAAAAAAAGCACAAAGACCCCAGCATTTACCCCGTCTAAGCCACTTTCTTTATAAAAAAATTCAGGCAAATGCGCAAAAACAAAAAAAAGCAAAAATAGCATCAATGCCCCACTAATTAAGCCCTTGATTAGATCCTTGTGTACAAAATGTCCAAGCTCATGCCCTAAGACAGCCAAAAGCTGTTTTGTATCAAGTGCCTTTAATAAAGTATCAAAAAGCACCACCCTTTTACTCTTGAAAAGTCCTCCAAAATAAGCATTTAGCCTTGTATCTCTCTTGCTTGCATCCATCACAAAAACGCCCTTTGAGCTAAAACCGCATCTATTCATCAAGGATGAAATTTCATCTTGCAAGTTCTCATCCTCAAGCCTTTGCATCTTGTTAAACATAGGAGCAATTAGGGTTGGATAAAGCACATTTGCCACCAAGATAGCTAAAAAGGAGATCCCAAAGGCTGCTAACCACCACAAATCCCCTAAAAACTCATAGCAAAAAACAAGGGCATAAATAAGCAAAAAGCCAAAAACCACAAGCAAAAAAAGCCCCTTAACTGTGTCTTTTATGAAGAGTGCTGGTGTAATGGTGGAAAAGCCTTGCTTTTTATCCTTGATAAAGTCCTTATATATCGACAAGGGCAGACTTAAAAGGGTGTTTATAAGTAAAAAGGCTAGTAAAAAAGCGGTGTTTTCAAGGGTGGAGTTTGTGTTAATAATCAAGCTTTTAAGCAAAGCAAGTCCCCACACAAGCCACACCACATATAAAATGAGGGTATAAAGGTGAGAAAAGATGCTAAATTTTTCATTTGTAATGGCTATACTTGCAGCCTCCTTGTAAGCACTTTCATCCAAGATCACTGCCTTTTTATCTCTTTCTTTTTTTAAAAAGCCAAGCTGCACAGCAGAAATTCCCACAAAAACAAGGGTATAAATACACAAAATGCTTATAACTGTCATAAAGATCCTTTCTTATAAATTTTAACTTTTTTGCTGAATTTATCACATAATTTTATCTTTTTAAGCTTTATCTAAGAAACTATGCTTTATTACTTTAAAGTTCTAAGATTTTTTAGTAGATCTTGCTTAAAAGGGTTGTTTAAATTCAACACAAGGCCTAAATTTTTCTTAATTGTTACAATTTAAAGTTAAAAAGAAACAAACAGCACCTAAAATTTGCAAAATTTGCTTAAAATTTTAAAAAGCCTTGAATTTGCAAAGAAAATTTAATATTTTAGCCTTTTTTAATCTTAACAAAGCCAAGCTTTAAGCCAAAGACAAAGCAGGCTAAATTCACAAAGGCTAATTTTTACAAGCTAAATATAAACAGTGCTTTTGCCGATTTGATTAAAAAATTAAGGATTAAACTATGTTTAATAAAAAGAAAAAAGAGCCCTTAAAAATCCCTCCAAAAAAGATAGATCCAAATGATTACATCCTAGATGATAGGCTTTATGGCTTTACTCAAAAGATCAGAGAAATGGCAAAGGACAAAGACAAGCTCGCCCTACTTGCAAAGCAGCTTACAAGGCTTATAAAGGCTGATAAGGACTTTAAGTCAAGATAAATTTTGAATTTTTAAGAACTTCTTAACATAATTTCAAATTTAAAGTCCTTTTCTAAAAAGCATTATTATTTAACTGCAAAATATGCCATGAGCTTAAAAGCATTTTAAAAAAATTTTCAAAATTATTTTTTGCAAAAAGCTTTTGTGAATTTTTTTACAAAAAAGATCTTTGTGAGTGATTTCTTCGCCTTGCTTATAAACTCAAAATGACAGTTTTGTCTAAATTCAAGCACTTTTTTTAAAAGCCCTTTGAATTTTAAACCTATTTTAAAGCCCTTTATCTTAAATTTAAGCCCTTGAATTTAAACTAAGTTATTTAGTTAAAAGCCACATAAATTCGCAACTCTGTCAAGGTTATAATAAAAATTTAAGCCTTAACTTAAATCATTTTAATCTTTAAAGATCTAAATTAGGCTTTTTTAAAGCATTTTAAAATCCAAAAAACGCAAAAGAAAAAAGCTCAAAAATCCCTAAAATATGTCATAATAAGAGCTTAAAAGCATTTAAAAAAGGGGGGGGCAAATTCAATGAGTAAGCTAAAAATAGATCTAAATAGCGATTTGGGCGAGGCTTTTTCTGTTTATAAGATGGCAGATGATGAGGGCATTTTAAGCTTCATTAGCTCAGCAAACATAGCCTGTGGCTTTCACGCAGGAGATCCTTGCGTTATGAATAAAACCGTGAAGATAGCAAAGGAACAAAATGTTGGCATAGGAGCACATCCTGGCTTTGCTGATCTTTTGGGCTTTGGTAGGAGAAAGATGCAGCTTAGTTTTATTGAGGCAAAAAATTATATCTTGTATCAGCTTGGAGCCTTAGATGCCTTTGCAAGAGCAAATAAAACCAAGCTAAGCCACATCAAAGCCCACGGAGCCCTTTATAATATGGCTCTTAGTGATGAAAAACTAGCCCTTGCCTTGTGTGAGGCTGTGCTTGACTTTGATGATGAGCTTATTTTGCTTGGTTTAAGTGAGTCCTTGATGATAGAGTTAGCACAAAAAAAGGGGCTTTGCTTTGCAAATGAATTCTTTGCTGATAGGGCTTATAATGATGATAAAAGCTTGGTTTCAAGGGACATTCAAGGTGCTGTGATAGAGGATGAGGAGCTGGCATTAAAGAGGGTTTTAAGGCTACTTAAAGAAGGAAGGGTTGAAAGCATAAGTGGCAAGGAGCTTTCCTTAAAGGTAGATAGCATTTGCGTGCACGGAGATAATCCAAATGCCTTAAAGCTTGTATCAAGGCTAAGAAGAGGCTTAGAGAAAGAGGGCTTTGAGCTTTGTTCTTTGAAAGAACTAGTCTTGTGAATTTTAAAAATTTAGGCTAAATTTTGGCTTTGTTTGCTTTGCCTTGCTTTGCTTTGTGTAGCTTTGTTTGCCTTTGCTTAGCCTTGCTTGTTTGGTTTGATTAGTTGAATTTTCTTTGCTTTTGCTTGGCTTTGCTTACTTGTTTTATGCTTAGCTTTGTTTGTGTAGTTTTGTTTGCTTTGTTTAGTTTTGCTTCAAGCCAAGATTTTATAAGCTTAAGCTTTTTTAAATGCCTCCTTTTAAAAAGATCAAAACAAGCATACTAAGCACGAATAAGCTAAAAATTTCATAAAGCTTAAAGAGGTAAAAACAAGCTTTTATGGCAAAATAACAAGCACTGTAAAAAGACAAAATTAAGTCTCTTTTGTCGAAAAACATTCAAAGTTCTCATAAGCTACTAAGTTAAACATAACCTTGTATTGCTAAGCAAGGACTGTGATAGAGATATTCCATTTTCTAGGAAAACTCAATATGACAAAAATTCAAATAGAGATATAATTTAGCTTAAATTTTTATCCAAAATTCACAAAACTACTTCTTTTCATAAGCTTTCTCACAAAGATCCTCTTTTGCAAATAAATTTTTTGGGAATGGGTCTTTGTTTTTCATAGGCATTAATTTAAAAACCCTTTAGTTTAAGTTTAATTAAGCCTTTTTTAAAAAAAATAGATTTTTGTTTCGCCAGATCTTACAAGCTGCTAAACTTCTTTCAGCACTAAAAACAAAGAAAAAAGGGCTTATTTAAGAAATGACTGTAAAAAAGTATTGCTTTTTAATTTTTATCTTTTTAGATCAAAGACAGTTAAAAAATTCAAGCAAAAACTTCATTTTTAGCATCTTCACCGTAAAGGTGAAAAATTCACCACAAAGCTAAAACAATACTTTTTTAGAGCTAAATACTACCTTGTTTAATCTTATTTACTCTCAGAAAATGATTTGTAGCTACCTAAATGCCGCATTTACAACAATTTACAAAGGGCTTGCAAATTACTTTATAGTTCTTTTAACTCTCAAGGCTTTTGATTTTCAAAAAAGTTCTTAGCCTTGCAAAACGCCCTGCCTTAGGCATTATCAAATAAAAAACTACAAAAAGCTTTTAAAACTACATACATTCAAGGCATTAAAAAAGAAGCTTTTATCTACTTTGAAAGAAAGTCAAATTTTATGTAAGATACAAGTTAAAAGGCTTGTTTTAACTTTATAAAATATCTCAGAAAAATCCTAGAAAATTTAAAACTACACGCTAAAAGCTTTAAATTCACGCCTAAAACTTTAAATTTAA
Source organism: Campylobacter troglodytis (assembly GCF_006864425.1). GTDB lineage: Bacteria > Campylobacterota > Campylobacteria > Campylobacterales > Campylobacteraceae > Campylobacter_D > Campylobacter_D troglodytis. Next base: position 1,383 of record NZ_QHLI01000021.1, on the reverse strand, counting down.
GATAAAAGCTTAGATAAAATCTTAGTAAAAATAAAGAGCTACTTAGTTTAAATTGTCTAAGAATTTACAAAACAATCAGCTAAGTTTTGAATTTTTAAAAATTCACACCATCATTTACTAAGTTTGTCAAAGCAAGATGATGTTTTTATATAAAATTACCCCACACTTAATAAATTTAAAAGCTCTTAGAATTCAAGCCCTTGTCTAAAAATGCGTAAATTTTTAAACTCACAAAGCTAAATTTTATACAAGCCTCGCATTAAAACGCAAAATTCAACAAAGCTCACGCAAAAAACACAAAAATTCACAAAAAGCTTTAAAATCCACTCCACAGATGCAAAAAATTCACAAAAAGCCCGATTTTCTAAATCTTAGCTTACTTGAATTTTTACCTTAAAATTAAGATAAATCTAAACAAATTCGCAAAGTTCCAAAAATTCAGCAAAGCCTATCAAAGCTAAAAATCCCGCGCTAAAACCCAAATTCAGCACACCCACACAAAGGTCCCTAAAAATTCACGCAAATTCTCCAAAAATCCCACGCAAAATTCAGCAAAATCACAACACGGCTTTAATTTTTAAGCCCCAAGCCATACTTTGATTTTAAACAAAGTTACATTTCCCCCAAAGAAAGTCCAGCAATGTTCTCTAAAATTTCCACGCTCAAAACACTCATCTCAATTACACTATGACTTGAATTTAAATTCAAGCAGATTTGATTTATTTGTCATTTTGAGAGTAGCGACCCAGCATTTTAGGCGGTAGGCGAAGCAAAAAATCTTTAAAAATTTATTTGAGTTTCTTCGCTTTCTGCGAAGGCTCAGAATGACAAGGATTTGAGATTGAGTTTCTTCGCTTTCTGCGAAAGCTCAGAATGACGAGGTTTTGAAATGCTTCGCCTTGCTCTCAAGGCTTAAAATGACGAGGTTTTGAGATACCTCGCAACGCTTTGACAAAGATTCAAGCTCATTTTTCAAAAAGCTAGAACTCATCAAAGCAAGATTTTTGACAATAAACTAAGCCTTGATCTATCTTAGTTCATTTAAGATATGACAAAACGGTTTTAAAAATTTTGGCTAAATCTAGCCCTTTGCTTGAATTTTTGACATATTTTAATCACTGTTTCAGTTTATATTCTAAGCTATTTTTGAATTTATCCAAGCTTTAAGAAAAATTCAAGGCTCAAGACAACTTAAACTCAAATAAAGGAGTTTTAAGTTATGATTACAGCGATGAAAAATAAGTATATCAATCGTTTCAAAATTTCAAAGGCTAAATTTAGAGAAATTGTAAAGTATTTTTTTACTTCGTTACACTCGTAACTTTTGGGGAAGCCTTGATATTAAAGCCTCTAAAATTGCAAAATTAAGCAACAATTCTTGCC
>NZ_QHLI01000020.1 GCF_006864425.1 Campylobacter troglodytis | reverse complement strand
CAAGATAAAAACAAGATAAAAACAAGATAAAAACAAGATAAAAACAAGATAAAAACAAGATAAAAACAAGATAAAAACAAGATAAAAACAAGATAAAAATTCAAGAAAAGATCAAGGCTTTCTCATCCTTTTTATCTATCAAAAGCATCTTGCTTGCAAGCTCCTTTCCTTCTTCTTTGATGGCATTTTTTAAAGAATTTAAAGAATCCTCAATAAGCTCTTTTTGTTTAATGCAACAGTTAATTAAATTAGCCAGTAATTCTATATGCCTTGCTATCCACAAAAACATTTTTTCGTTTTTTTCTATCTCATTTTTAGGCTTATAGACAAATAAAAGCCCAAGTTCTTGCTCAAAATGCAAGAGCCCTGAGGCTATGATCTCATACACATAGCCAGATCTTTTTTGATCCTCAAGCTCGTTTTTAAGCTCAGTTATAATTTCTTCTGCCTTTGAAAAATACTCTTTGTTTGTGTTATAATCCAAAGAATTTAGCCCTTGAAGCTCTTTAACTACACCTTGCAAGGCTGATAATCTAAGCTCATACCCCTCTCTTAGCTGCTCGCTTTTAAGAAGGTATTTTTTCATTTGCACATAGGCTCTAAGTAATCTAGTGCCAACCGTTTTTTTACTAGGCAAGCTTAAAGGGGCAAACTGTTTTTTATCCTTAGTTATAAAGCTCTCACAAACCTTAACAAAGGGCATTTCTATGGCTCCTTCTATCCTTGCACCTCCCTCAGTAGAGTTTATAACAGCTATGCTTTTATCAAAAGAAGATATTAAGCCTTCGATCTGTCCCTTAAAGTAAAGCCAAAGCTCGTGGCTTAAAACCTTTCCTTTGCCCCCATAAGCTAAGACTTGTTTTTTTTCAAAACGGTTTGTGTCATAAAACTCACCTATTAAATGTCCCTTGGCATGAGATGCCAGATCATTTGCATAGGCTAGATCCTGTCCTATGAGTATGATCTTTTTGTATCTAAGATAAGCAGCTGCTTGCAGGGCATAAAAGGCAACAGTTGCCCCCCCCCCCCCCACTTCTTGTAAAGCCTACATATTGTTTTTTGTGAAGATCCAAATAATTTAAGCTCTTAGGATGAACCACATCGGCAAGGACAAAAACAGAGTCTTTGTCCTTATCCTTGTAATCTTCTTTAAAAAACTCGCTAGTTAGCTCTAAGCGTTCTAAGCTAAAAATGTAATCTGGCACTATGTCATTTTGCATCAAAATAACATAAGCAGAATCAGCAGCAAAGATGGCAACTCTATCTTGAATTTCTTTAAGCAAGGGAAGTTGCTTTGTAAGGCTTGGACCTGTGGCTACGCAAATGGCTGTTTGATCCTGTGCTACTCTTTTGCTAAAAAATTCCTTGTTGTTTGGTGCCTTTATGAATTTGACATAGTTTAAACAAAGCTGGTGTAAGCCTTGCAAGGCATCATCTAAGGAGTTTCCAAATTCTAAGGCTGTATCGTTTATAGCCCTTTTTACAGTCTCGTTTATAATATTAAGCTCATCAGTAAATTTTTCATAGTATAAGCTGTGAGAGGCTAAAAAATAGCTCTTTGCAAAGCTTCTGCGGTTTTTATCTAAAAAGAAGTTTTTAAAAAATCCATATTCGCAGCTTGTAAGTATGACAAGCCTTGCTCTTCTTAGCTCCTTTGAAAGATCCACAAGATGAAAAATAAGCCAAATAAGCTCTAAGTTTGATTCAAAAACCACTATGCATCTAAGCTGCTCATTTTGAAGCAAAACCTTGTATAAAAGACCGTTTCCAAGCCCATAAAAATACAAATAAGGATATAAGATATATTTATCTTGATATAGGCTTAATTTTTGACTTAATTCTTGCAAGGGATACTCATAAATAAGGCTTTTTGTTCTTAGATCCTCTATGTTTATATCAAGACTGTCGCTTGAAAAATGAGGGATGAAGCACTTTGGCTTTTTATATGCCTTAAATTTCTTTTCAAGTAAGCTACCCTCTAATACCTTTAAATTCTTTGCATAGATCTTTTTTTGTATATCATTAAAATTCATTGTTTGCCTTTTTAAATTTATCTAGCTTTAATGTCTAAGGGTTTAAAATTAACTGTTTTCAAAGCAAGATTTAGCTTAAACAAAAAGCCACCAATACCAAGCCGCAAAAATAGTGATCAAAAGCACCCCAACCACACTTAAAACAAAGCCAAATCTAATCATATCAAAAACCTTGATTCCTCCTTGATTAAAGACTATGGCATTTGGAGGTGTTGAGATGGGTATCATAAAGGAAAAGCTAGCACAAATGGTGATGATTAGCATAGTAAGCATTCTGTAAGTATCATCTAAGAAGCTAGCTGTGGCTACATTGATGACGGGTAAGATGATGGCTATTAAAGCTGTTGTAGATAATAAGCTTGTAGCTACCACAGCACAACAACCTGCTATAAAAACAAAGAGTATAAAAGGAAGCTCACTAAAAAGAGCAAAGAATTTCTCGAAGGCTCCTCCAAGCTCAGCTTGAGAAAAGGCCATAGCTATGCAAAAACTAGCCCCAAACAAAAAGATAAGCTCATAAGGAATGGATCTGCTATCATCCCAGCTTAAAAAACCAAGTCTTGGCACAAACATCAAAAGCCCAAAGGCAAGCAAGATCACATTTTCATTAAGCCCCAAGCCATCATAAAAGGGGCGAATGGGGGAGTTTATAAAGAGTATGAATAGCAAAACACCAAGCATTACAAGCAATCTTTTATGCTCACTTGTAACTTGCACCTCATCAAACTGGGCTAAATTTAGCTCGTAATTTGAGGTATTAAAAGAAAGTATTTTAACCATAACAAAGAGCATTAAAAGGGTAAGTGGAAGCATCATAAAGATCCAGGTTGTAAAGCTGACGGAGGGTAATTTTAAGCTTTCTAAAAAGCCCAAAAATATGAGATTTGGCGGACTTGAAATGGGCGTTGTGATGCCGCTAATGCTTGCAGCAAAGGCAATGGCTAGTAAAAAACGGGTTCTTAAAAAGGGCTCTTTTGACAAGCTCATAGCCACAGGAAGAAGCAAGAGTGCAACTGTGGAGTTTGAAAGTGCTGAGCCTAGTATAACACAAGCACAACCAAGAGCAGCTATGGCACCTGTGGGATTTTTAGGAAATTTAGCCAAAAAACTTTTTGCAAGCAATTTATGAAGTCCTATCTTCTCGGTAGCAGCTGCTATCATAAAGCCGCCTAAGAATAAATACATAATGGGATTTGCGTAATTTGAAGTAGCACTTTTGGTATCTAGTATGCCAAAACTTGGAAACAAGATAATAGGAAGCAAGGATACAACGCCCATAGGCAAAGCTTTATTGGTCCATAAGGTTACAAGAAGGGCTATGATGCCAAGTAGGACGCAAACCTTAAAGGAGGCATTAAGATAAAAATGGCTAACAAGGATAACAAGAAAGGCTAAAAAAATAGCCATAAAAATACCGATAAAACTTCTAACTGTTGGGCTTTTGATGATTCTTCTTGAACGGCGAAGTCTAATTCTTTCCACTTAAAATTACCTTTTTGTTTAAAATTAAAAATTATAGCATAAATAACTGTTTATACTTAGAGGTAGGCTTAAAATTTAAGCATTTTAAGGGGGGGTAAGTTTAAGGCTTTAAGCGGTTTCGCTTACTTGAAATTTGAGTTTTAAAAAGCCAATCTTAACTTTGGATTTGAATTTTAAAAGCTTAAAGGCATAAATTCAAGCAAAGCAGCTTAAATCTAAAGAACTTGAAAATAAAATTAGGACTTAAAAGGCTTGAATTTAAAAAAAACGATTTTAAACAAAAAACAAAATTTTCACAAATTCAAAAATTCAAGCAAGGAGATTTAAAATGGCAAAGCCAAGTTGCAAAAATTATTTTTTAAGCTTTCTTGTTTTGATAAAATTTAAAGGGTGTTTTTAAGAAATTTTAAAACTTTGGCAAAAAGTGCTAGTTAAATTAAGTTTTAAGACAGGTCCTTAAATGCTTGAAATTAAGAAAAAATATTTTAATAAAACTAAAAATTTAGGCAAGAAGGTTGAGATTAAAGTTAAAAGATTTCAAAACAAAGTTAGAAAAGCTTGATACAGTTTCAAAAAAAACACTAGTTAAATTTAAAGTAGCTTTGAAACAAAACTCTAAAAGCTTGAATTTAAACAAAGCAGTTTTAAAGGCAAGATGGACAAAAGCTCTTAAAAGCAAGACTTAAAGCAGCTTGAATTTAAGGGCCAAATCAGATCTTTTTAAATTTAAGACTAAACAAAAAAGGCTAGTTTTGCTAAGACCACTATGAAAAAGCCAAGCACAAAAACTATCTTGTGGGTGTAGGCTGCTAGGAAATTTTCTCTTTTGAGTATGAATTTATGAGTAAGAGCGTTAATAACCAAGCATACTATGACAAGGGCTAGGATGATCTTAATGCTTAAAAAGCTTTGCAAGGGTGTGCCAAAAAAGCCCTCAAGGCCTGTTCTAAAGCTTAAATACCTAGTCATCATAGCCCCTCCTGTAATGACTAGCAAAAGAACACAGAGGGGCATTATCTTTATAGCCCTCTTCATCATAGCCTGCAAGGCAGTTTCACTAACAGTTTTTTTAATCACACTCAAAAGCACTATATCACAAAAGATAAAGCCTAAAAACACGATAGCACAGAGTAGATGTATGGTTAAAAAGATGGGATAGATGTTTTCCATAATCTTGCCTTTTTGAGAATTTAGTCTAAATTCTAGCCAAAAAAGGCAAGAGAAAGATTAACGGCAGTTAAGACCTAGTTGTAGGGGTGTCATGCACTATGCTTACCTCGCCCTTTATGTCGCTTAAAATGGCGCAAGCAGCCTCGCTACCACTACCTATGGCGCAAGTTACCATAGTAGTTACCCCACTAGCAAGTCCAGCAGCATAAACACCGTCTTTTACAAGCTGACGGCCCGTGGTGGCTAGTTTGATCTTATTTGGCTTATTCATAAGCTCGTGCGGCCTTACTATGTCGCCAAAGCCCTTTATGTCAAAGCGAGAAGCACCAGTTGCTAAAACAACATAATCAGCTTTAAGCTCTATGCCCTCGCCCTTAGCCACAAAAGCACCCTTTGAACCGCTAATCTCAGCAACAGTGCCTTGAATATACTTTACTGTAATGAGGGTTTCAATCTGCTTTTTTGTAGCCTCTATGATCTCTTTTCCTTGAATTCCCTTTGGAAACAAGGGGACATTGTAGATTGCCACAGCGTTTAGATCAGGCTTTCCATCATCTACAACTGTGATCTCAAAGTCAAGATCTGCATTTTTAGCACTTGCTAAAACCAAGGCCGCTGTCAAGCCCGATATAGAGCCACCTACGATGAGAACTGATTTTTTCATTTTGTATCCTTTATAATGAAGTTAAAGCCTCATTTTAGCAAGGATCTATGAATAAATGATTAATAAACTCTTATTTAAAGCTTTTTTTAAAGGCTTTTTTGCAAAAAATGCTTTCTTGTCAAATTGATCATTTTTGGATAAATAAAAATTCAAGCTTTTAAGTGAATTTTAATATGCGTTTTGTAAGCCTTTTGTAAAAAATTCTAGCTTCTTAACAAAATGACAAAATGACATTTTCAAGTTGTTTAAAGCTTAAATTAAAACCTCATTTTAAATTTATAGCTTACAGCTAAGGCACTAAAAGCTTAGCTATCTTTTTTAAAATGCTCTTTTTTCAAACAAGTGTTTATTTGTCATTTTTAGCCTATGGGCGAAGAATGCATTAAATTCAAGGTGCTTCTGCATAAATTTGTGAATTCTTAGCACACGCGGAAATGACAAGAATTTTGTCATTCTAAGCCTAGCGACCCAGTAGGGCTTTTAGACATAGCCAAAGCAAAAAATTTCCTCAGCTATGAGATACTTCGCATTCGCTTGGTATGACAAGGTTTGCTAAAAAACTAAGCTTTTAGATACTTCGCAATGCTTAGTATGACAAAAATTTTGTCATTTTGAGCAAAGCACAAAGCGAAAAATCTCTTTTTGAATTACGAGATACTTCACTCGTACTACACACTCTCCTTAGTATGACAAAGAGTGCCGTTTTGAGTATCTTGTTGAGATACTTTGCTTAAAATGACAAATTAGTATTTTGTCTAAAATCGATAGTTTTTAAAATATAGACTTTAAAAAGCATTGATCTTAGAAAAATTTTTTCATTCTATGATACATTATGCAATTTCTCAAGAAGATAAAATCATAAAAATTCACCCCCTTGCTTGAATTTTTAAGCCTCTTTGTCAAAAAAGGCCAAAATTACAAAGTTTTTTTTACAAAAAATCTTTAATTTATCCCAAAATCACAAACTCTGTTTTAAGTAGCGACTTGAAAGCTTGAAGTGAGCGAAGAAGTCTTTGCTTTTCTAGCTTTCTTGTTATAAAAACTAGCTTTGAGCCTAACTCCTCATCCTTTTTTATGTGGGTTGGGGTGTGGATTATGTGTCCTACTCCATTAACGCTGATCAAAAAATCCTCCCCTATATCCAAAAGCCCCTTTACCCTCATAATCTGAGTGCCGTATTTGTGCAACAAAGCACTAAGCCAAATTCCAAAGGCACTCCACTCCACACTCCCACAAAAGCCAAGAGCAAGGCTTTCAAAGCCCTCTTTGTGAGCTTCTTGATCGCTTTGAATTTCAAAAGAATTGATCTTAGAAAGGCTAGTATAAAGCTTATTTTGAGGGGCAAAAAACTCCTTGTAGTTTAATTTTGATTTATCAAGTATAAGGAGGCTAGGATTTAAGGACAATAATTCATCCTTTAATTCTTCATTATCCTCTTTTAAATCTGTTTTTGTAAGTAAAACCAGATCACTTGCTATGATCTGCTGCCTTGCCTCTTCGTTTTGAAGATGCAAAAAGCCATTTAGCGCATCAACGCAAGATATAACAGTTTGTAAGCTAAAATGAGAGGATAAAAAGGCATCGCTTAAAAGAGTCCAAAGAATGGGAGCTGGAAGGGCTAATCCTGTGCTTTCTATGATGATATGTTTAAGCTCTTTTCCTTCTTTTTCATAGCTTTCAAGTAGGCTTTTTAGGGAGGATTTTAGATCCAAGCGCTTGTTACAACACACACAGCCTGAATTTAAATAAAGCATTTTTTCATATTCAAAACGAAGGGCTGTTTTGAGTATCCTTTGATCCAGTGCCACCTCGCCTAACTCGTTTATGATGAGGGCTATGCCACTTTGATTGTTTGAGCTTAAAAACTCTTTTAAGAAGCTTGTCTTGCCACTTCCTAAAAAGCCTGTTACAAGGCTTACTGGGATCTTAGCCATTGTTGTCCTTTAAAGATCTAAGTTTAGGCTAATTTTAAGCCTTTAAATCAAGCATTTAAGCCATATTTTGTACGATACACTTTTTAGCTAAATTAAACTTAACAGGATTTTCTCTTATTAATTTCAACAAATTTTGATAAAGATTTTGTCCTTATATCTTAATTCTGTTTCTTTTAAATGGAACACAAAATTTTCTCTTTTAATGCCACTAAATTTGGCAAGTCTAAACTTCGCAAACTTCCGCTTGCAGTTACAAGACGCATAGTATGAAGTAAAAGCACAGACGTTTTGCGACCGGCCCCATGCCCACACTTGCCACGCACTATTTTTGCTCCTTCTGCTAGCAGTTACGAGTCCTAAGGTGAAGTAAAAAATAACTCTCACCCTCTTCAATTTCACCACTCATTTTGGAAAACTTCTCGCATTCTTTAAGGGTTAAAATACAAAATTTGCTTTTACACACAACTTTGCTCTGAAATTTGACAAAGTTGAGCTATTTTTTTCGCCTCTAAATCGAGAGCTTCTTGCAAAGTTACGAACCGTAAGGCGAAGTAAAAAATAACGCAAAATTTCCCTAAATTTCTTTTGAGACAATTTGGGAACGGACTTTTGTTTTTCATAGGCGTTAACTTAAAAACCCTTTGGTTTAAGTTTAATTGAGCCAACTTTTTTAAGGGCTTTGTGAATTTTTTTCAACTTTGCTTTGAAAGAATCTGCCTTTTAATCCTTTGTGAATTTAAAGGCTTTTTAAATAAAAATTTGCCAAAGGACACAAAAACCTTGCTTAATAAGTGCTAAAAATTTTTTGAATTTAAAGGCTTCTAGCTTCCTTTTGTAAATTTTGCTTACTATTTTCTTTACAACTAAGTTGTAAAAAACTAAGTAAGCTTTCATCCAAGATGTCTATTGACTTTGTGCTTAATTTATTTGCCTTGATCCAAAGATCTCCAAGATCATTAACAAGCTCACTTTGCCCCTTTTTATCCCTTAAAATAAACCTAGCCCCTTGCCAATCCTCCACACTAAGTGCGTAAAAACTTAGAATTTTATTTAAAAGATCAACCCTTTTAAGCCTTTGTCTTTTATACTCTTTTGAATTTTCACCTATGATCGATGTCGTTTTTTCTTTTAAATTTAGATCGCTCCAATGAAAGGATCCCATAAACTCACCACATAAAATGCACATTATCTTCCCTTAAATTCAAAGTTTAATCCAAGCCCTTGAAATATTAAAAATGTAAAAGCCTTTAAGGCTCAAAGATCTAAATTATCCACTTAATTAAATGAATTTAGCCAAATGAAACTCAAAGGCTTTTATAAACTAAGCTTTTTGTAAGATCAACGCAAATTAAAACTCGCACAAAAAATTGTGTGAATTTAACCTCATCAATGCAAATTACAAGCACTCACACAAAAATTTGCGTGAATTTAACCTAGTTTTTACCACTTCTTTTCAAAAAATCATCAGCTATCTCATTGAAATTCACCCATCTTACTCCCTCGTGTGAATTTATGTGAGATATGATTTTTTCATGCATCATCAAAACCTGCGGTCGTCCGCTTACATCAGGGTGTATGGTCATTGCAAAGACGGCATAGTCCATTTCTCTATACACCCAATCAAACTGATCTATCCACATCTGCCCTATGTCTCTGGGGCTTATAAAGCCAAAGCTATTTGGGGATTTTTTGATAAACATCATAGGAGGCAGATCATCTAAATACCAATTTGCAGGAATTTCAACAAGTTTCGTTTCCTTGCCACGCACCAAGGGCTTCATCCAATCCTTTGCCTCCAAGCTATAATCAATCTTAGTCCATTTATCCCCCACACGCACAAAATAAGGCGTGAAATCATTATGCATTAATGAATGATCATATTTTATGCCGTGTTTTAGCAAAAGCTCGTTTGTGATGTTTGAAAACTCCCACCAAGGAGCCACATAGCCTGTAGGACCTTTTCCTGTAAGATCCTTGATAAGTTCTATGCTTTTAAGCAAGACATCCTCTTCTTGTTTAGCACTCATTGCTATAGGATTTTCGTGAGAATACCCATGAGCACCCACCTCGTGTCCTGCATCTACGATCATCTTCATTTGATCGGGAAAGGTTTCTATTGAATGGCCGGGTGCAAACCAGGTCGCAGGGATCTTATGCCTTTTAAAGAGCTTTAAAAGCCTAGGGATGCCAACCTCTCCAGCAAAAAGCCCTCTTGAAATATCATCAGGGCTATCCTCTCCACCATAACTACCAAGCCAACCAGCCACAGCATCTATATCAACGCCATAAGCTACTAAAATCTCTTTTGCCATTTTTACTCCTTTTTGTAAGATTTATTTATCTTTTAAAACCCAAAGACTTTAAATTAAGGCTTTTAAAACTTAAATTCAAGGCTTAAGCCCTTAAAACACGGTAAGTTCTCGCAAAGAAAAGATCTAGCAAAAAACCTAATAAATTTAAAAAATTCAAGCTCATTTTATGCCTTTAAAGGCTTTTTTTAGCATCTTAACATCAAAGTCTTTTAAATAAGTAAGAGCCCTTCTTTGAGCCTCAACCTCGCTTAAATCAAGCTCACAAACAAGATAAGCCTCATTCTCGCTTACTTCTTTTATGATCCTACCCTTTGGAGAGATGATTCTTGATCTTCCTGCAAATTCTAATTTTTCTTTAAAGCCCTCATCAAAGCTTGTCCCACTTAGCCCACAAGCTACAACAAAGCATCCATTTTCAAGCGCTCTAACACGGCTTAATAAATCCCAATTATAAGTCCTTGCCTTGCCAAAGGCACTTGGATAGATTAAAAGATCTGCTCCTTTTAATGCCAAGGCCCTTGCACCCTCGCCAAAGCCCAATTCATAGCAAATTTGAAGCCCTGTTTTAACGCAAAAGTCCTTGAATTTAAGATCAAAAACCTTGTATTTCTTGCCCCTTTGAAAACGTTTTTTTTCTGTATTAAAAAGATAAATTTTGCGGTGTTTTCCTACTAGTTTGCCCCTTGGACTAAGAATAAAAGCTGTATCATAAAGCTTTTTACCCTCTTTTTCTATGCTACAAGCTATGATATAAACCTCATTTGTCCTTGCAAATTCACTTAAAGCCTTAAAGCTAGGATTAGAGCTTGCTTTTTTAAGATCAATGCCAAAAATCTCATCCTTATCGCTCACACAGTAGCCACAGTCAAAAAGCTCTGGAAAAACGATGATTTTCGCTCCTTGTGCACAAGCCTTTTTAGCCAAGCTTAAAGCCCTTTTAAGATTATCATCAAGCTCATAAGCCCTAGCACTTATTTGAACCAAGCCAAGCCTTAAAACACCCATACTAAATCCTTTCTTGCTTAAATCTTAGTCTTTTCAAGCTTAAAAAGGCATTAACAAGGATGAAAAATAATAAGAATTTGTGTAAAATTCACACAAAGGATAAAACTATGGCAAAAAAAACCATCATTTTTGAATGTCAAGCCTGTGGGAATCAGCAGAGCAAATGGCTAGGCAAATGCCCTGACTGTAATGCTTGGGATAGCTTTGTTGAGTTAAAGGCTAAACAAGTTGCTGTTTTAAAAGAGCTTTCAAAAGCAAGTAAAACGCCAAGTTCTGCTGTTTGCATTGAAGCCGTTGAGATAGAGCATTTTCAAAGGCTTAAAACAGGAGATGTTGAGCTTGACTTGGTTTTAGGCGGTGGTTTGGTTGTAGGCTCGCTTGTGCTAATTGGAGGAAGCCCGGGAGTTGGTAAATCCACGCTTTTATTAAAAATAGCCTCAAATTTAGCCAAAGCTGGTAAAAAGGTGCTTTATGTAAGCGGGGAGGAAAGTAAAACCCAAATCAAACTTCGTGCCGATAGGCTTGAGGCAAATGATAAGAATTTATATCTCTTAACAGAGCTTTGTTTGGAGGATGTTTTAAGCGAGCTTCACAAGGGCGAGTTTGAGCTTTTAATCATCGACTCCATACAAACGCTTTATTCAAACAAGATCGCCTCTGCTGCTGGCTCGCTAACCCAGGTGCGTGAGATAACCTTTGAGCTTATGCGTGTGTCAAAGGCTCATAATATCAGCACCTTCATCATAGGGCATATCACCAAGGACGGCGCCATCGCTGGTCCTCGCGTTTTAGAGCATATGGTGGATGTGGTGCTTTATTTTGAAGGCGATGCGACAAAGGAAATTAGGCTTTTGCGTGGCTTTAAAAACCGCTTTGGAGGCACTAGCGAGGTTGGCATATTTGAAATGGGAGCAAGGGGGCTTGTGAGTGCAAAGGATGTGGCGAACCGTTTTTTCACGCGTGGCAAGGCAGTTGCTGGCAGTGCTTTAGGCGTGGTGATGGAAGGCTCACGTGCCTTGGTGCTTGAAATTCAAGCCCTTGTGTGTGAAAGTGGCTATCCAAAAAGAAGCTCAACAGGATATGAAAGAAACCGTCTTGATATGCTTTTAGCACTTTTAGAGCGAAAACTTGGACTGAATTTGGGGCATTATGATGTCTTTGTAAATGTAAGTGGGGGGGTGAAGATAAACGAGACGGCGGCTGATTTGGCTGTGGTGGCTGCTATAATTTCAAGCTTTAAGAACCGCCCTTTAAGCAAGGATAGCGTTTTCATAGGCGAGCTTAGCTTAAACGGCGAGATAAGGGAGGTTTTTAGCCTTGATGTAAGGCTAAAAGAAGCTGCTATGCAAAAATTTAAAGCCGCCATAATACCCGCCAAACCCCTTGAAGAAATGCCTCTTAAATGCTTTGTAACGACAGAATTAAGCCAGGTTTTGGAGTGGATGTAGCATAGAATACGGAGGACGGAGGACAGAGAATGGAAAGCGGATAGCGGAGTGTGAATTTTGTGAATTCTAGGTGTTGTTTGTGAATTTTTGCTTGAAATTTGAAGATTGTGTGTGAATTTTGCTTGAAGTTTGAAGCTTGTTTGTGAATTAATGAAAAGATCTCTGCCTTTCGGGAGGTTTGCCTTTTAAAGCTTTCTACCTTGCAAAGGGTTTTGTTTCGCAAGACTTACAACCCATTGCGTTGGTGGCTTATAAATTCACAAAAGACTTATCAAGCCTTAAGCCAAATTCCACAAAGCAAGCTTAACAAAGAAGCCTTTATCTTTGGCGACAATGCACTTTTTGCACTCAAAAGCAAAATCGAAAAATCGGCACGCACTTAAAAGAGTATGATATTTGCATAAATTAAAGCATTAAAATAGATTACAATGAAGCCTTTATCATAGATACAAAAAACAAAAGATGAAATTTTGGCAAATTGCGATGATAGCGATAAATCACGCAAAGCCTTCATCATCTTTCATAATGAGGCTTTGTGCGAACTATCAGCTCACATTTGTTATACTAAGCGTTGCAAAAAAGCTAAAAGCTCAGCTTGTCATTTTGATGAAGAAAAGCCCTACTAAGAGGCTCAAAATATAAAATCAAAAGAGTTTCTTTGTTTGCTAGATAAATTCAAAATGGCATTTTTTATACCAAAAGAAGTAGCTCAAAATAAATTTTTAGCCTTATTGAAACTAAAAATGGCAAGTTTATGTGATAGATCAATGCTTTTTAAAAGAAGATTTTACCATTTCTTAAAATTTTTTAAATTTAAGAGCAAAATTTAAGAACATTTCTTTCTCAATCTACTTTAATAAGCATTTATATAGTCTAGCAAAACTTCATCTTGCTTTTAACAAGCTTGATTTTGCTGTTTTCAAGCCTAGCTTGGTGTGATTAATTCAACAAAAACAGTTTTTGCAAGACTAAGTTAGTGCTTAAAATTCACAGTCTTTAATCAAAGATTAACGAAGTTTTAAAAGAAATTAAGTAAAATAAAGCTTTATTTTTGATTTTGGAGCTAAGATTGAAAACAAAACGAACCCTTATGAGCCTCTTTGGTTTTGTAAGCACCCTTCTTGTGTGCTTTTTGCTTACAAGCAACAGTTACGCAAAAGATAGCAAACAAGATGAGCTAAACAAAAGACTTCAAGCCCTTGATAAATTCACCAAAACCCTAGCCATAGTAGAGCAGTATTATGTAGAAGATCAAAACATAAGCGATTTAGTGGATAAGTCCATATCAGGACTTCTTTCAAATTTAGACGCTCACTCATCTTTTCTTGATGAAAAAAGCTTTAATCAAATGAAAATTCAAACAAGCGGTGAATTTGGAGGACTTGGCATAACTGTTGGTATGAAGGATAATGCCCTAACCGTCATAGCCCCAATTGAAGGCACCCCTGCTGATAAGGCTGGCATTAAGGCAGGAGATGTGATCTTGCGGATTAACGGCGAGGCTACCTTGGAGATGAGCCTTGATGATGCTGTTGATAGAATGAGAGGTAAGCCAAAAACAGAGATCACAGTAACCATATATAGACCAGCTCAAAAGCCCTTTGATCTAACTCTCAAAAGGGATATTATCAAGGTAGAAAGCGTGTATTCTAAGCTTGTAGAAAATGAAGATATATTATATCTACGCGTAACCACCTTTGATAAAAATGTAGCAGAACAAGCAAGAAAGGCGATCAAAGCTCATCCAAAGATAAAAGGCATAGTGCTTGACTTGCGTAACAACCCAGGCGGATTGCTAGATCAGGCAATTGAGCTTACAAATTTATTTGTAGATAAGGGCGTTATCGTCTCTCAAAAGGGCAAGATAGAATCAGAAAATAGAAATTACGAGGCCGTGAAAAATAAAAAAGTAAGCGATAGCTCTCTTGTGGTGCTTGTAAATGGAGGAAGTGCTAGTGCTAGCGAGATAGTAAGTGGAGCCTTGCAGGACTTTAAAAGGGCTATCATAGTTGGAGAAAAGACCTTTGGCAAGGGTAGCGTTCAAACAGTGATGCAAATTAATAAAACAGAGGCTTTAAGGCTAACCATAGCAAGATATTATCTACCAAATGGCAGAAGCATACAAGCAGTTGGAGTAAAGCCTGACATTGAAATAGCAGCGGGCAAGATTTCTTCAAACGACGAAAGCTTTTCCATAAAAGAAAGCGATCTTAAACAGCATTTGCAAGGCGAGCTTGAAAAGATAGGTGGAGTAAAGGAAGCACCCAAAAAAGAAAGCAAAGAGGATAAAAATATCATTACTCCTTTGCAGCTAAACGATGACGCACAGCTAAAAGCAGCCGTTGATGCAGTAAAGATCCTAAACATACAAAAAGGAAGCACAAGATGAAAAAAATTTACGAGGGCAAGGGCAAGATACTTTTTCAAAGCGATAAAAAAGATAGCTTAGTCGCTGAATTTAAAGATGATCTAACTGCCTTTAATGCCGAAAAAAAAGGAAGCGAGGAAGGCAAGGGAGCCTTAAACTGTAAGATTAGCACTGAACTTTTTACCTTGCTTGAAAAAAATGGCATTAAAACGCACTTAATCAAGGTTTTAAGCCCCACACAACAGCTTGTGAAAAAATGCGAGATTATCCCCATCGAAGTCATCGTCCGCAATGTAGCAACAGGATCTTTAACAAAAAGGCTTGGCATCAAAGACGGCACTGTGCTACCCTTTGTGCTTGTGGAGTTTTGCCTAAAAGATGACGCCTTGGGAGATCCCTTTATCAACGATGAGCATTGTTTATTGCTGAATTTGGTGCGAAAAAAAGCACATATCAAAAAAATTAAAAAAATCGCCCGCAAGATCAATGCCATTTTGTTTGAATTCTTTGCAAGTAAAAAACTTAGATTAATAGACTTTAAAATCGAGTTTGGCTATGATAAAAAGGGCAAGATCTTACTTGCTGATGAGATAAGCCCTGATAGTTGTCGCTTTTGGGACAAGGATACAAACGAAAAACTCGACAAGGATAGGTTTAGACAAGATCTAGGCACAGGAGAGGGCAAGGGCAAGGTAAAGATGGCTTATGAGGAAGTTTTGAAAAGGATTTTAAGCTGAATTTCTAGCTAAAATTCAGTGAATTTATGTGAATTTTTGAATTTTGGCTTGAATTTTGACTTTGAGGGCGTGAATTTTGAAAGCTTGTTTGCTTTAAATTTGATTTTAAATTTAAAGCCTTGCAAATTTAAATTTTTACACCTTGAATTTAAAGGCTAAATTTGAGTTTAAATTCAAGCAAGATTCGTGAATTTTTTAAAAAACTTTGGAGAAAAAATGAAGATTGCGGTAAATATATTTTTGAAAAATGGGGTTTTAGACCCGCAGGCAAAGGCGATTGAAAAGGCTTTGCACGCCTTGAATTTTAGCGAGGTAAAAGAGGTAAAAATGGCAAAGCAAATTATTTTAGAACTTAACACGCAGGATTTAAACGAGGCAAAAACACAGGCAAAAAAAATGTGCGAGGAACTACTTGTAAATTCGGTAATTGAGGATTATGAATTTGTGTAAAGTTTTGGCTTGAATTTTGGGTGTTTGTGAATTTTAGTTTGAATTTTAGGCTTTGTGAGTGAGTTTTGGCTCGGTTTGTAGGGCTTTTTTGAATTTGGCTTGGTTCGTCTTTCGGCGAGAAATCGCTTTTAACAAACTTCGGCAGACCGCTGTCGCTTCTAGTCTAGCCTCGTTTGCCAAAAGCGATTTCTCGCTCGAAATACTGCACCTTGAATTTTTTAACGGAAAATTCACGCAAGCGTGAATTTTCGCCCCATTTTGTCATACTGAGCATAGCGAAGTATCTCTTTGAGGCTTTGAGATTCTTCGCCTTTTTGAAAAAAGGCTCAGAATGACAAATTGTGGTAAAATTTTGTAAATTTTTGTGAATTTTAGCTTGAATTTTTTATCAAATAAATGCAAGGAAAAACAACTTGAAAGTAGCCATCATTCGATTTCTAGGCACAAATTGCGAATTTGACACCGCTTACGCCTTTGAAAAATTAGGCGTAAAGGCGGACATTGTTTGGCACGAGCAAAACGATTTCAAGGCTGATTTAGTGGTTTTGCCCGGCGGATTTTCTTATGGAGATTATTTGCGAAGCGGTGCGATTGCAAAATTTGCGAGGGCTATGAGTGGGGTTTTAGCTCACGCAAAACGCGGCGGCTTCGTGCTTGGCATTTGCAATGGCTTTCAAATGCTACTTGAAATGAGGCTTTTAAAAGGGGCTATGAAACACAACGAAAATTTAAGCTTTGTATCCAAAAATCAGCCCCTAAAAATCATCTCAAATGACAATGCTCTTTGCAAAAATTTCGCCAAAAATGAAATAGTAAGTCTCCCCATAGCACACGGCGAGGGCAATTTTTTTGCAGACGAAAGCGACTTGAAATTCTTGCAAGATAAGGATTTAATTACATTAAAATATGAAAACAATCCAAACGGCTCAAAGTGCGATATAGCAGGCATTTGCGATGAGAGTAAAAAAATTTTTGGACTTATGCCTCATCCTGAACGTGCCTGTGAAACGCTTTTAGGCTCTGACATAGGACTTAAACTATTAAAAGGCTTTTTATGAGAGGGTCTTTGGCTTTATTTTGTAAATTTTTATTATTAATGCTTGTTTTAACCTCAAGCCCTGCCATACTTAATGAAAATGATCAAAGGCTTTATGAGAGCATAGCTGAGAGCGATGAAATGAGTGATTATACTCAAAATGTCTTTGATCCCTTTTCAGCTACAAGCTCTCTTGTTTTAAGCACCAAAGATTATAAGAGTGAATACTTTGTTGGTGAGCTTTTTAGCATAGAACTTATAGCAAAAACAGATGAGAGTGCGGACTTTGAATTTGAGCTTAATTTTGAGAAAAATGAATTCTTAAACTTCTTAAACACCCAAACAAAATGGGAAAAAAATGCCAATGAATACACAGCCACGCTTTATTTTGAGGCTAAAACTGTTAATGCTGAGCTTAAACAAATAATAGTAAGCTTAAATAGAAACAAAGAGATCTTTCAACAAGCTAGCCTCACAGTTAATCCCTTGCAGTTTAAGAGGGTGGATGCTGGGAAGAATTATTCTCAGATTGTGGCAAAGGATCTTACTGTTAGGCATTTTAAAAGCGATTTTTTTGACAATAAAAATTTAATTATGACGGTTGAATTAAGCGGCGAGGGTGTGAATTTAAGGAATTTTCATCTTAATAACGACAAGATCATAATGCAAAGAATTGATGGGCTTAGAGGGGATCTTAATAGCTCGGTTGCTTTTTATTCTGCTGTTTTTGATCCTAGCTTAACTGAGCTTGATTTTTCATATTTTAATACCCAAACTCTTAGCCTTGAACATGCTCTTTTAAGGGTTGAGCTAAGCGATGATAAGCTTAGCACTCAAAGTGATCTAAATCCTCAAAGTAGCGATCTTGATCTTTATAAAAGGCTTTTTTTGTGGGCACTTGCTCTCATAGGGGGGCTTATTTTTGTCTTTAAAAAAAGTTACAGTTTTTTAACGCTTTCTTTTATAAGCTTTGTTTTAAGCTTTTTTGTAGGAGGAGGGGATGCAAAGGTGGCTCTTTTAAAGGCAAATTCAAAGGCTCAGCTTCTTCCAACCTCTCAATCAACATATTTTTACACAAGCCAAGCTAACGAAGAGGTCGAGGTGCTAGATAAAAGAAAAGATTACATAAAGGTGCTTTTAAGTAGTGGCAAGATAGGATGGGTGAAGAGTGAAGCCTTGCAAAAGAATTAGGGCAGCATTTTATAGCGTGTTTTTTATACTAAGCGTGCTTTTTGTGATCTTTTTGTTTGCATTTACAAATAATCAAGAAAAAATTTGGAAAATTAGAAGAATTTGGGCGAAAATTCAGCTTAAAATTATGCCTGTGAGGGTTGAATTCATAGGCGAGCTAAACCCAGCAGCTACGATGATCATGATGAATCATCAAAGTATGCTTGATATTATAGCCTTAGAGGCATTTTATCCTAAAAATTTAGCCTGGATAGCCAAAAAAGAGATCAAAGAACTTCCCATCTTTAAGCAAACTATGATAAAACCAAAGCTCTTATGTGTGGATAGAAAAAACCCCCGCTCTATAATCACTCTTTTAAAGGAGGCAAGGGAAAGATTGGCTGAGGGGAGGATCTTAGCTATCTTTCCTGATGGCACACGGTCAAAAACGGATAAAATCCTAAAATTTCAAGTTGGAGCGAAGGTGCTTTCCCAAAAGCTCAATTTAAAGGTACAACCCTTGCTTATAATAGACAGTGCCAACCTACTTGATAGCAAGGAATTTACACTTCAAGGTGGGGTTTTAAGGATTATATGCTTGGATCTAGTTGATCTAAGTGAGGAAAAATGGCTTGAAAAAACGCACGATCTAATGCAAGAAAGGCTTGATTATGAAAGAAACTTATTAAATGCGGCTAGGGCTTTATAAATTTAAAGCTTAAAACTTCTTAATAGAACTAGTTTGAGCTTTGTTAAAATATTAAGCTTTGTTTTAAACTTTATTTTGGCTCAATTAAACTTAAACCAAATTGAAAGGTTTTTAAGTTAACGCCTATGAAAAACACATACATAGTCAGTTCCCAAATTTCGCAGATATAATTTAGGGAAATTTTGCGTTATTTTTTACTTCGCCTTACGGCTCGTCCCTTTGCAAGAATTGATTTAGAGGCAAAAAAATCGCTGAACTTTGTCAAATTCGTCATCAAAGTTTGTGCAAAATTTTCAAGCAAATTCGCATTTTGATAGCCAAAAAATGCGAAAAAATCTCAGCGGTGAAATCGAAGAGGGTGAGAGCTACTTTGGTGCTCGCAGAGTGCGTGACAAGCGTGGTCGTGGGGCTGGAAAAAAGACACCTGTGTTTTTACTTCGTGCTACGCACTCGTAACTGCAAGCAAAAGGTTTGCTAAAATGCAATCGCACGAGTTTATACGCAAATCGTCAAACATTGCTCTGTCAAAGAGTTGCAGCCCATAATAAAGGAATTTTCAGAACTTAAAGAAAGTGAAATTTACAGGAAAGCTTCAAAGCCTACGATGGTTTGGTGGATTTTTTGCTTCGTTTTGTCTTGCAACTTTGCAAGAAGGAGCAAAGGCACATTATAGGGTAAAGCACTCCAAAAACTAGTTTGCAAATGGACGAAATCACATAAACGAAATTGTGAATTTCTAGGGCTTTGCGAAGTTTAGTTTAGCGAAATTTAAGGGCTAAAAGAGAAAATTTTATCCTTCACTTAAAGGAAACAGAATTGAGACGAAAAATTTGGGACAAAATCTTTATCAAAACTTGCTAAAATTGATAAGAGAAAATCCTGTTAAGTTTAATTGAGCCTTGTTTATAATCAAGCCTTGAATTTTTTGCTTAAGCTATCTTTAAATTCAAGGCCAAATTTTGCGTGTAAAAAATTCAAGCCTTGAGTGAATTTTAACTGTCATATTTTTATAAAAATAAATTGCAATGTTGAGTTTCACTGTTTTGAAGTTATTTTTTTTGAATTTATGTATGAAAAAGCTTGAATTTAAACTTGTTTTACAAGTAAATTATCCAAAGGAGCTAGAATGATCTTTGGCAAAATAGACTTTATCAACCTCTTGCCCTTGCATATTTATCTTAAAAAATACCCCCTTCCAAGTGGCTTAAAAAAGGCAAGTGAGTATAAAAAAGGTGTGCCAAGTAAGCTGAATAAGGATTTGTTTTATAGAAGAGTTGATGCGGCGGTGATTTCAAGCATAGAAAGTGCTAGGAGAAAGTATAAAAGCCTTGATTTAGGAATTTGTGCAAATAAAAGGGTTCAAAGCGTTATTCTTAGAAAAAATAGCCAAGATAAAAAAGACAAGGCATCAGCTAGCTCAAATGCCCTAGCCTTAGCACTTCAAGCAAGAGGAGAGGTGATCATAGGAGATAGGGCGCTTAGAGCCTATCTTCAAGATCCAAGCGAGTTCATAGATCTTTGCAGCCTTTGGTATGAAAAAACCAAGCTTCCCTTTGTTTTTGCAAGATTTTCTTGCACAAAAAATAAGGCATATTTTGCAAGGATCTTAAAGCCCTTTTTAAGAAAGAAAATTTTCATCCCAAGATACATACTTCAAAACTACTCAAACACAAGACAAATAAGCATAAAAGACATACAGTTTTATCTTAAAGAATTAATTTATTACAAGATAAGCCACAAAGAAAAAAGAGCCTTGAAGCTTTTTTTAAAGATGGCAAAGAAGAGGTGATTAAGCACCTTAAAGGCTTTTTTAAACAACTTGATTTGCCACATAAATTTGTCATTTTAAGCTTTTTTTAGATAGCAAAATCTCTTTTTTACAAAGAAGCTCTATTTGCTAAAAAGCCAAATTTTAGCTACTTGGCTTAGTATAAAAATGTCATTTTGAGCTTGCGTAGCAAACAAAAATTTCTTTCAAATTCTAGGTGCTTGATAATTTTAGCCTAAAATTGCCCATGATCTTCCTAAGCCATTTTGACAAAATTTTATACAAATTTTCATTTTTAAGCTTGATCTTAGATCTAAGTTTGGCTTCTTTTAAGTGCGTAAAAAATTCCTTTTTAATTTTGTGAAACCACCTAAGATAGCCTTTGCAAGTCCACTTCTACTACGCAGTTGCGAGAGCAAGGAAGCAAAAAAATAACTCTCACCCTATTCAATCTCACCACTCATTTTAGAAAGCTTCTCACATTCTTTTGCGATTAAAACTTTGCTGCAAGGTTACATTCACGCAAACACTAAAAATTTTACATAAAAGGGTAATTTTGCTTACACAAAGATCGGCACAAAAACACTCTACAAATTCCTTAAATTTTCTCTTTCAAAGGCAAAATATATTAAGATAGATTTTATCAAGCTTTTAGATCTAATTTAGCTAAAAATATCGACCGTCTTTCTAGATAAACTTCGTTTGATGAAAACTTATGTTGTAGCAAACTACTTTGTTTTATAAAGAAGCTACTATTTGAAACACTAAGCTAACGATACACTAGCTAAGATAAATGCTTTTTATGAAAGAGCTATTTTTAAAACTAAGATTTTTAACAAAATCAAGTGATATTTTAAGTAAATTGTGTTATAATAAATGAAATTTCTTACTAGGATATACAATGAAAGACTTATTTCTATTCAGCTCCTTTATAGATCCAAGCCACACCTTTGCTTATTTTTTTCATTTAGGCTTAGTTGCCATCATCTCGGTACTTTTGGCTAAGTTTGCTACTGGTTCTATGCAGCTTGTGCCAAGAGGCGTTCAAAATTTGGCAGAGGCTTATTTGGAAGGCATTGTAAGTATGGGACGCGACACTATGGGAAGTGAAAAGGCAGCTAGAAAGTATCTGCCCTTGGTTGCCACCATAGGCTTTATAGTCTTTTTTAGTAACATAATAGGCATCATCCCAGGCTTTGAAGCACCCACAGCAAGCCTAAATTTAACTGCAACTATGGCCATTACAGTCTTTGTGTATTATCATTTTGAAGGCATTCGCACTCAGGGCTTTTTTAAGTATTTTGCACATTTTATGGGTCCTGTTCCAGCCATTGCTCCGCTTATGTTTCCCATAGAAATAGTTTCTCATTTTTCAAGGGTAATTTCTCTTTCCTTTCGTTTGTTTGGAAATATAAAAGGAGATGATCTCTTTTTAGCTGTGATCCTGGCCTTGGTTCCTTGGATAGCTCCACTTCCAGCCTATGTTTTGCTTACCTTTATGGCATTTTTACAAACCTTTATCTTTATGATACTAACCTATGTGTATCTAGCAGGTGCAACTGCGATCAGCGAGGGGCATTGAGTAAATTCTGCTAAGTAAAATTTACTGTATGATTTATTTTTACGAGTTTTTAAAGGGTATGTCCCTTGCCTTGCTTATTTTTGGTGCCTTTTATTTTTTTACAAATCATAGTTTTTCATTTTCTTTTTTATGCTTAGGTGCTACACCTGGGCTTTTGCTTTTGATAGTTAGTGTTTTGTTGATAGAAAACCATGAGCTAAGAAAAAAGCAAGAATGATTTACTTTAATTACATAAATAAGCTTTTATCATTTTAGTCAAACATTCTTCATATGCTATTTTTGGCATTTAGATCTCAAAAATTTCAGCCCTTTTTTCATTTAGCAAATAAGCTAGAAAAGCTTATAAGAACATCAGCTAAACATAAATTTATGACTCTTTTTTAAAAAAGTATTGATTTTAGACAAAATACCATATTTGTTATTGTGAGCAAGTGCTAAGAATCTACGAATTTATAAAGAAATGCCTTGAGTTATTGCCTCTTCGTCCGTAGGCTCGCTAATTACAAATCAACACTTTTTTGAAAAAGAGCCAAATTTATTTTAACAAATTCAAATTTCAATTTAACATTTTTTAAATTAATGTCCAAAACAAGCAAAGCTTGTTTTAGAATTTTTAACAAGAAAATTATAATATTTAAGGCACTTTTACCTTGCAACACTTGTAAGTTTTTAAGATGATGTCAAAATAAATTTATAGAGTGAAAATAAACGAATTTCTAAATAGGCAAACTCATACAAAGGGCTTTGAAAGCTTTTTGCCTCACTTGTTGCAATTTTAAATAAAAAATGGCATTGCAAGGGTTAAGACATTGCTTTGTAAAGCTATCCACCATTGCCGAAGGCTTTGATAGATTTATACTGTATTTGAATTTTCTTTGATAAGGTATTTATTCACCTTTTTATCATCATTTGAAGGCAAGCAAATTTCTATATATTACCAACATTAAGAATAAAAATTTGCCTAAAATATTATCAAAATGACTGTGTAAAAATCATATGTAATTTTAGCTCAAAGCATCAAGTGCCCTAAACATATCAACAGTATTTAAAAGGCGCTTAAATTTATACAAGTCTTGTAAGCTTTGTCATTTTATCTTATGTGAGCTTGGCACATTAAACTTGGCGATTGATACTTTTAGCTGATATAATTACAGCCCAAAGCTTGGTAAAATCGATCTTAGTATATATTTTTGCCCTATATTTGAAAGCGGAAATTTAGACAAATTTTAGAGTGTTTTTTTGTGCTGACATTTGCGTAAGCAAAATTACCCTCTTTGCAAGGTTTCTCGCCCTTGTGTGAATGCAATTGTGCAGCAAACTTTTGATAGCCAAAGAATGTGAAAAAATTAGCAAAACGAAGTTTCTTTAGAAAATGGGTGGTTGAGGTTGATGAGAGTTATTTTTTACTTCGTTTCGTCTTGCAACTGCTAGCCAAAGAAGCTAAAAGAGTAAGGGGCAAATGTGAGCGAGGGGCTGGTCGCAAAAATTTTTACTTCGTGCTATGCACTCGTCCCTTTACAAGAAGGTATGTTAAAACGCTAGGCTAGCGTTTATACGCTAAAACACTTGCTCTGTCAAAGAGCTATTGCCGATTATAAGGGACTTTGCAGATGCCCTAAACACCACAATTTCAGGAGAGCTTCAAAGCCTACGGTGCCTTGGTGGATTTTTTACAACGCTAGGCTCGCAACTTTACAAGAAGGAGCAAAGGCACATTACAGGGTAAAACACGCCAAATTTGAGTTTGCAAATGGACGAAGCCATATCAACGAAATTGTGAATTTCTGGGGACCTTACAAAGGCTAGATTAAGGGGTTTCACGGCAAAGGAATTTTTCACACATTTGAAAGAGAGTGAATTTCGATCTAATGTAAAAGTTAAGAATGAAAATTTGTATAAAATTTTGTTAAAATGGCTTAGGAAAAATCCTAGCTCATTTTAGCTAAAAGTATCAATCGCCTTAAACTTCATCCTTTCAAGCTAAGTAAAAAGCTTAAATTTAAGTTTTGTTGAAAAAGACTTATTTAAAGTTAAGCCTTTTTCAAGTGCTAAAAACTAAATTCAAGCTTTAATCCAAAAAGAAGTATATTTTAGCTATAATGACAAGGCTTAAAAATGCTAGTTCTTAGGCATTTTAGGCTAGAAAGCTTTTAAGGTTTTGTTTTGAAAAAAATTCTTTTACTAGCCTTGTTTTTTGGCTCTGTTTTGGCTGCTCCAGAGGCTACCATACCAACTGTGAATTTAAGCCTCAGCGCACCCAATACCCCCACCCAGCTTGTAACAGTGCTAAACATAGTCATAGTCTTAACCATACTAGCCCTTGCACCCACCATAGTTTTTGCAATGACCTCTTTTTTAAGGCTTGTTGTCGTTTTTTCTTTTTTAAGACAGGCTATGGGTACAACTACAATGCCTCCAAATACCATATTAATAACCTTTGCCTTGATTTTAACCTTTTTTATAATGGAACCAACGGCAAATAGAGCCTACGATGAGGGTGTAAGACCCTATTTAGCAGAGGAAATAGGCTATGAGGAAGCCTTTAATAGAGCAAGCAGACCCTTTAAGGACTTTATGCTTGCAAATACCAGAGAAAAGGATCTAGCCCTCTTTTACCGCATCAGAAATTTGCCAAATCCAAACACAGTTGAGGATGTCCCACTTACCATCATAGTGCCAGCCTTTATGATTTCAGAGCTTAAAACCGCCTTTGAGATAGGCTTTCTCATATATTTGCCCTTTCTTGTCATAGATATGGTTGTAAGTTCTGTGCTAATGTCTATGGGTATGATGATGCTACCACCTGTGATGATCTCCTTGCCCTTTAAGCTTTTAATCTTTGTCCTTGTCGATGGGTGGAATTTATTGGTACAAAAGCTAGTTGAAAGCTATAATATAGCCCAGCTTACGGGATAATTTTCCCAAAAATTCAAAAGCATGAATGTTTAAGATATAGCAAAAATCTACCTTAAAAATATCAAAAAATTCACTAGAATTTAACTTCAAGCACTTAAATTAAAATTCACGCAAACTGTGAATTTTTTGTGAGTTTTTGCTAAAAATTCACAAAAACGCTAAGATGAAAGAGAAAATTCACGCAAAGATGTGAATTTTTTTCAAAAATTGACAAACTTCAACACCAAAAAGATTAAAGCAAGAACCAAAGCCTTTCAATTTTAACAAGCTTAGCAAAAAGTGAAAATTCATAAATTCACATAAACTGTGAATTTTTTATGAGTTTTCGCTAAAAATTCACAAAAAAGCTAAAATGAAAGAGAAAATTCACGCAAAGCTGTGAATTTTTAGTTAAATTAAATCAAAACTGCATACAGAATACAGAACACTGATTACGAAGAACAGATTATGGATTACAGAGAATGGATTAAGGATTTTTATCAAAGCAAGGCTAGCTAAAATAAAAATACGTTATCTATATTCCGTTTTTCTTAAGCTGAACGCACAAACCAAGCCAAATTCAAAAAGCCTACAAATTCAGCTAAAATTCACAAAAAAGCACAAGGCAATTTCGACTTATACTTTCATTTGAGGCTTATTTTAAACCCTTTGCCTGGCTTATTTTACGCCTATGGCTTGTCCCTTGGCAGTAACGCAATTTCGTCCATAGATGATGGTACTCCAAAAACTAACACTTATATCGACATTTGTTAAGGCATCAGCTGACTGTCCCTTTTTTTGAGCTTCTTCAAGTGCCTTTGCCACCGCACCGCTTACGCGATTTTGTAGGTTTCCTAGCGGGATACCAAGAATTACATTGACACATTCTTCGCCCATAACATACTCTCCTTTTGTTGAGTTTGCTATGGGGATATTGCTTGTGGAGGCGACTGAAAAGCGGGCGATATTTTGAGCACATCCCACGAAAATTAACGAGGACAAAGCAAGACTTGCAACTAAGCTGAATTTAGACATTTATACTCCTTTGTAGAATTTGTCGTTTGAAAACGCATAATAACAAAAAAAAAAAAAAAAACGATGTCAAGGGCTTATAAAATAAGCACTTGAAGGCTATAATATGCTTTAAATAACTGCAAAATCATTGTTTGTGTTTATTAAGCAAACTCAAAAATTGTAAATTTTATTTAGAAAGAAAAAGGCTTAAAAGTAGATTTAACCTCGTGCTAAATTCAAAAAATGCCTTGAATTTGACCTAAAAATTAAAACAGTTTGAATTTTGAGGCTTTTTTAAAAGGCATTGAATTTATGAACAAATACTTTGAAGTTGTGAATTTTGCGTAAGTTACGAGATATTTTGCCTTGCTTAATATGACTAGAATTTAGGCTTTTGTTTTGAATTTTTGCTTTCATTGTGTGAATTTTAGATCTTTTGCTATGATAAATTCAAGCTTTTTTTGAATTTCACTTTTTGCTAAGGCAAAATACCCAAACCCTCTTTGCAAGAGCTGGTTTTTTAAGGTGTTTCCTTAAACTACACATAAATTCAAGGAGGCAGTCTTAAACAATGACAATAAAGAGCAAAAACAAA
The DNA here is from genome assembly GCF_006864425.1 of Campylobacter troglodytis. Classification (GTDB taxonomy): domain Bacteria; phylum Campylobacterota; class Campylobacteria; order Campylobacterales; family Campylobacteraceae; genus Campylobacter_D; species Campylobacter_D troglodytis. The sequence goes on along the minus strand of NZ_QHLI01000020.1, from coordinate 19,432 downwards.
GTGTGTTTGCTTGTAGTTGCGACAGTAACAAGGTAAAAAATGAAACAAAACGGTTTGAGTGTTTAAGATCTTTAATCGTAGCGCTAACAAAAACCACAAAAGCAGATTAAGCTTCGCTCCAAGTTAACCACACCTCACAAATGTGAAAGCTTATCTTTGAATTTGCCTAAAATTGAAGCATTTGCTTTGAATTTTTGCTTTCATTGTGTGAATTTTATATCTTTTGCTATGATAAATTCAAGCTTTTTGGCCAAATTTTGCCTTTAAATTCAACTTTTATCTGAGATTAAGACAACTTGCTTGAATTTATGAAATTATTTTGGCTTTTTAGCCTTACAGTGTTAATTAAAGTAAATTTTAGACATAAAAATGCAAGAGTTTTTCTGCCTTAAATGCTAAAATTCAAAGACTTTAAAAAATTCAAAAGACTTCAAAAATTGCAAGTATAAAGCCTAAAGCTTAGAATTCATATCAACCCAGCTAGTTGCAAATCAAGTGTTGCAAAATCCCTACGCAAGGGCAGTGTGAGTGGAATTTTATTGCAAAAGACGCATTGCAACACAGACCTTGCTTAAAAGAAGATCCGTTTTCTATATTCTGTATTCTGTTACCCACCCACAAAACCGTGGGAGTGGGACTTGTCAGCGATTTTAAGCCCACTTGCAAGGGATTTGTCTGTGGCTTTGAGTTTGCTAGTAATTTTGGAAAGTTGACACATCTTGCGAAGTAGAATTTGCCAAAAGCAAGCCCTCTGCCGTGTGGAGGGGTTGAGGGTGGGTAATGAAACCCAAAGCAAATATAAAAATTTACACAATCCTTTAAATTCTTATTAAAAGAAGCGAAATATCTTAGGAAAATAGAAATTCTTCGCCTTGCTATCGCAGCACAAAGAATAACAATACAAAAAAATTCACAAATTTCATAAAATGATAATTTTGCTAAGGCAAAATTTGATTCATCCCTAAAACCGCAAGGCAGAGGATTTTTTATCTTTGTCATATTGAGGCTTTGCAAAAGCTGAAATATCTTCGTTTTTTTGAGATTCTTAGCACACGCTTAGTGCGAGAAGAATTTTGTCATTCCCAGCGTAGCGACTATGCAGGACTTTTAAACATAGCCGAAGCAAAAAATCTCTTTTTTGCTTGCGAGCTACTTCACTCGTGCTACACACTAGTATGACAAAGAGTGCCGTTTTGAGTGTATTGTTGAGATACTTCGCTTGGAATAACAATGTTTAGCATTTTTAAAGTCTAAGATCATAAGCTTTTGAATTTAAAGAAAATTTTAAGAAATAGCAAAAAAAAAAAAACACTTTTTAAGTTTTTGTGCTAAAATAGCTAAAATTTTTCTTAAAGGTTTTGTGATGGAACAAGATATGAATGAATTGTTGCTTCAAAGTATAGAAAGCATGCCCCCCCTCCCACAAACTATCATCGAACTTCAAAAATACCTAGACAGTAATGGCGAGGATATAGATATAAACAAGGTAGCAAAGATCATAGTAAATGATCCCCTTGTAACTGCAAAATTATTGCAGCTTGCCAACTCGCCCTTTTATGGCTTTTCAAGGGAGATCTCTACCATACAACAAGTGATCAATCTACTTGGGGTTGCTAATATTAGAAATATCATAGCTGCTGATGCGGTAAGAAGTAATTTAAAGGTGGATATGTCTCCTTATAATCTTGAAACAAGCACATTTTTGGCAAACTGCCACGAGGAGACTAGATTTATCATAGATTGGATCTCACAAGAAGATAAAAAGCTATCTCACTTGCTTGTTCCTTGTGCTATGCTTCTTAGATTTGGTATGATGGTTTTTGCGAATTTTTTGATTCAAAGCCACAAGGACAAGGACTTTTTGGCTAGTTTAAAGGAAAATAATTTTGAAAATTTAAGTGCTATTGAGGAGAATTTTTTAGGAGTTGATCATCTTTCCTTTTTGGGCTTTTTGTTTTATAGGTGGAATTTTGATGACTTAGTTACAGAAAGCGTTGTGTTTGCTACTTCTCCTCACTCAGCTGAGAATCATATCAAAAAAAATGCCTATGCCCTAGCCATAGCAAATACCATCTTTGATCCTTATAATGATGGCTCTAATGTAAATATAGCCTTGAATTTAATAGAAGAAGCAAGTGAACAAGGCATAAAATTTAATGTAGATAATTTCAAGGCCAAGCTTCCTGATTTTGCAAAAAATAAAATCTTAAATGCTTAAAATCACCCTAGCCCCAAATGCCTTTTTGGATGATTATGTGCTAAATGCTGAGTTTTGCAAGCTAGCTAAAATTTCAAAAAATGCTTATAAATTTTGGAAAAATGCCTTTGTGGCTAGGTATAGCGGCTCTCGCTTTGTCTTTTTGCATAAAAATCACATCCTAGCTAAACACAAAGATGCCTTAAATTCATGCACTTGCTTAAATGGTTTCATATTAGCAAGTGCCTTTTGTTCTTTTACCACCCTTTCTCCTTCTCATCTGGTAGAAAAAAACGGCTCACAAATTTATAAGCTCTTGGAATTTAAGGAACTTTGTGGGGTTAAGTTTGTAAATTTAAAAGCCTTTTATGATCTCTTAGGGCTTAGCTATGAAAAATACATCTACATAGAAAAATGTCATTTTTTTAGCCCAACCCCCCTTGAAAAGCGCATACAAATAACGCCAAGTCTTTGCGTGGGTTATTATTAAGGCTTTTTAAATGAAGCCTTTTGCAAAGCTTAAATTCAAAGGCTTTTTTGAATTTAAGCACTTTGAAAACTTGAATTCAAAGGCTTTTTTGAATTTAAACCTTTTTTAAGACATTAAATTCAAAGGCTTTTTAAAAATGTCAAGCCTAGCACAAAACTTTTAGCCTTAAGCCTTTCAAAGAATTTGGAACTTGAAAGGATAATATTTACAAACAGATCTATTTTTATAAGCAAATTTTTCTTTGCCAAAAAAGCTATGTTTACCAAAATTTAGATACTTAACAATGCCTGACAAGATGGTTTTGCTTGAATTTGACAAATTTTTATCTCTTTTGTCATTGCAAATTTGCAAAACAAGAAACTAGCTTGAAATCTTTTTTAAAAAACTATTCTAAAATCTTGCAGATCTCAAGGCTTGATATAAAACAAACATAACAAAACCCACTGCCATAGCTTTTGTAAAATTGATGCAAAAATTTTGTAATGCTTATGCAAAAATTGTGCAAGATTAAGCCAAAGGATCTCTTTTTAAGCAAGTAGCACAAAATAAAACAAATAAAAACTCAAGCTCATTTTGCCTTCTTTAACTTTCGCAAAAAAAGCTTTTTTATTTCTTGTGATACCTTGCAAGGCTTAGTGAAAAAGAGTAAGAGTCTTACAAAAGAGCTTTGAATTTAAGCTTCTTAAAAAGATTTAAATTCAAAGCCTCTATTAGCATTTTAGGCTAAAAGTATCAATAGCCAAATTTAAAAACCGCCAACTTTAAAATCTTGTCCTTAAATTCACAAAGGAACTTTTGCAAATTTATCTAGGCGTATAGCCCTTTAAGGCAAAAAACAAGATATAAAAATAGCAAAGCACAGGCACTATGTAAGATAAGAGCAAGTTGCTATAATCAGCCACAAGCCCTTGCACAGGAGGTATCAAGGCCCCTCCAACTATAGCCATACAAATAAGCCCTGAGGCCTCAGAGCTAAGCTTGCCTAAATTCTTAGTAGCCAAGGAAAAGATGGTAGGAAACATTATGGAGTTAAAAAGCCCTATGGCAAGTAAGGCTAGCATAGCTATTTGCCCATCAACTACTATGGCTATTATGCTTAACAGTATAGCCATAGTGGCATTAAAGGCTAGGCATTTATTAGGTGCTATCTTAGACATAATGGCACTTCCTATGAATCTTCCTACCATAGCCCCTCCCCAGTAAAAGGCTATATACTTTGCCCCAGTTACCTCGTCTATTTCTGCAACCTCCTTCATAGTGAGGATCAAAAACGAGCCTATGGCAACCTCAGCACCCACATAAAAAAAGATAGCCGCAGCCCCTAAGATCAAATGTGGATATTCAAATACATTAAGTCTTTTGTCTTGATTTTCCTCGCTTATTTCTTGTGCTCTTTTTCTCACATCAGGAAGTCTTAGTAAATACACAAGCACGGCTAAGAGGATCAAAACCCCTGCTATGATTAAGTATGGAACTTGCACGGACTGTGCTTCTTGCATTTTACTTGCGTACTGAGCTGTTCCTGAGAGTATAAAAGTAGCTCCAAAGAGAGGTCCTAGGGTAGTTCCTAAGGAGTTAAAGGCTTGCACTAGGGTTAGCGCACTTGCTTCTTTGTTTGGTGCAAGTAGTGTTACAAAGGGATTTCCTGCTGTTTGAAGTAAAACAACCCCACTTGCTAGTATAAACAAGGCTCCTAAAAAGATAGGATAAGAAGCAGTAGAGGCTGCTGGATAAAAAAGCACACAACCAAAGGCTGTTAAGACAAAGCCAGAGATCACCCCTGCTGGATAGCCTATCTTAGAAATAAGCTTACCAAAAAGCCCACCTGTGATAAAATAAGCCCCAAAGAAACAAAACTGAATCAAGGCTGCCTCAAAATAATTAAGATCAAAGATCACCTTTAAGTGCGGTATTAAAATATCATTTAACACCGTAATAAAACCCATAGCAAAAAACAAAGCAGTTAGCGTTGCTAGGGCGAAATTAGTACTCTTCATTTTATGTCCTTTCTATTAAGATTAAATTCAAACTTTTTAAAAAGTGTTTATTTTTTGGCATAAACTTGTCAAATTTCATACCTTTGAAAAAAGATAAGCTTAAAACAAGCTAAGCTCTAATAAATAAGCTTGAAATTATACAAGCGCCAAAAATTTTCTTTTTTTTTAAAAAAAATCCTTAAAACTTAGCCTTATAAAAAGCCTTGCTTTGAAAACTTTTGCACCGTTTAATAAAGCTCAACACTAAAAAATTCAAAATAAATTAACTAAAATTAACAGTTAAAATTTTAGGCTCTTTTTCAAAAAAGTATTGATTTTAGACAAAATACCATATTTGTCATTCTTTGCGAAGCGAAGTATCTCAAAACCAAAAAGAGATTTTTCGCTTTGCATTCTGCTCAAAATGACAAAATTCTTATCATTCTAAGCGTGCGCCAAAAATCCACGAATTTATGGAAAAATGCCTTAAATTGACGGCTTCTTCGCCCACAGTCTAATAATGACAAATCAATACTTTCTTAAAAAGAAACAAATTTTAAACCACCCTTTTATATCCATTAAATTTATATCTATCAAGCCTTTGATTTAGCCTACACTTAACTAGCCTTTTAGTTTTTCTTTAAGATAATTATTCAAGGCTATACAAACCCCATCAATGCCAGGATGCCTTGCTAATACCACATAAACAGGAATGGCTGCTAGATAGGCACTAAATCTTCCCTTGTTTTCAAAACGCATCCTAAAAGGAGAATGCTTAAAATACTCTATAAATCTTGGTATTATGCCCCCACAAATATAAACTCCCGATCTTGCACCCAAGGTTAGGGCTAAATTTGAAGCGATTGTCCCAAGCATAGCACAAAAAATATCAAGGGTTAAGCGACAAAGAGGAGACTGTCCGTTTATCGCCTGTTCGCTTATTAACTGAGGTGTCATCTTAGCCTTTGTAAGTCCTTCTCTATGTGCTAAGGCCTCATAGATCAAAACAAGCCCGGCTCCGTTTAAAAGCCTTTCAGCTGAGACATGTCCATATTTTTGCTTGGCATATTGCCAGATCATAAGCTCGGTATCATCAAAGGGTGCAAAGCTCACATGCCCTCCTTCGCCCTCTAAGGCTAAATAGCTACCATTAGTTTGTGGGATCAAAGCACTCACCCCAAGCCCTGTGCCAGGTCCTAAGACAGCCTTTGCATGACCTAGTTCTAAATTTGTGCCTCCAATTTGCACTAGATCATCTTGAGTCATCTTACTAATGGCGTAAGCCTGGGCCACAAAGTCATTTATAAGTATAAGCTCATCAAGCTTTAAAGCTTGTCTTGTTGTTTCTATGGAAAAGGCCCAGTGGTGATTAGTCATTTCTATCCAATCGCCCAAAATAGGATTTGCTATGGCAAAGGCTGCAAATTTAACCTCTATGCCTCCTATTTTTTTAAGATAAAAGCTCACAGCATCTACTATGCTATCGTATTCATTGCAGGCTAAGACCTCTATGTGTGTTATCTTATTAGCGCTAAGCTCAATGGCAAATCTTGCATTTGTCCCCCCTATGTCTGCAAGTAATCTTGGATAGGAGTTTTCAATCTGAGTAATAGACATTGCAAAGCACCTCCTGATCAGAAAGTATCAAAGAAATGGGTAAATTTGTATCAATCCCCAAACAAGCCCTATCAAAAACCTCTTTTTTTTCTCCACCTTGTATGAGTAAAAAAAGCTTCTTGCAAGCCTTAATAGCCTTTAAGCTCATACTTAGTCTTTTAAAGGGGGCATTTTGTGGTTCTATCAAGCTTATATTTTTTGTTGTTTTTAAGGCCTCTTCAAATCCCAAAGAATTTGCAAACAAAGAAGCAAAATGCCCATCGCTTCCCATTCCTAAAACTGCGAGATCTGGCTGTATGAATTTACTTCTAGCAAATTTTAAAAGCTCTTTATCTTCTAAATTTAAATGCTCTAAGAAAGGAATAAACCTTGCCTTTGAGGCTTTTTCTTGTAAAAACTCTTTTTTTATAAAATTTGTATTACTTTCTTTGTCATTAAGATCAACCACCCTCTCATCCACCAAAGACACGGTTATGTCCTCCCAGCTAAGATCCTCTTTTCTTAAAAAATGAAAAAAACCCAAAGGAGATCTACCTCCTGATAGGGCTAGGTGTTTTAGTTTTTCTTCTTTTATGTCCCTTGAAACCGCCTTACTTAGTGCTAACTGCGAAGCCTTTGTGTCTTTGAATTCATGCAAGACATAAGCCATTATATCCCTTTAAATAAAGATTTATGTAAGGCATTATAATCAAAAATAAAGCATATAAGGGCTTATTTTGCATCTAAGTAAATAAATTTAAGTCCTAGCTTACAAAAAGTTACAGTTTGGGTTAAGGATTATGCCAGCTGTTGCCATCCTTTTGTATGAGAAGCTCAGCCTCCTTTGGACCAAAGCTCTTAGCCTCATAATGATATAAGGCAAGCTCATCTTCGGCTTTAATGATAGGATCAAGCCAAAGCCAGGCAAGATCAAGCTCCTCTTGGTGATTAAAATGACTAAGATCCCCTCTTATAACATCCATTATCAAGCTCTCATAAGGCTTGGTATTTCTAGCCTCATAGTTTAAATTCAAGCTTAAATGCTCTTCTTTAAAATTAGCCCTACCCTTCTCTTTTACATTTAAGGCTAAACTTAGCTTACTTTGTGGTTGTAAGCTTATTATGAGCTTATTAACAAGGCTTTCTTCTTTGAAAGATAGTACTATTTGCACGAAGGATTTTTGCATTTTTTTGCCTGTTCTTAGATAGAAGGGGATTTTTTTGTAGCTTTTATTGTCTATAAAGGCTTTTAGGGCTAGGAAGCTTTCTGTTTTGCTTTGTGCTTTTATGTTCTTTTCGTTTAGATAGCCTTTGTACTGTGCCCTTATTAAATTATTTTGAAGCTCTTCTTTTGAAAAGCCTTTTAACTCTTTTAAGAGCCTTATCTTTGCCCTTCTTAAAGAATATGGGCTTAGTTTTTTAGGGATTTTAAGGGTGAGTAGGCAAAGAAGTTGGATCATGTGATTTTGAAACATATCTCTTAAAGCACCCATCTTATCATAAAATTCACCTCTATTTTCTACTCCTAAGGTCTCAAACACAGTAATTTCCACAAAGCTTAAATGTTTGTTGTTGAAAAGCTTTGAGATTATGGGGTTATATTTTCTTAGATATAGGATATTTTGAACTGTTTCTTTTCCTAGATAATGATCTATTCTATAAATTTGCCTTTCTTTGTAGTATTTTTTTAGCTCCTCATTTATAATTTTACAGGAGTTAAGATCTCGTCCTAGGGGCTTTTCAAGGATGATTTTTACATTTTTATTATTTAAATTTATAAGGGCTAAACTCTTACAGGCTTTTATAAAAAATTCAGGTGAAATGGAAAAATAAATCACAGTCCTAGCATCCTTACTACTCATTTCTTTTAAGGACTTAAAATCTTCAAAATTATTTAGATCTATACTTAGATAGTGAATTTTTTCTAAAAAACTGTTAAGCTTTTTCTCATTTAGCCTTTTTATCTGCGTTTTTAATTTTGAGCTTAAAAGCTCTTTGAATTCAATTTGGCTAAATTTGCTTCTTGCTGAGGCTATGATTTTTAGCCTTGAATTTAAGAGTTTATTTGAGTAAATTTGAAACAAGGCAGGAAAGATCTTTCTTAAAGCCAGGTCCCCACTTGCTCCAAATAAAATAAAATCACAGTCTTTCATAAAATAAGCCTTTCTATTCTTTAAATTCCCATAATTTTATAGCAAGAATGCTTTAAAATAACTTTGTTTAGTAATTTTCATTAGAATTTAGCCTCAAAGGATAGAAGATGCCAAGAAAAGAACTTAAAGAACTTACAAAAAAGATCCAAGAAAGAAGTAAAAAAACAAGACAGTCTTACCTAGAAAGGCTAGAAAAAAACACTACTAAAATTTCTAGATCAAAACTAGGCTGTGCGAATTTAGCCCACAGCTACGCCACTATGCCTGATCATATCAAGGATAGGATCAAGCAAAATGAGGGCTTAAATTACGCCATTATTTCAGCCTATAATGATCTACTCTCAGCCCATCAGCCCTTTAAAAACTACCCAGATCTAATTAAAGAAGAGCTTCAAAAACACAAAGCCTTTGCACAGTTTGCAGCAGGGGTTCCTGCTATGTGTGATGGCATAACTCAAGGCTATGAGGGTATGGAGCTTTCTTTGTTTTCAAGAGATGTAATAGCACTAAGCACGGCAATAGGGCTTTGTCATCAAATTTTTGATGGAGCCTTTTATCTTGGAGTTTGTGATAAGATCGTTCCAGGCCTTTTGATGGGTGCTTTAAGCTTTGGGCATTTACCCAGTATCTTTGTACCCTCAGGGCCTATGACAAGTGGGATTTCAAACTACGAAAAGGCGAAAGCAAGAGAGCTTTTTACCGAGGGTAAAATTTCAAGATCAGCCCTCCTTGATAGCGAGATGAAATCCTATCACAGCCCAGGAACTTGCACCTTTTATGGCACAGCAAATTCTAATCAAATGATGATGGAGTTTATGGGGCTTCATCTTCCAAACTCAGCCTTTATAAACCCACATACCCCCCTAAGAGTAGCCCTTATAAAAGAAGCTGCAAGACATATGGCTACTCAAAAGATCATGCCCCTTGGAAAACTTCTTAGCGAAAAAAACATCATAAACGCTATGATAGGGCTAATGGCAACAGGAGGTTCTACAAATCACACCATACACCTAGTAGCCATAGCTAAGTGTGCTGGTATTATTATAGATTGGGATGATTTTAACTGCGTTTCAGAGCTAATTCCGCTTTTAGCTAGGGTGTATCCAAATGGCAAGGCTGATGTGAATGCATTTAGTGCCTGTGGGGGCTTAGCTTTTATCTTTAAAGAGCTTTTAAAAGAGGGGCTAATGCATGAGGATGCGCAAAGCATTATGGGTGAGGGTATGAGTTTTTACACAAAAGAACCCTTTTTGATAGATGGAAAGCTTTGCTACAAAGAAGGGCTTAGCGAGAGTAAAAATGAAGATATTTTAAGAGGGGTTAAAAATGCCTTTTCAAAGGACGGAGGGCTTAAAATTTTAAAAGGAAATATAGGAAGGGCTGTAATTAAAAGCTCAGCCATAGATGAAAAGCATCATATAATCAAGGCTCCTGCAAGGGTATTTTACTCTCAAAGCGAGTTCTTGCAAGCCTTTGAAAACAAAGAATTAGAACAAGACTTCATAGCTGTTTTACTCTTTCAAGGACCAAGGGCAAATGGTATGCCAGAACTTCACAAGCTAAGCTCACCCCTTGGGGTTTTGCAAGATAAAGGCTTTAAGGTGGGTTTGGTTACAGACGGCAGAATGTCAGGTGCTTCAGGTAAGATCCCAGCTGCCATTCATACAAGCCCTGAGGCCTTGTTGGATGGGGATCTTGCTAGGATTGAAGATGGGGATATGATCTTGCTTGACATTAAGGATGGCAAACTTCAAGCCTTGGTGGATGAAAAAATTTGGCAAAAAAGAAGACGTAAAAAGCCTAAACAAAAAGAGGTCTTTGGAGCTGGTAGGGAGCTTTTTGCCTCTTTTAGAGCCAATAGTTCTAGTGCTGAAACAGGTGCTATGAGCTTTGGTGGAATTTTTAGTTAAAGGATGAGAATGAAAGCACAAGAAATTTTAAGTCTAAGTAAGATCATACCTGTTGTAAGTGTGGATGATGAATTAGAAGGATTAAATTTAGCTAAGGCCTTATATGAGGGTGGCATAGAGATCTTAGAGCTTACCCTAAGAACCCCCAAAGCCTTAGATATATTAAGGGCTTTGATTAAAGAATTTCCAAGGATCACAGTTGGGGCTGGAACTGTGATAAGCACAAATCAGCTTCAAAGGATAAAAGATCTAGGTGCTTCTTTTGCCATAAGCCCTGGTATAAATGCTACGCTAGCAAAAAAGGCTTTAGAGCTTGATCTTGCTTTTATACCAGGCGTTTCAAGCCCAAGTGATATACTATTAGCCTTAGAATTTGAGCTAAAAGCCTTGAAATTTTTCCCAGCTACACAAATAGGAGGTGTGCCTATGCTAAAAGCCTTAAATGCACCCTTTAAGGAGGTGAAATTTTGCCCAACAGGGGGTATAAACTTAGAAAACGCCAAAGAATACCTCGCACTTGATAATGTCTTATGTGTGGGGGGTTCTTGGCTTTGCGATAAGGAGCTTATTAGGGCTAAAAAATGGCAAGAGCTTACAAGGCTAGCAAAAAAAAGCCTAGCACATCTTAACTCTTAGCTTGTAAAGCTCTTTTTGTCCTCTTTGTTGAATTTCAATTCTTGCTTTAAAAAAGATTTTTTAAAAATGATGAATTTTTTTAGCCCTCTGTGGCAAGGACATAAAAATTCACAGTTTTTGTGAATTTAACAACTCTTTTGTGGAATTTTTCGTAGCAAGGTTTAAAATGACAAGATTAAATTTAAGGCTTTTTAAAAATTTGAGGCACGGTTTTCACAAATTCAAGTTAAAAATTTAAAGCACTTGGTGCGAAGTTAATGTAACAAAATTCATATAGCAAAACTTGCTAACTCACTTTTTATCATTTTTAGATCTTGCTAAAACAAAGCTAAAAGCTCTCTTTGAATTTAAAATGGTTAATACAAGAATATAAATAAGATGCTTTTTGACAAAGAACCTCTAAACTTGATCCATTTTGTAAGCATCATCACTGTTTGCATCTTCTCATAAAAGAGTGTGTTAATAACAAGACAAAGGCTTATTTTGCAAGAAAGGCTTTGAATTTAGGCTTTTTAAATTCAAGCCCTTGTCTATATTGAATTTATGCAGTTTCAAAATAAAATAATTACAAACATAATGCAAACACAATGATTTAAAAAAAATTATTTTATAAATCAAGCAAGGCTTTTTAGCTTAATCATCTCCCCTTGCAAGATAGATCCTCCTCATAGCCAAGCTTACAGCTATGCCAATTAGGGCTAAGAGTAGCACATAAAGGCTTAGACCATAAGCAAAAAAGCTTTCACTGTTTTGCACAGCCTTAGAGTGTAAAAACACAGCAAGTTGAGGGGTAAAGCCACCTGCTATGGCATAGGCTATGTTGTAGGCAAAGGAAATACCGCTAAATCTTATTTTGGCCTCGAAAACATCGCTCATATAAATGGGACAAAAATTCATAACCCCAGCACAAAAACAAGTTAAAACATAAAAGGATATGAGGCTTATAGGGCTTATATTTTGAGAGTAAAGTTCTTTGAAAAATAAAAAGGCAAAGAAGGCAAAGCCCACATTAAAGGCTATGCAAACCTTATAAGGACTAAGCTTGTCGCTTAAAAGCCCACTTAAAATGATGGCACTAACTATAGCAACAAGTCCGCAAATTTGAAAATAGGTCTTTTCAAAGGCGTTGAATTTAAGCTCTGCCATATTTGCAACAAAATTTGGAACGATTAAGATAAAAACGAGTATGCAGCCTGTTAGAAGTAGGGTTATTAGCATTGAGATGATTACACCTGATTTTGAGCTTTTAAGCACCTCTTTGAGAGGAAATTTAACCAGCAAATCATCCTCTCTCATCCTCTTAAAAACAGGGGTTTCATCTAGGAATTTTCTAAGATATACAGAAACAATGCCAAAGATACCACCAAGTGCAAATGGCACCCTCCAAGCCCATTCTTGCACCTGCTTGTCATCAAAAACAGTATAAGTAGCAAGATATACAAGGCTTCCAAGCAGGATCCCAGCCGTTACAGAAGCGGTTAAAAAGCCAAGATAGGTGTTTTTTTGTCCTTGTGGGGCGTGTTCATGTATGAATACCCAAGCACCAGGAAGCTCGCCTCCAACGGCTATGCCTTGACAAATTCTAACCAAGATCAAAAATATAGGAGCAAAATATCCTATCATATCAAAGGTAGGCACTATGGCAAGGGCGAAGGTTGGAATCACCATTAATAAAATACTTAGCATGAACATATTTTTGCGTCCAAATTTGTCTCCAAAATGTGCCATAACTATGCCACCAAGCGGACGAGCAAGATAGCCTGCTGCGAAGATTCCATAGGTATTTACAAGCTTCCAGGTCTCGCTTAAACTGGCTGGAAAAAAATGCTGAGAGATGATGTTGGCAAAAAAGACAAAGATGATAAAATCATAAAATTCCAAGGTTCCGCCCAAGGAGCTTAGCCCTAGGGTCTTAATATCTTTTTTATTTAGTGTTTTTTGCATACTTAAATATCCTTTAATCAAAAATTTAAAATGTTTTATCAAGAGGTCTTGTTTCTCACAAACAAGCTTTGAATTTAACTGTTTTAAGCTAGTTTATAAAGAAATACTTTGTAAATTCAAACAAAATCTTGTAATTTTGCCAAAAATTGCATTTTAGCAAAGAAGCTTCTATTTGTTAAAAACTTTATTTGAAGCCTTGTTGAAAAGCGACACAAAGGACTTTGCGAGGCAAAAGAGCTGTTTCTAAAAATGCCCTTTGTCAAAAAGCTACGGTTTAATAAATAAACTTAGTTTGCCAAAGAAGCTACTCCTTGTAAGACAAAGTTCCTTTGCCAAAGAAACTACACTTCAACAAATAAACTTCTCTTTCTAAAAAAAGCTAAGTTTTAAGATAACTTAACGCACTGTTTAAGATGGACAAGTTTATAAAATAGACAAGTTTAACGCCCTTTGAAAGCCCCTAAACCTAGTCCATCTCATAGCTATCATCGCTATCCTCATCCTCAAAGCTGTAATCATCCTCATCATAAGCGTAATTTTTATGCTTAGAATGTGAAAGCTCATCATATTCATCCAAGCTTATATTATCTAACTCATCATCAAGGAGATCTTCAAGTTCCTCTTCTTTTCTCATAAAATCCCTCTTTTAAAATTCTTTTGAAATATTTTAGCTTAAATTTTACGCAATTTGCTATAATTTTTGAAATTTTTTAAAGAATAAACAAGATTAAATTTAGGCATTAAATATTGCAAAGATCAAGGTGCATATAAACTAAGGCTTAAATTCACGCTTTTTGTGAGGGTAAAATTAGATAGCAATATAGTAGCTAAGTTGTTTTGAATTTTTAATTATGTTAAAAATGCTATGTAATTTTAGCTGTGCCTATATCAAACTATGAATATTAAAGATCTAAGATTACAAAAGGAAACAAGAGTGTTAAATTTAAACGAGCTTGATACTAAGCCAAGGATTGAATATCCTCTTTTTTGGGAGTATAGGGTAATCTTTAAAAAAAACGAAGAAGTGGCTTTGATCTTTAAAGAGCTTTTAAGGGATAAAAAATTTTCTTGCAAGAACTCGCTTCAAAATGGCAAGTATCAAAGCTATATGTTAAGTGTGCTTGTAGAAAGCGAAGAGGATAGGCTTAGTGTATTTAATTTGCTTAAAAAAAGGGCTAGCTTTGTGCTTTAAATTTAAGCTTTTAGTGTGATTTATGTTAAAAGCTTGAATTTAAATAAAATTCAAGGCTTGATGGCTTTTAAAAGGCTAAGCTTTAAACACAAATTTTTTAAACTTGTTTTAAATTTTATTGGCTAGTGATTTAAACTAAGTGTATTAAATAGGCTTTTAATTAAAGGCTTTACACGGAATTCAAGGCTTTTAAATTTAAATAGGATAGAATTCACAAAGGACAAAGATTTAAATGTATCCTTGAATTTAAAAAATTTAAGGCTTGATAAAGATTAACAAACAAAGGATAAAGAATGCAAAACGCTTTGATTATATTTGAAAATTCCCTTTTGGCTCAAAAGGAAGGAGCCAGTGAGCTTTTAGAGGATCTAGTCTTTAACCTAGCCTTGCAAAAACTTCCTGCAAATGATAAGCTTGAAACTAGCTTAAATGACTTTTTAGGGGTGCTTGAAAGGCTTGATTTATTAAATACCAAAAACGCAACAAGCATCATAAAGGCCTTAATCAAAGCAAAAATACAAAATGAACAAAACACCCTATATAAACTCATAAGTGAGCAAGAATTAATAAAAAACAAGATAGAAACTCAAAAAACCACCATAAAAAATGAAATAGGACGAAATTTCTTTGAGCTAAAACAAAGCCTTGAAAATTCCTCTTACAAGGAGCAAGTTTCAAGTGCACTAAATGAGGCCTTTTTATTTGAGCTAGAAAGCTTAGAGCTGCTTAAAGAAGTGGCTGAAAGTGCCTTTATAAGAACACTTGAAAGAAACGAGGATATAGAACTTACTGCAAGTGAGATCTCAAAGGAGTTGATCTATAACGCCATTTGCGAGGCTAAATTTAAAAAAGAAAATATAATTCAAAGCTCTAAGATCATTTTAAACGTAGCATTTGACTTAGCAGCTGAGTCAAAAAATTTCTCAAAGGATCTTTGTATAGGTGCAATCAAAGGAGTGCGAGATGGGATAGAACTTGGGGTGGAAAAATTCAAAAAAAGCTTTAGCTTTTGCACCTTTGAAGAGGATCTAGCACTTAAAGAAAAGGAGTTGATAGGCTTAGAGGATGAGCTTATCTTGCTTTTAAAGGAGCTTGAAAAGGACTTTGACGAGCCTATTAGGGCTATATTAAAAGATCTGCTTGAAAACGAGTTAGATACTGTGTTTGCTAAATTTACAAGATTAATGCACGAAAGCAGAGAACAGCTTATTTTAAGCCTCAATGAATTGAAAAAAAATCCCAAAATAGACGATCTTTCAAGACTAGCTCAAAGCAAGTTAAGAGAACTTGCTGAGCTAGAAAGGGTGGTTGGTGAAAAATACAAGGACTTTAATGTAAATGAGGCAAAAAAGCTTGGCATTAGCCTTTGGGAAAAGGCAAAGGCACTTATAAAAAAGGCTTAAGCCTTAATCATTATGAAATCTTTAAGGCTCAATTAAATTTAACAAAATTTTCCCTTATCAATTTCAGCAAATTTTGATGAGAATATTGCCTTAAAATTTTCGTCTCAATTTTGTTTCTTTTAAGTGAAGGACAAAATTTTCTTTTTTGTGCTTCTAAATTTAGCAAGTATAAATTTTGCAAACTTCTACTACACAGTTGCAAGAAGCTTAAGGAAATAAAAAAGTTCACAATTTCGTTTATGTGATTTTGTTTGTTTGCAAACTTGAATTTGGCGTATTTTACCATATAATGTGTCTTTGTTTCTTCTTACAAAAACACAAGCCCAGCAAAGTAAAAAATCCACCAAGCCATCATAGGCTTTGAAGTTATCGCTGTAAATTTCACTTTCTTTAAGCTCTGCAAAGTCCTTTATTATGGACTGCAACTCTTTGGCAGAGCAAGCGTTTGAGTGCATAAACTCGTGCAATTGCATTTTAGCATACCTTCTCGCAGAGTTGCAAGAGGATTAAGGAAGTAAAAACATAGGCGTCTTTTTGTCAGTTCCACATCCACACTTACCACGAACTCTTTTTGCACCGAAATAACTCTCATCAACTTCGATTTCACCACTCATTTTAGATATTTTTCGCATTTTTTAAGGGTTAAAAGCTTGCTGCACTATCCTATTCACACAAGGGCGAGAAACCTTGCAAAGAGAGCGATTTTACTTACATAAATATCAGCACAAAAACACTCCAAAATTTGTCTAAATTTTCGCTCCCAAATATATGGCAAAAATATATACTAAGATCGATTGTACCAAGCTTTGGGCTGTAATTATATCAGCTAAAAGTATCAATCGCCTTCTTTTTATTTTAAAAGCCAACTTGCTGTTTAGTAAGGCTTTTTTATCAAAATGTAAAAAATTTGTTAAATTTAAAGTTAAATTAAAAATTTTGTATTACAATTAAAAATTAATCATAAAATTTTTAGGAGCTTTTATGACAAAAGAAGAGATTAAAGAACTCGTCAATATGTTTGCCGAGGCTAACATTAGCAAGATTAAGATCAAAGAACAAGACGGCTTTGAGATAGAACTAGAACGGGATATGTGCTGTGAATTAGCACCAACCCCTCCCCCTCCAACCGCACCAACCCCTCAACCCATAAATGTAAATGTAGTAAATGAAGCAAATCCTAGCAAAAGAAACAAACCAACCCTCAATAGCCCTATGGTTGGCACTTATTATCAAGCACCAAGCCCTGGTGCTGCACCCTTTGTGAAGGCAGGAAGCACGGTTAAAAAAGGAGATACCATAGGCATTATAGAGGCTATGAAGATTATGAATGAAATTCAAGCTGAGTATGACTGTCGTATCTTAGAGCTACTTGTGGCTGACGGTCAGCCTGTGGAGTTTGATATGCCCTTGTTTGTGGTGGAGAAAATTTAATGGAAATTAAAAGAATTTTAATCGCAAACCGCGGAGAAATAGCACTAAGAGCCTTAAGAACCATAAAAGAAATGGGAAAAAAGGCAATTTGCGTGTATTCTACTGCCGACAGAGAAGCACTTTATCTAAGATATGCCGATGCAAACATTTGCATAGGTAATCCAAGAAGCACAGAAAGCTATCTTAACATACCAAGCATCATCTCAGCAGCAGAAATAGCAGAAGCAGATGCCATTTTCCCAGGCTATGGCTTTTTAAGTGAAAATCAAAACTTTGTTGAAATTTGCGCAAAACACAAGATAAAATTCATAGGACCCTCTGTTGAGGCTATGAGCTTGATGTCTGATAAAAGCAAGGCAAAGCAGATGATGCAAAGGGCTGGTGTGCCTGTCATTCCTGGAAGCGATGGAGCCTTAAATGGAGTTGAAGCAGCCAAAAAACTTGCTAGCAAGATAGGCTATCCTATCATACTTAAAGCTGCAGCAGGTGGGGGCGGCCGTGGTATGCGTGTGGTAGAAAAAGAAAGCGACATAGAAAAGGCTTATTGGTCGGCTGAAAGCGAGGCTATGACAGCCTTTGGAGACGGGACTATGTATATGGAAAAATACATTCAAAACCCCCGACACATAGAGGTGCAAGTCATTGGCGATAGCTTTGGAAATATCATTCACATAGGAGAAAGAGACTGCTCTATGCAGCGCCGTCATCAAAAGCTAATCGAGGAAAGCCCTGCGATTTTGCTTGATAATAAAACACGCAAAAAACTACACGATACAGCCATAAAGGCTGCAAAGGCTATAGGCTATGAGGGAGCTGGAACCTTTGAGTTTTTAGTGGATAAGAATTTAGACTTTTACTTCATAGAAATGAACACTCGCTTACAGGTAGAACACTGCGTAAGCGAGATGGTAAGTGGGATTGACATTATAGAGCTTATGATAAAGGTGGCTGAGGGCTATGAATTACCCCCTCAAGAAAGCATAAAGCTAAGAGGGCACAGCATAGAATGTCGCATAACAGCAGAGGATCCAAAAAGCTTTGTGCCAAGTCCTGGCAAGCTTGTAAAATATGTAGCACCTGCTGGGCGAAATGTCAGAATGGAAAGTCATTGTTATCAAGGATACAGCGTGCCTCCCTTTTACGACTCAATGATAGGAAAGCTTGTGGTGTGGGGCGAGGATAGAAACACAGCCATAGCAAAGATGAAGGTAGCCTTAAATGAGCTTATAGTAAGAGGCATTAAGACTACAAAAAGCTTTCATCTTAATATGATGGATAATAAGGATTTTATAAACAATACCTTTGATACAAATTATCTTGCAAGGCATTAGCTTAAACATTTCAAGTTTTAAATGTGCGATTTATTAGCCCTTAAAAGCCCCTACAAGCCGACAATAAAGGCTCTAAGAGCCTTTGTGAATTTTTTCAACTTAAGCTTGGATTTGAAAATAAAATAAGGCTCAAGACAACTTAAGCAGATTTTTTCTTATCAACTTTAATAAATTTTGATAAATATTTTGTCTCAAAATTTTCGTATTATATCTAAATTCTGTTTCCTTTAAATGAAGGACAAAATTTTCCTTTTTAATTCCTTTAAATTTGCTTAATCTATGCTTGGCAAAGCCCCAGAAATTCTCAATGCCATTTATGTGATTTGTGCCCTTTGCAAACTCATTTTCCCTATGTCTTACTCTATAACTTTGCTCCTTCTCGCAAAGGGACGAGTGTGTAGCACGAAGTAAAAAACTGGTGTTTTCTTACCAGCCCCACGTCCACGCTTGCCACGAACACGTTTTGCACCGAAATAACTCTCAGCTATTTCGATCTCGCCTTTTTGAAATTTTTCACATTCTTTAAGGGTTAAAATTCTAATATTTTTGATTATTTTATTGATGCTTTGGCAAGAATTGTTGCTTAATTTTGCAATTTGTGTGGCTTTAAGAACAAGGCTTCCTCAAAAGTTGTAACGAAGCAAAAAAATACTTTACAATTCTTTAAATTTAGCCTCTGAAATTTTGAAACGATTGATATACTTATTTTTCATCGCTGTAATCATAACTTAAAACTCCTTTATTTGAGTTTAAGTTGTCTTGAGCCTAAAATAATTCTCGTATTAAATATGTGACATCATTAAGGTAATTAACGCTTATTCCTAGTGCAGTATCCACAAAATCATTTCCATTCCATAGCGTAGTATGCCTTAATCCATCTGTGCCAATCATTGCTACAATACCTTTTCTATTTAAAGACTGAAATTCTTTGAAAAAGCTTTGATTTTCTTCTTTTGAGTTCATACTGTGATAAAAATCCTTCGAGCAACCGTATTTTATACTTTCTTTTACTTGGGCATAAGTAGATTTATTCCAAGATATGTCTTTCCAATTTATCTTTAAAATTTCAACAATATCAAACACCCCCAAATATAAATATCTTTATCCTCTCCTTGATAAGTTCTTTTTGCAAAATAAAAGAGCTTGAAAGCTACAATTTTGCTTTAAAAGCAG
>NZ_QHLI01000019.1 GCF_006864425.1 Campylobacter troglodytis | reverse complement strand
ATTTGCTCTTTTAAGAAGGTGGGGTTTTCGTTTTTCATTGTTTTAGGTGATGTTTATTGTTGTGATTTAAGCTCATATTTGTCCTTTAATTTTGCCCTTACAATGATGAAATTTTCTTACACCATTCATCAAAATGCTTGCATTCGCTTCTTATATGCGTAATGCTTATGCTTTGAGCGATGATTTTGCTGTGAAAGACCTTTTGATATGTTGGAAATATGGCTTCTAGCCTATGTGATGGGCTTGTTTGTGTGGAATTGTTGATGAGTTCGGGGTTAGGAAATTCATTTGTTATGTTTTGAAGTTTTGCAAGATAAGTATCCTTGCCTTGCCAAAGTGTGTCTGCTTCTATGATTTTGTTAATGTCGCTAAAAAGCAAGGCTTCAAATTCGTGTGGTTGTATATGTGGGAAAAATCTTTTTGGGTGCGAATTGCCATTTATATCATCGCAAAATGCCTTTTCTAAACTATCTATTTTTTGATAAATATCGCCTTGTTGGTTATTATATTGTGGAAAATCGCTAGGCAGAGCATAATAATCAAAAAATGTGCTTACAAAGGCTGTTTTATCTTGCTTAAGTTTTCTTTCGATAAAAGATTTCACCCTATTATAATCTAACCCTCCACCCCTATGTCCTTTGGAGGTAGGTATGATAATGGGTGTAAGATAAAGCTTTAAATTCACAAAATGTGGGGCTAAAACCCATTTTATAAAATTCTCTTCACTCTGTCCCTCGCATACTATGTGAATTCTTTTGCTCATTTTGGGCGACCGCCTATTAGATTACTTTTCCAAATTTCGCCCAAAGAATAATCCTCAAGCCAGTCTCGCAAATCCTCTGCGTTTAATCTTTTAAATGTGGATTGATTATCCTCTCTATCTACGACTATAATGTCTTGGGGTTCAAAATAATTTATAAGTTCTACTGATTGAGATGAGATGATAACCTGTTTTTCTACACTAGCCCTTTTGATGAGTTCGCTTAAAATGCAAAGTGCAAAGGGGTGAAGCCCAAGTTCAGGCTCATCAATTATAAGCGTATCTGGCATAAGCTCAAAGGGCTGTAAAAGCAAGGTCGCAAGGGCTATAAAACGAAGTGTGCCATCTGAAAGATAATGAGCCTTAAAAGGTGTGTCAGAGTCGGTTTTATCAAACCACTCAAGCTGGATAAACTCATCATCTCGCAATACAAAGCCTCCAAAAAATGGTGCAACCATTTGTATAGTGGCTACGATTTGCTCGTAATGGGCAATGTGCTTGTCTTTTATCATTTTAAGATATGAAGCTAAATTCGCCGCATCTTGCTTAAAGATGAGATTGTCATTGCTAGCTGGTTTGCCTTTCATTTTGGAAGTATCGCTTGTGTCGTGGAAGTGATAGACTTTCCATTGTTGAATTGAATTTTTGATATAGTCTGCCACAGCTTTGGAAGAAGAATATTTTTCAATCTCACTGAGATGACTTTCTTCTAAATTTTGCCCAAGATTAACAGTGATATTTTTCATAAGTCCAAAAAAATAACCTTTTTCATCTTTAATCAAAAGTTTGTTTTCTTGCGTTGGAATAAATTCCACATTATATTTATTTGAAGCAAACTTAAATTCAAAAAAAATTCTCTCCGTGTGCTTTCTGCCAAAATGTAAAAAGTTGTCGGGAGATTTACTTTGAGTGTAGCTTTGCAGTTCTTTGTTACACATTTTATTTAGCAATGTAAAGGCAGAGATAAAATTACTTTTACCAACTCCATTAGCCCCAATGAGTATATTTAAGTTTTTAAGCTCAAAATCTTCCAAAGATTTAATGGATTTATAGCCTTTTATAGTAATTTTCTCTACCTTTGCCATCTTTAACTCTTCTTAGGCACCACCATCATATTCACATATCTTCCCTCAAAATTTGGCTCTTTTTCCCTTGAAGCCTTATCCTCAATGCTTTGCCAAATCTTTTCAAGCAAATCAGCCCCAGCCTTAGGATTTTGCATCTCTCGCCCCTTTAAAAAGACACGAAATTTCACAAATTTGCCCTGTTCTAAAAACTCTAGGGCGTGGCGAACCTTGTAGTTTATGTCATTTTGAGCTATTTTTACTGAAAGCTTAATCTCTTTGATGTCGATGACCTTTTGCTTTTTCTTCGCCTCTTTTTGCTTTTTTTCTTGCTGATAGCGAAACTTGCCAAAGTCCATCACCTTTGCGACAGGGGGTTTTGCATCAGGAGCGATTAAAACCAAATCAAGCCCCTTTGAGCTTGCCAGCTTTAAAGCCTCCGTGCGACTGAGAATTCCAAAAGCCTCGCCGTTTTCCCCTACACAGCGAAGCTCACTCGCTCTTATCTCTTCGTTGAGCAGCACTTCTTTTTCTTTACTCAAAAATGCACCTCATTCAACTTCTCCCTTATAAATTCCAAAAACTCTTTCAAAGAAAGGTTTTTTTGCTCTTTGGCTCTACGATCTCGCAAAGCAACGGTTTTTTTTGCCACTTCCTCATCGCCTAAAACCACTATCATAGGCAGTTTTTGCTTTTCGGCGTTTCTAATTTTCTTACTCAAACTCTCATTTTTATCATAAATTTCGCTATCTACTCCTAAATTTAAAAGCTCCTTGTGAATTTCTTTTGCGTAGTTTAAATGTGCTTCGGCTATCGGCACTATGCCAACCTGCGTTGGGGCGATGAAAAATGGAAACTCCCCAGCACAGTGTTCTGTCAAAATGCCAACAAAGCGTTCAAAGCTACCTAAAATTGCCCTATGAAGCATAACAGGACGCGCCTTGGTATTTTCGCTCGTGGTGTATTCAAGCTCAAAGCGCTCAGGCAGATTAAAATCCACCTGAATCGTCCCACACTGCCATTTTCTGCGAAGGGCATCTGTGATTTTAATGTCAATCTTGGGTCCATAAAAAGCACCCCCACCCTCGTCTATGCCGTATTTTAGCCCCTGCTCATCAAGGGCTTCTTTTAGGGCTTTTGTGGCATTTTCCCAAATCTCATCACTTCCTATGGCTTTTTCAGGCTTTGTGGAGATTTCCATTTCATACTCAAAGCCAAAGGCACGCATTAAAGAGCCTACAAAGTCTAAAATTTCAAGCACGAGCGGTTTGATTTGTGTTTGGGTGCAAAAGATATGCGCATCATCTTGGGTAAATTCACGCACCCTAAAAAGTCCGTGCAAAACCCCACTTTTTTCGTGGCGATGCACCACTCCGTATTCAAAGTATTTGATAGGCAAATCGCGGTAACTTCGCACTTCGCTTTGATAGATTTTAATGTGTCCCACGCAGTTCATAGGCTTTATGCCATACTCTACCTCATCAATGCGTGTAAAATACATATTTTCCTTGTAGTTTGTATAATGCCCGCTAAGCTTCCACACATCAGCTTTTAAAAGCTCAGGTCCTCTAACAGGCTCGTAACCGCGTAGGCGGTGAATTTTATACAAAATATGCTCTAATTTTGAGCGCATTCTAGCCCCTGCATTTAGCCACAAAGGCAAGCCTCCTCCGATTTGCTCGTCAAAATGAAAGAGTTTTAGCTCAGTTCCAAGTTTGCGGTGGTCTCGCTTTTTAGCCTCCTCTAAAATTCGTAAATGCTCTTTCAAACTTTCTTTGTCTGCAAATGCCGTGCCGTAAATGCGAGTAAGCATTTCACGCTTTTCATCGCCTCCAAGATAAGCTCCTGCAATGCGGGTTAATTTAAAAAAACGCAAAAAGCCGGTATTTGGTATATGAGGGCCGCGACACAAGTCCTCAAATTCGCCTTGCTTGTAAATTCCAACCTTGCCCTGTGGAATTCGCAAAAGCACCTCTTGCTTTAAATCATCGTCTTTGAATTTAAGCACAGCCTCATCTTTTTCTATGTTATAACGAGTAATGTCTAGCTTTTGGGCTGCAAATTCTTTCATCTTTTCTTCGATCTTAGGCAGATCTTCCTCGCTAAGAGAGGCATTTACGCGAAAATCATAATAAAAGCCATCCTCTATCACAGGTCCAACAAAGAATTTTACTTCTGGATAAAGAGCTTTAATCGCTTGTGCCATAAGATGAGCACAGCTATGACGAAGAACGGCTAAACAGTCAGGTGAATTGTCAAAATAAATGGGATTGAGTGTTGTTGAGGTCGCACTTTGTGTGTCTATGATCTGATCATCACACTTGTAGGCTATAAGTTCTGCTTTCATTTATAAAAATTCTTCTCCTTAAAACATAAAATTACTCTTTAAAGACGTTATTATAATTTTATCATTTACAAGTTCAAAAAAGATTTCTAAGATAAAAGATCTATTTTTGGTTACAAAATGACAAGGCATTTAAAGATCTTAAAATATCTAATTGATAATTTTAACCTTGTAAAGCTTAAGTTTATTTTAAATTTAGCCATATTTTTGCAAAAAAGCTCATTTTTGTAGCCTCTAAGATAGTAATCATAGCACAAAAAATCCTTTTAAAAATTACACAGTAAATTCAAAAATGATAAAACCAAAAGCAAGTATAGGATAGTTAAATTCAGCCCTTAATAATACTTTTGGCGATTGATACTTTTAGCTAACTTTGACTTTTTACACCTTTTGTGTTAGTATTTTAGCCTACATTGAAAGGATAAAAAATGAGTATTTTAATACCAGCACTAGACTTAATAGACGGCAAGGTTGTCAGGCTTTTTAAGGGCGATTACAAAAGGGTTCAAAGCTATGAATTTGAGCCTATTAAAAAGCTAAAAGAGTATGCCAAAGACGGAGCAAAATGGCTTCATATAGTGGATTTAAGCGGGGCAAAAGAACCAGCCAAAAGGCAAATTAGGCTCATTAAAGCTCTGTGTGAGAGCGTAAGTGCTAAAATTCAAGTGGGTGGGGGCATACGCAGCAAAAGTGAGATAAAAGCCTTGCTTGATGCAGGTGCTAGCCGCGTTGTCATAGGCTCTTTGGCTATTCACAATCCCACACTTTGCGTTGAAATTTTGCGTGAATTTCCAGCCCATCAAATCTGCCTTGCCCTTGATGTCGTGCCAAAGGATAAAGAATTCATCATAGCCATAAATGCTTGGCAAGAAGAAAGTGATAAAAAACTACCCGAAGTGCTTGAATTTTACGCTGAACACGGGCTAGAAAACATACTATGCACGGATATTTCAAGGGACGGCACTATGAGCGGGGCAAATGTGAGGCTTTATAGACTTGTAAGCGAGATTTTCCCGCACATTAAAATTCAAGCCTCAGGCGGAGTAAGCTCACTAAATGACTTAAAGGCTTTAAAAGGGCTTTGCAGCGGTGTCATCGTAGGCAAAGCCTTGCTAGATAAGGTTTTTAGCGTGAAAGAGGGGATTGAGTGTTTGAAATGAAAAACACGAAATTATGCTAAATTTAAGTTTCAATAAAGGATAAAAATGCGAAACGCAAACAATACCCCTACAAACAATCTACTTAGCGTTGCTGATATTTTTTGTGGGGCTGGTGGGCTTAGCTACGGCTTTTATCACAATGATTTTTTTAAGCTTATTTTTGCAAACGATCTTGACAAAGACGCTCTTTCAAGCTACAAGCAAAATCACAAAAACGCCCAAATTTTGCACTGCGACATAAAAGATCTTGACGAAAAAACGCTTTTAAGTTACGAAAAAATAGATATTCTGTTAGGGGGTCCGCCTTGTCAAAGCTATTCTACTCTTGGCAAAAGAAAAATGGACAAAAGGGCTCATTTGTTTGAGGAATATCTAAGAATTCTAGGCATTTTAAAACCACAAATCTTTGTATTTGAAAATGTCGTAGGGCTAATTTCTATGCAAAAAAGGGAGCTTTTTAAGCAAATTTGCAAGGAATTTGAGAATTTGGGCTACAAAATTTTTCATCAAATTTTAAATGCCGTGCATTTTGGTGTGCCACAAATGCGTGAGAGGGTTTTTGTTGTAGGGATTTTACGCGAATTTTGTAAAAAAGATTTTATCTTTCCAAAGCCCACGCATTCTAATAATGCAAACGATTTAGCAAAATTTATCACGCTTGAAAATGCCTTATGTGATTTACCCCATATAAAAAGTGGAGAAAATGGCAATGATAAGGGCTTTTTGTGTGAGCCAAACAATGAATTTTTGCACTTTGTTAGAAAGGATACAAAGTTAAGCGAACATAGTAGCCCCAAAAACAATCCAAATTTAATCAAAATAATGCAAACTCTCAAAGATGGACAATGCAAAGATGACTTGCCCGCACACATTCGCCCAAAATCAGGCTACACAAACACCTATGCGAAAATGTGGTGGCAGCAATCTGCACCCACAATCACTCGAAATTTTGCTACACCAAGTAGCTCTCGGTGCATTCATCCACGAGATTCTAGGGCTTTAAGCATTAGGGAAGGGGCGAGATTACAAAGCTTTCCTGATGATTTTATCTTTGTGGGAAGTGAGAGTGCAAAAAGATTGCAGATAGGCAATGCCGTGCCACCACTTCTTAGTATAGCCTTGGCAAGGGCTGTGCAAGAGTATTTTAGGGCACTACAAGGATTTGAAAATGTTTAGTGTAAATGATTTTAAAGATTACCGTAACGCTTTGGGCTTTGGCTCACAAGCGAAATTTAGAGAATTTTTAAGTGCAAAAGATCTTGTGGCAAATATAGATTTTACTTATATTGATTTGCTAAATGTTAGGCTTTGTGAAATTTTTCGTAGGCTAAATGGCGTGTATTATTAGCCCTGCGATATAGAAGAGTTTTTGCAAGATAAACTTTTTAACGCCTATGACCTGCTTAAAAACAATCAAATTCTAAATAAACTTAATAATCAAGGCAGACGAAAAGAAGAGGTGTATTTTAGTTGGGTGCGTGGGTATTTGATTTTGGAGTATTTTAAGGGGGCGATAGCTGATATTTTTGCCGTTTCGCAAGAAACGATACAAAGTATAGGCGAGGATGATTTTTCATCGCTTGATACATTTAAACGCACACCAAAAGCCGATTTGGAGATTGACAATTTGGGCAAAAAGTGGCGTATAGAAGTGCAAAGCGGATTTCAAGGCATAAATGATATAAAAGAACACAAAGTGCGTGAGGCAAAAGCCGTGTATGAGAGCTCGCAAATTCAAACCCTTGTCATTCATTTTGATATTTTCAACGGACAAGTGGCGTTTTTCGCGCATTGCGGATAATGACATTCATTGGATTACGAGGCAACAAATGGAAGGACAAAGCGTTTTTAACATAGAACAAAACCTCTTCAAATGGCTCTTGCACTCCGCCTAGATTTAGGGAGTTATATTTTGGCTCGTAAAAATTCAAAAACCAAAGGACTTAAATGCTTACAAAAAGAATAATAGCCTGTTTGGATGTAAAAGACGGACGCGTGGTAAAGGGCGTTTGGTTGAAAATTGAGTATCTAAGCTCACTAAGTGATTTAAAGGCTTTAAAATGACCTTGCAGTGGTGTCATAGTAGGTAAAGCCTTGCTAGATAATGTTTTTAGCGTTAAAGATGGGATAGAGTGTTTGAATGAAAGGCATTCAAGGACTTAAGGCGAACTTCACTTAGCTTTTAAGCCAAAATTATGTATAATGAAATGAAAATTCTCAAGGGACAAATATGTCGCAAACGCATTTAGATAAGATAAAAGCCTTGAATTTAGGTAGTTTTTACACGCCTGATTTTGTGGTGAAAACTGTTTATGATATGCTTTTAAATGACTTGTCAAGCGTGAAGTTAAAGGACTTGACCTTGCTTGATAGTTCTTGTGGATATGGGAATTTTTTGCGAGATGATGTTTTGCAAGGCTTAAAAGTTCAAGGCAAAAAAGATTTAAAAAGTCAAGGCGAAGAGGGCTTTGAATTTAAAGAAAAAAAGATGCAAAAAACCTTGAATTTAAATACAAAAAGTGTAAAAAGCCTTGAATTTAAAGAAAAAATCGGCATAGACATAGATGAAGAAGCCTTAAAAATAGCTAGGCAAAACTTTTCAAACTCAAAAAATCCACCCAAATTTTTACACAAAAACTCACTCGTAAATGTAAGTAGGGCAAATTTTGACATTAAAGAAGGCTCAAAGCTAGTTATCATAGGAAATCCCCCTTATAATGATAAAACCTCCATAGTGCAAAAAAGCCTTAAAAATGACGAGTGTAGCGTGGATAAAGAGCTTAAAAAAAGGGATTTGGGAATGAGCTTTTTGCTTTCTTTTGAGAAATTAAAGGCTGATTATATTTGCGTTTTGCATCCTCTTTCTTATCTCATCAAAGAGAGTAATTTCAAGGCTTTGAGGGCATTTTTTGCAAATTATAAGCTTAAAAATTCACTTATCATTAGTTCGCAAATTTTTTGCCCAAATTCTCTTGGCTTTTTCCCCATTATCATAGCCCTTTACGAGCGAAGCACAGAGGGCATTAGCTATGAATTTATTAAACATTACAGCTTTAAAACAGCTGAAAACAAGGCATTTTGTTTGAATGATTATGAATTTATTAGCAAATTTATTGACAAATATCCAAACAAAAAACGCATTTTAGACTCTCAAAAAATCGCTATGTTTTACACCTTGCGTGATATAAACGCCCTTCGCAGAAGCAAAACCTTTATCGACAAAGACTGTGCAAATGCCGTTTATATCGAGCCTAAGAAGTATAGCCTTTACTGCTATGTGGATGTGTTTAAGCAAATTTTAAAAAATGTGCCTTATTATTTTGGAAATTGCGATGTGATGATTGATTTTAAGGGCTTTAAAAGGCTTGAAAAGGACTTTATCAAGGCTTCAAATTCAAAGTGTTTAAGCCCTGAAATTACGCATTATTTTGAGAATTTGCTGGGGGTTCATTATGAAAATCGCTAAACTTCAAAAGCCCCAAATTGTAGTAGAACTTCCACTCACTACTCAAAGTAGCAAGGTGCGTGTGAAAGAACGAAATAGCTTTTATGAATACGGCTTACCCATTTCTACAAGGCAAGTTCCTTTTGCGCAAAAGCATTATATAGAATGGCAAATAGGCTATGATGCGGACAAAAGCGACAAGGAAAAGTTAGCTTTAACAAAATTACAGGAAAGCGAATTTTTCCGTGCAAAGGACAAGGACACAAAGAAACCCAGGGCACTTTATGAATTAAGCGAGTATTTGTTTTACTTTGCGTACTGGGGCATTGTGAGTGTAAGGGAGCTTGATAATTTGCTTGATTTTTTAGAGCAAGTAAGCTATTTTTTGGATTCACGGTTTGAAATACGAACGCAAGAATTACAACCATTGTTTCAATCTCATTATTCGTCTATGTTTTCATTAAGGACAATAAATTTACCATATCTCATCTGGCGAAATAAAGAATCTTTAAACGATCGATTTTCTATTGAAATCATCATCAAAGAAAAGCAAAATGCTGTGGGCATTCAGCCTATGCTTTATGTGTGTTTTCCCATTACGCATTTAGAGGATAAATACAAGCAGCCCTTGCTTGGCAGGGTAGCAGGGCAAAACGAATGTGCTTATTTGATTTTAGACTACAAAGATAAAGAATTTGTCCTTGAAGCCTTTAAAATCCTTGGCATTTTAAGCCCAGATCATAATTGCGACACTAGGGAAATTTTAGCGTGGATAAGGGCAAATTGGAGTTTTTAAAAAGACTTTTGTCATTCAAATCTTAAAGGACAAAAAATGCTTACAAAAAGAATAATAGCCTGTTTGGATGTAAAAGACGGTCGCGTAGTAAAGGGCGTTCAGTTTAAAAACCACGAGGATATGGGAGACATAGTCGAGCTTGCGAGGTATTACTCTCAGTGTGGCATCGATGAATTGGTGTTTTACGACATAGTAGCAAGTGCTAGGCAAGGCAGAGTAAGGTGTGAGTGGGTTAGCGAGGTGGCAAAACACATAAATATCCCCTTTTGCGTAGCAGGGGGCATAAAAAGCGAAGCCGATGCAGCCGAGCTTTTAGCAAACGGAGCGGATAAAATCTCCATAAATTCGCCAGCCTTAAAGGAGCCAGAGTTAATAGAACGCCTTGCCAAGAGCTTTGGGGTGCAGTGCGTGGTGGTGGGCGTTGATAGCTACAAGGACGAGAGCGGAAATTTAAGGGTCTTTGCCTACACAGGTGAGGAAAAAACCACGAAAGATAGCGGTAAATTCACGCTTGAGTGGATAAAAGAGGCAGCAAACCGAGGAGCTGGTGAAATAGTGCTAAATATGATGAATCAAGACGGGATGAGAAGGGGCTATGATTTAGAGCAATTAGCCGCTGTGCGTGAGATTTGCTGCGTGCCGCTCATAGCAAGTGGTGGAGCTGGGAAGGCTGAACATTTTTTGGATGCTTTCAAGGTGGGAGCTGATGGGGCTTTGGCGGCTAGTGTGTTTCATAAAAGACTTGTGGATGTAGCTGAGCTTAAGGGCTATTTAAAAGAAAATAATATAAGTGTTCGTGTTTAGCTTGAATTTTAGGCTTTGTGATTTTGGGTGTTTGCTTTGTGAATTTTGGCTTGAATTTGAGTGTTTTTTTGTGAATTTTAGCTCTTTTTGTGGGCTTTTTGAATTCGGCTGGTTCGTCTTTCGGCGAAAAATCACTTCTACAAGGCTCGGCAGACCGCTACCGCTGTTAGTCTAGCCTTCGCCTTACATAAGCGATTTAGCCCCAAATACTGCACCTTTGATTTAATTTAATGGAAAATTCACGCAAGCGTGAATTTTCGCCTTTGTTTTAAGTGAAGTTTGTGAATTTTTAATTTGATTTTGAATGAAATTTAATGTGAATTTTTTGAATTTTTGCCTTAGTTAAAATTTAAAAGAGTAAAATTTTATTTATTAAAAAAGGACAATGAATGCTAACAAATCAAGATGAATTTATATCTAGCATAGCTTGGGGTAAGGTAAATAATCTCTTGCCCGTCATCGTGCAAGATTTTAAAACTAGCGAAGTGCTAATGCTTGGCTATATGAACGAAGAGGCTTTGCGTGAAAGCCTAAAACAAGGCAAAGTAGTTTTTTACTCACGCACGAAACAAAGGCTTTGGCTTAAGGGCGAGGAAAGCGGACATTATCTAAATATAGTAGAAATGGGGCTTGACTGCGATAAAGACACTCTTTTAGTGCTTGCAAGTCCCGTGGGAGCAATCTGCCATACAGGAAGCATTTCTTGCTTTGAGGAAACGAGCAAAAAGGGCGATTTTGTCTTTTTATCACGGCTTGAAAGGCTCATAAATTCACGCAAAAATGGCGACATAGGCAAATCCTACACAAGCGAGCTTTTTGCCAAAGGCACAAAGAGAATCGCTCAAAAGGTTGGCGAAGAGGGCGTTGAGACGGCACTTGCCGCTGTTTGTGGCGATAAAAACGAGCTTTTAAACGAGGGGGCTGATTTGCTTTTTCATCTTTGTGTGCTTTTGGCGGATAAGAATTTAAGCTTAAATGAAATAATCGCTATTTTAAAGGAAAGAAACGCGAAAAAAGAATAATTTAATGCGTTTAAGTGTTTTTAAAACAAGTACTTGTTAAAATTGATGCTTTTTAAAAAAATATCTATTTATAAGCTGAGCTTGTCATTTTAATAAAGAAGCTTCATTTTAGATAAGCTAGGTTTTAAGCTTTTTAAAAAATAAGTCTAAGCTTGGTAGCGTATCGAATCAAAAGTTTGCTAGTAGCAAGAAACACTAAAAAATGCTACTAATAAATGCAAACGGTTCATTTAAAAATGCTTTAAATTTAAAGGAGTTTTAATGCCGAGCAACAAGCCCTACACCCTACAAACCACCTTAAAACCAAACAAAGTTCACAGTTGCTTTGGCATAAAAATAAGGGTTAAAGAAGAAGTAGATACTTTCAACAATGAGGGAAATAATAATGGCAACTTTGAAATTCACATAAATCATATAAATTTAGCGGACAAGTTTTAAATTCAAGTTTGAAATTCACCTAAGTGGTATAAAGTTAAAGGAAATAGAAACTCGAAGCAAGGGCATAAAGTTAAAAGATTTAGAACAAGAAAGCAAAGGCAAGATCACAAAAGACACACCCATTTTTTGCTATAATCAACACTCACAAGAACTAAGCATATTTTGTTACAATCAACTTCAAAAAAGCAGATCAAAATTAGACGGTAACACTATAACCATAAGGACAAATTTAAGTGAAGATCTCATAAATCAGACAAAAGAAAGTGTTTATAAATCAAGCAAAACAAGGCTTAATCAAGCCTTGCTTGTTGAATTTATCTTTTATTCCCTTGACAAATAAGCACGAGGCAAACAACAAAGCCTCGCAAAAAATTCAACTCACAAATGAAGATATAAATAAGGGATATATCGCTGTTGAATTTAAACTGCCTTTGAGGTTTATAGGAGAGTGGGAGGGGATAGAAAGGACAAAATCACGAGTAGAATCTAAAGAAATCCTTGAAATGTATTTTAGCTATGGAAAGGATTGCAAGAAAATAAAAACAAATTCCAAAATAGAAAGCGATGTGAATTTACACATCATTACACAAGGCTACAAACTAGGCGAATCACTAGCAATCAAACTAGAATCTGATGACGGTAGGACAATCAATGCAAGTGGCAAGGTGGGTGAAAATGGCGAAGTAGTGATATACAATGTATTGACAAAAAATAAGGGGTAAAAAATGGCAGTTTGGAGGGTTACTTGTGGTACAGCAAAGAAAGATTTAAAATGCATAAGACCTAGTTGGGATACGATAAAAGAAGCGTATGAGGAAATAAATGAAATTTATGGAGGAAGTAATAATGAAGCGGTGTTTTTTCATATTTTCAATATAAGGGGACGCAACAACAATAGCTGTGCTTTGAGAATGAGTTATGCACTTAATAATAGCGGTGTATCAATTAAACAGAAACTTTCCAAACCAAATGTAAGAATCAATGGTAATATACAATATAACAAATCAAACGGATACAAGTATATTATGGGTGCTGCAGGTATGAGTGATTTTTTAAATTCCATTTGGGGAAAAGCAGATAAAAGCTTTAATAAGCAGGAGTTAGATCGTGAGTGTATCAAGTGGTTACAAAATCATAATAAAAATGGCTTAATTGTCATAAGATTTTATTATAAAGCACCAGAATTTACTGCTACAGGACATACTACATTATGGTATGGAGATAAACAATGTTTTGGAGATTACAAAGAAGTTGGTGTATCACCATATGCTACAAGAACACTTACTTCGTTTTTTGAGGACAATCTCGCAACAAAATTTGAATTTTGGGAGCTGTAAAATGAAAAAAACTATACTAATGCTTTTCTTGGTGGCTATAAATCTCAAGGCTGGAGTGACATTTGGGCTAATTTCGCCAGAGGAGTTGCCATATATGTCAAAAGTGTGTAAGGGATTTTTATATGGAGGTGAAATGGGCTACTCAATACATTATGAGCCAGCAAGAATCACAAGGCTAAAAGAGGAACTAAAAAAATACGCAATGTCGCATTGCCTCAATGTAGATTTAGATAAGCTTATCAGCCAAGCGACAAAAGAAGCACCAAGAATGGCACTGCAAGGTGGAGAAATCGCTACAGATTTGCAACGAGAAACTGCAGATTTAAGGTATTTATGCACTAGCTTAGTAAATAATGGCAAACGGCTAAATATAGATGGTGCACTAAAAGAGCTAAAATCCTATATAAACAGTGCTTATACAAATAGATTTCGTATGACAGCAAATGGATTGATATCTGAAAAACCATATCGCAAGACAATGAATGGACTAAGCCCTGAAAATGTCAAACAATGCTTAACAATTTATGAATCTAGCGAGTTTGATGAGGAAATGGAAAGGATTGCAAGAAAATACTGCAAATCTAGACTTGGAGAATGTTAGTAAAGCTATCTTAAGCTAACACAAAATTTGCTTAAATTTAAGTGGCACATAAAATAAGCGAGTTTTTGCTAAAATTTTGTTTATAAAATTTGAAGGTGTGAGGAGCCAAGATCTCAACTAAGCCAAACACAGCCTACACCATAATGTCAAGTAACAAGCCCTACACCCTACAAACAAGCTTAAAACCAAACAACATTTACAGTTGCTTTGGAATAAAAATAAGGGTTAAAGAAGAAGTAGACACATTGATCAAGAAACTTTAAAATTCACATAAGGGGTATAAATTTATAGCTTAGCTCATTAAAATTTTGAAGTTTGTTTAAAAATCACAAGGATTTAAAAGCTCAAAGCAAGGGTATGAATTTAAAGGTTAAACAAGCAATAGATACTTTCAGTGGGCAAGTTTGAAATTCACCTAAGTGGTATAAATTTAAAAGAAATTGAAGCTCAAAGCAAGGGTATAAATTTAAAACATTTAGAAAAAAAGAGCAGAGGCAAGATCGCAAAAGATACTCCCATTTTTTGCTATCTTAAAGAAAGCAAACAAACACATATTGCTAAATTGCAAGATAAGACTACAAGTATAAAAATTCAAATAGCTAAGAATCTACAAAAAGATTCTAATAATAATCTAGGCTCAAGATATTTTGAGACCCAATTAAATTTAATAGGATTTTCTCTTATCAAAATTTGCTGAAATTAATAAGAAAACATCCTATTAAAATATCTTGAGTCATATTTTTGTTAGCCTCACTAAATTTGCCGCATACTGCTAAGAACAAACCTTGCTTCTTGCAGTTTTTATTTAATAGATCTTAATTACATAAAAAATGCCTCAAAAATTCAATAAGCTTTATCTACTAAATTTAAGAATAGACCTTATATTAAAAAAGCCTTGTATTTAAATTTAACGAAACTTATAAATTCTCAGCCTTAAAAATCTTTTTTATCATTAAAACAAAAAGCTTAAAAATGGCTATTTTTCACAACAGTATTGATTTGTCATTTTGAGCCTATGGGCGAAGAAGCCATCAATTTAAGGCATTTCTCCATAAATTCGTGAATTCTTAGCACACGCTAAGAATGCAAATATGATATTTTGTCTAAGCTTAATACTTTTTTGAAAAAGAGCCAAAATTTTTATATTCATTTACTGTTTATTGGGGGGGGGGTAAAATGTTATGTTTTAAATTTTTAGCCTTTTAACAGTGTTGAGTTTTATCATTTAAGCAAAGATCTCAAAATTTCCTTAGAAACAGGGTGTTTTTGCTTCATCTCTTGCAATTCATCAAAATTTCTTTTTCAAAAGAAACAATTTGACAAGAATGCGCTAAAAGATCAACACTGTTTTGAGCCTAAAAATTTAGCAAATTCATTTTAAAGGAGCTACAGTGAAGAAATTCTTTATCTTGGCAAGTTTCTTACTTGCTTCTCAGTTAGCCTTTGCTAAGGTAGTAAAGCTTAGCGTTGAGGCTGATCTTAACAAGGTAGTAGATAGCATAAGCTTTGATATAAGCCAGGGCAAGGACGCCTTAGCAGACAAGCTTTATGCCTACTGCTTAAAGCCACCACAAAAGGTGCAAAACGCCTTCAAAAAAGCCGCCGCTTTTAATGGACGAATTCGCATAGGCTTTTATAATCCAAGAGCCTTAGTAAATGCGCATGGGGGTAAGTTTTTATCCCACATTATGTCTTGCGAGTATGACAAGGCAAAGGGATACAGCCTTTCAAAGATGAACGAGTTAAATGTCGTTCGTCCTGATTTAGCCAAAGAGCTAATCATACAAGGCATTTCTGAGAGTATGGAATATCCAGGTGATGGCAATTGGTATGAGCTAGTAAGATTAATGGAGGAGTAAAAATGACTACCATCAAAAGTATAAAGACAAAGGCGATAATTGCCCTTATTTTGTCTGTGTTTGCGCTTTTACCTTATGTTGGAGTGCTTTTTACCATAGCCTTTTATGCTGTGATGTTGTTTGCGATTAAGGGCGTTAAGGAGCTTTCATCAAGCCCAACTGTGCTTAGAAATTTTCTCATCTTTGTTGGCTTAATGATACTTTCTGTGGTGCTTGAAAATTATTTTAGCTCAAGCAAGCTAGGCTCAGCCCTTGAATTTGCAGCCACGGGAGATTCTAGCTCTATCTTTTCAGGTGTTTTTATGGATATAGTTAAGATTGTAGTAGCCTTGGCTGGGGTGATCTTTGGCTTTTTTTACTACAAAGAGCTTAGTCGTTTAAGCGATAGGAGCTTGTTTATTGTCGCTTATATCTTTGTTTTATTGGATCAAGCACTTACTGTGCTATGGATGGGATGGATATCTTGGGTCTTTGCACTTTTAGCTTTTATCTTTGAGCTAATTGCTTGGATAAAATTAGATCATATCAACAAAGTTACTGTTGAAAATATTTAAAGGAGGAGAAGATGCGTAATTTTAAATTTATGCTTGTTGTAGCCTTTGCTGCGCTTTTTATAGCTTGCGGAAGCAGTGCGCCAAAGGATGTGGCTATGGACTTTTCAAAGGCTATGATAGAGGGTAAAACAAAGAAGCTTGTTTCTATGATTTATTTGCCAGAAAAATATAAAAACCATAGCGATGAGGTAGAGGGTAAGCTAATGCAAATGACAGCTAGGGTAAAGTCGCAGGTTGAGGCAAAGGGTGGCTTTGATAGAATCGAGTTTGTAGAAGAGCAAATAGACGAGGATAAAGCCACTGTCAAGCTAAAACTTCACTTCAAAGACGGCTCAAGCGAAGATGAAAGGGTGAGGTTGATTAAGTCTGATGGGAAGTGGAAGGTCAATATGAAATAGCCTTTGGACTTTAATCTTTGTCGCAAATGGCTTTGTTTCAGACTTTTGCAATGTTTCAATAGCTTAAAAAGGCTTTTGGCTTGATTTTTAAGGTCTCATTTGGCAAAAAATTTGCCTTTTTTGTCGTGGCTGTTGTGATAATAGCCTTTTTTATAAGCCTTGCTTTTTGGCACTTTGACAAGAAGCAAGGGCTTAGAATGAGCGATTTAAAGGATTTGCCTGAGTTAAAAGAACTTGATGTGGTGCTAAGAGCTGGCATTGATTTAGATTCTTTAATTATACAGCAGCTTTCAAATAGCCCCTACTCTCACATAGGAGTTGTGATAAATACAAAGCCCTTGCAAATTTTACACGCAAGCAGCACGGACACGCAAAATAAAGTCGCTGTGAGTGAATTTAGCTATTTTCTAGCTCACGCAAAGGGCATAGCTGTGAAACGTTATATGAATTTTTGGACTGTTGGGCAAAGCTATGAGCTTGAAAATGTCAAAAATTCAAGCACTTTACAAGGCATTGAAAGTAAAAACGGTGAATTTACAAACGCTGACAATCAAGGCATTTTAAATGGCACTGAAAGGCAAGATGCTGAATTTGAAAATAGCAAAGGACTTGATTTTCAAAATGCTGAATTTACAAATGACAAAAGCCTTGATTTTAAAAATGCTGAATTTAAAAGTGGCAAAGGACTTGATTTTCAAAGCACTGACAATCAAGCTATCAAGCAAGTTTTAAGCTATCTAAAAGCTCAAATAGGAAAAGAATTCAAGCTTTTTAACGAAGATGAAAAACTCTACTGCACCACTCTTATTGAAGATGCCTTTAATCAAGTATTTACACTGAATTTGCCCTACGAAAAACTTAATCTTTCACTACTTTCAGGCGAGTATCTCTTTCCAAAAGCCTTTTATGAGGATAATCAAAGTGTTTTAATTTATGAGTTTAAGCCCTAAGTTTTGTGAGTTTTTGCGTGATTTAAGCTATTTTGAATTTTATGAATTTTTAGGCTTTTTATGACTTAAATTCGCAAATTTTGTTTAGCTTATAAAAAGATGGACAAGAGCTTAGGTATCCTTATGCAAACAAAGCTTTTAAAAAAATTATTTGGCAAAGTTCCATAATCCATTTTCTATATTCCATAATCTGTACTCCATATGTATTTTTCATAAATTTTGACATTTAAAATTCAAAGATAAACTCAAAAATTCACAAAAGATCTTATTTTGCATAAATTTAGGTTATAATCTCAAATTGTTTGTGTCAAGTTATGCCTTTTGCAAGAGGCTAGGTTAAATTTATAAACTTGAAAAAATTAATTTAAACATTTATTGATAAAAAATTTAAATCTTGGCTGAATTTAAAGCCTTGCTTAAAGGCACAAATTAAAGGCGGCAAGTTTTTCTAAAAAAGACCTTGAATTTAAGCCTTGTTTGAAAGCACAATTTAAATTCAAAGGGTTTAAAGATTATTTGGAGTTGTAATGAGGAGCATTGTTGGTGGTGCTATTAAATTTATGCAAGAGGATTTTAAGGAGCATAAAAAACTCTTTAAATCCCTAAAAGATAGGCAAAATCCGCACACCCTCTTCATAGGCTGTGCGGATTCTAGGGTGGTGCCAAGTTTGATTACAAGCACTGCTCCTGGTGAGCTTTTTGTGGTAAGAAACATAGCAAATATAGTGCCTCCTTACCGTGTGGGAGAGGATTATCTAGCTACTACCTCAGCCATAGAATATGCCATAACTTCTTTAAAAGTAAAAAACATAGTCGTGTGCGGACATAGTAACTGTGGGGGCTGTGAGGCCTTGTATGATGAAAAAAGCCTAGAAAAAACCCCAAATGTCAAAAAATGGCTAAGCCTCTTAGATGATATAAAAGATCAGATCCTAGAACTTGATCTAGCAAAAAAGGATCTAGCTATGCGTTCTTGGCTAACAGAAAGGCTTAATGTGTTAAATTCCTTGCAAAATTTGCTTGATTATCCAGGACTTAAAGACACAGTTTTAGAGCAAAAAATTTCCTTGCACGCCTGGCATTACATAATCCAAACAGGAGAAATTTACGAATACAACATAGATCAAAAGCATTTTGTGCTTTTAGCTAAGAAGGAGAAATGATGAAGAAGTTCTTTTATCAAAACATATTAAGTTTTGTCTATCGTCCAAGCTATCTTAAAAAGAAGATCTTTTTGTTGAAGCTTTTATCTCACAAGCACTTAGGCATCTTTTTTTTAGGGCTAAAGAAGGAGAAATAATGAAGAAGTTCTTTTATCAAAACATATTAAGTTTTGTCTATCGTCCAAGCTATCTTAAAAAGAAGATCTTTTTGTTGAAACTTTTATCTCACAAGCACTTAGGCATCTTTTTTTTTAGGGCTAAAAAGGATAAATTTGCACAAAATCAATGCTTTTTTGAAAAAAAGCCAATGCAAAAATGCCTTTTAATTCTTTTTTCTCTTTGTCTTTTTGCAAATGCTACTGAACTTGATCTTGTGGTTGAGGATCTTGTGTCTTTGAATTTAGAATTACAAGAGCAAAAAAATGAGCTAAATAAAGAGTTTTTTGCCAAAGAAGAAGAAAGGCTAAGAAAACAAAAGCGAGATCTTTTAGAAAAAATTCCAAGCCTCATTGTAAAGCAGGATCTAAACAGAGACTTTATGCAAGGCTTTGAGCTTCAAAAGAAACAAAATTCTCAGTTTCTTAGGATCATAGAATTTAATGAGCTTTTTTATGCATCTTTGTTAAGATTAAGTGAGCTTTTTGTGGCAACAGCTAGCAGCAAGGAGATGAAAGAAAGCATCAGTGCTAGTATAATGAGCCTTGATGAGCATTTTGAGCTGTTATCTGAAACTGATGCGTATTTACAGGCTAAGATGGCTACTTATTTAGAAATTTTAAACTATCTAAGGGATAATGCTTATTTGTTTGAAAGCAATTATATCTTTGCTGAATTTAAACTTCAAGCCCTAATAGATCTCATAAATGCTTATTTTCAAACCGAGCTTGTTGATATGGGTAAGCTTATCATCTGTGTAGCTATTTTGCTAATTTTTTGGGCTTTGAGGGTGTTTTTGCCACCCTTTATTTTATTTTGCCTAATGAGGCTTTTTTTCAAGGGCTCAAAAACAGTTATGGATAAATCAGAAGTAAGAGAGATCTTCATAGATAAAAACCAAAGACCCTTTCAGCTTATACTCTTTTTTTATGCCTTTAGCATATGCTTTGCCATTTTTTATTATCCAGCACCTGTCAATGAGCTAATTACAAAGATCTTTTATGTACTTTATGCTGCCTTGTTTGCCTGGCTTGTAATGGGCATCTTAAACAGCTACGGCATAATGCTTGTAGCAAAGCTTGCTGAAAAAAGCGGAAAAAAAGAGGTGGCAAATTTAATCATAAAGGTGCTTTATTTTGTCATCATCATCATAGCCACGCTCTTAGTCCTAGCCCATCTTGGCTTTAATGTTCAAGCCATCATAGCCTCGCTTGGCATAGGAGGGCTTGCTGTTGCCTTGGCTGCAAAAGACATCATTGCAAATTTCTTTGCCTCTTTGATCATCTCCTTTGATGATAGCTTTAATCAAGGAGATTGGATAGAACTTGCCGGGGTTGAAGGAACTGTCGTTGAAACAGGGCTTAGAAAAACAACGCTAAGAACCTTTGATAATTCTTTGGTCTTCTTGCCAAATTCAACAGTAATGAGTGCTAATGTGAAAAATTGGAGCAAAAGAAAGGTAGGAAGGCAGATTAAAATGATCCTAGGAGTAGCTTACGATGCAAAGGTAGAACAGCTTCAAAGCTGCATAGCAGATCTGCGAGAATATCTTGCCAAAAGCCCTCTTGTAGCCCATAAAGAAGATAGTGCCTTAAATGCTACCTACAGTGCCTCTTACCGTCAAAATCTAGTTTCTGTAAATGACTTAGAGGGCTATAAAAACTCTTGCTATGTGAATTTAAGCCAGTTTGCTGATAGTTCTATCAATATAGAGGTGTATTTTTACACAAAGACAATCAACTCAGCTGAATTTAGAGAGGCAAAGCAAAGCATAATGCTTGATTTTATGCGAATTTTAGAAAAAAATAAACTAAGCTTTGCCTTTCCAAGCCTTAGTCTTTATGTGGAGAATTTTAAGGATCCAAGCATTAAGGCTTGAATTTTAACAAAATAGCCCATTTAAAGAACAGCTTATTTTTAAAGGCTTTTGTGTAAAAGATATTGAATTTAAGAAAAGCCCTTGTAAGAGCTTTTTCAAAATAAGAGTTTTTTCAAAAAATATGCCTTATCATTTTGTCATTTTAAGCTTTCAAAAGAAGCTTTTTTGAATTTAAGGGTGCTTCAAAACAGTTAGTGCGACAAATTTTAATACTGTTATAAAATAGCCCTTGAAAAAGGGCAAAGAAGCTTAAGAAATTCAAACTGCTTTTTGAATTTTAACAGTTGCTTTGTGAAATTTTTAAGACAAATGCCTTGTTATTTTGAAAAGAACAAAGGAAACTTTGCATAAAATTCAAAACTTTGAAAAAGCACTTATTTATTCTTGGCTCAATTAAACTTAACAAGATTTTATCTTGTCAATTTTAATAAAGTTTGATTAGAATTTTGTCCTAAAATTTTCGTATTAATTAAGTTTTTTAAATGAAGGATAGAATTTTCTCTTTTAGTCATTAAATTTGGCAAAAAGAAATTTAGAAAAATCTCAGAAATTCATATTTTAGTTGATATAATTTCGTCTGTTTGCAAACTCGTTTTTAGAGTGTTTTATAAAATCTTGTGCCTTTGCTTATTCTTGCAAAGTTGCAAGATGGATAACGCAGTAAAAACTTTTGCAACCAGCCTCATGTTCACGCTTATCATGCACACTTTTTTCCCCTTCTACTACGCAGTTACGAGCTTAGCATTGTAAAAAATAGCTCTCATCAACTTCAAGCACTCATCTTAGAAAGCTTCGTGCATTCTTTGGCTATCAAAATATGAATTTTTTGAAAATTTTACACAAACTTTAATGACGAATTTGACAAAGTTTAGAGCCTTTAAAAAAGGGCAAAGAGGCTCAAAAAATTCAAACCGCTTTTTGAATTTTCACTTATTTTTTCGTGGAATTTTTAAGACAAATACCTTTTTATTATGAAAAGAACAAAGGGAACTTTGTATGAAATTCAAAACTTTAAAAACGCACTTATTTATTTTTTAAGGCTAAAATGCAGTTTAAAATTCAGCAGTTTAAAATTCAAAGGATACACAGTGATTAAAAGATACAAAGAAGATAACCGTATGGCTCAACTTGTAGTGAGTGGGAATTTTTTTGAAAGTGCTGGGCAAGTAAGCTTAAATTCAAAGCTTGACATAAAAGAACAAACAAGGGAGGTTTTAGACAAAATAGATCAGCTTCTAGCTCTTATTAACACAGACAAAAGCTCTCTTACAAGGGTGCAAATTTGGCTTAATGATCTTAAAGATTTCGATGCTATGAATGAAGTATATGATGAATGGTTAAAGGATGCCCCAAAACCTGTTCGAGCCTGTGTTGGCTCTACTTTGGTAAGGGGTTGTAAGCTTGAAATTCAAGTTTTTGGCTATCTTAAAAACTGAATTTATTTTTTTGCCTCATTTACTATCTCAATGATGGTATCGCCTACCATAAGGGCTATTTTATCCATATATTCAGCAGGACTTGTAAAGCCAACGCAAGAGCAGTTTATCTCGCCAAGGACATATTTATCCTTGCCGTTTTTGTCTGTATCAAGGATGAAATCAGCAGTCCAAATAAGAGGAAGATCGTAATTTCCAAGCTTTGATCTGATCTCAGGTAATTGCACCAAGAACCAATCAATCAAGCTTTGCCAATCCTTTGGCTCATCATAGCGGTATTTTGCCCCACTAAACAAGGTAGCAGAAAAGGCATCGCCTCCTTCGGCTGGCTTTTTGTGCACCACATAAACAGGGGTCTTATAAAGCATTAAAATGCGAATTTCACCCTCTTTGATGCGAGGCAAGAAGGTCATATCTACAAGCATACCGTTGTCTCCATTTAAATACACCTCGCAAAAGTCCATAAATTCACCAAGCTGTCTATTTTCGCTGTGATTATCCTTTGCTTCGGTGCAAATGATCTTTGTATCAAGTGGAAGTGAATCAGCTTTGCCATACCCATCAGCAGATTCTAAACGAACACGCCAAATGCCCTCTCCTGTTGAGCCTCTATTTTGCTTTAAAACCCTCTCGCCCTTTGCAAGTGTCTTTGGGAAATTCTTCTTAAAATCATGCTCTCCTCCAGCCTCCCACTTTACACCTATCCTCTTTGCCTCATTTGGCTCATAATAAGCTAGGGTATCAGTTGGCACAAGCTCTGTGTTTCTTAATTTTGTTAGTGCATCTTTTGCTCCATATCCTATCATAGCATCAGGATGAGGCATACCAACAAGTCCGTCCTCACAAAGCTTTCTTAAAACACCAAAATACAGCTTTTCTTCTTTGAGATTACCAGGATTTACCCTTGATACATAGCCATCTGCGTTGTTTTTTACATGCTCGTAGATCTTATTCTTCTCGCTTTCATTTTTGAGGATCTCATCGGTAAAAAAGACCACCTCAGCGTTCCAGCCCTTGGCTTTTAAAGCATTAACCATGGGCATAGTATCCTTTCTGTAGCCATCAGGTCCCTTGTCGCTTCCGCCTCTTGCCTCAAAAAACACTATGTTTTTCTTCATCTTCACTCCTTTTTGAAATATTGTCAAATTTCATTATACAAAAAATTCAATTTTATTTTTATTAATTTTGCATTATTTTGAAGAAAAAATTAAACACTTTTTAAATTTTTACTCAGTTATTGTGAACTTATTTACAAGCTTCTTGCTTTATTAAAAAAGGCTTGAATTCTAAGATACAAGGCTCGTTTTTTTACATATAAAGGGCTTAAATTCAAAGCCTTGAATTTAAAATTTGATGAAGACTGTGAATTTTATGAATTTTTATAAAAAATTATGCTTAATTTGTGTTATAATCAAGCCTAAGTTCAAAAAAAGGCAAGATAGTTGATAGAATTAAAAGGGGTAAATAAATTTTACGGAAGCCATCAGGTGCTAAAAAATATAAATTTAAGCATAAAAGATGGAGAAAAGCTAGTTATAATAGGACCTAGTGGAAGTGGCAAAAGCACCACCATTCGCTGTATCAATGGCTTAGAAGAGGTAAGCTCTGGTGAGGTTGTAGTAGGTGGAGTTAAGCTAGATCACAAAAGCAAGATTAAAATTTGTCAAAAATTTTGTGCTATGGTTTTTCAGCATTTTAATCTTTATCCCCATTTAACAGTAATGCAAAATCTAACCCTTGCTCCCATCAAGCTTGATAAAAAATCCAAGCTTGAAGCAGAAGAAATAGCAAATAAATACCTAAAAATAGTAGGTCTTAGCGACAAGGCAGCCGTGTATCCAGCCACCCTTTCAGGAGGGCAGCAACAAAGAGTAGCCATAGCAAGAAGCCTTTGCAGCGAAAAGCCATATATGCTCTTTGATGAGCCAACAAGTGCACTTGATCCTGAAACCATAAAAGAGGTCCTTGATGTTATGCGTGAGATTTCTCATCAAAGCAGCACCACTATGGTGGTAGTAACGCATGAGATGGGCTTTGCAAAAGAAGTAGCTGATAGAATAGTCTTTATGGAAGATGGATTGATAGTAGAGGAAAATGTCCCAGAGGAGTTTTTCAAAGAACCTAAAACTCAAAGGGCTAGGGATTTTTTAGGCAAAATTTTAAATCACTAGCTCTTTTTAAAACAAGGATCTAGGTGATTTTATGAACTGTTGAATTTAAAACTACTAC
Source organism: Campylobacter troglodytis (assembly GCF_006864425.1). GTDB lineage: Bacteria > Campylobacterota > Campylobacteria > Campylobacterales > Campylobacteraceae > Campylobacter_D > Campylobacter_D troglodytis. The sequence continues at coordinate 21,477 of NZ_QHLI01000019.1, read as the reverse complement.
AAAGGAGTAAAGATGAGTAAAAAGATGTTTAGGGCTTTTAAGTTAGCCTTTTTTTTGGGACTGTTTGGCCTACTGCTTAGTGCTTGTGGGGATACTAAGAGCGATGAGCTTGAAGCCATTAAAAAAAGAGGGGTGCTAACAGTTGGGCTTAAAAACGATGTGCCTCGTTTTGGTCTTTTAAATCAAACAAGTGGAGAGATAGAGGGCTTTGAAGCAGATGTGGCAAAGGCTATAGCAAAAGAGCTTTTAGGAGATGAGAGTAAGGCTACCTTAATCGCAGTAAATGCCAAAACAAGAGGTCCCTTGCTTGATAACGGCTCAGTAGATCTAGTCATAGCAACCTTTACCATTACAGAAGAAAGAAAAAAGTCTTTTAATTTTTCAGCCCCTTACTACAAGGACTCCATAGGCTTACTTGTGCTAAAAGAAAAGGGCTATAAGAGCTTTGAGGATATGAATGGTGCCAAAGTAGGAGTAGCCCAAGCAGCTACTACTCGCAAGGTGATAGATGATAGTGCCAAAGAAAAGGGAGTTGAGATAGAATTTAGCGAATTTCCTGATTATCCAAGCATAAAGGCTGCCTTGGATGCTAAGAGGGTTGATGCCTTTTCTGTGGATAAGTCCATCTTGCTAGGCTATGTGGATGATAAAAGCGAGATCCTTCCTGATAACTTCGCCCCGCAAGAATATGGCATAGTAAGCAAGAAATCCAACACAAAATTAGCAGCCTTTGTGGATGAATTTGTGGAGAATAATCCTGAATTGCTTGAAGAGCTAGCCAAGAAATGGGGCTTAAATTAAATTTAAGTTCAGCCTAGCCCTTGTAAGCTTGTTTGATTTAAGCTAGTTAAACTTAGTTTTGCTAGCTTAAATTAAGCTTAAATGCTGAATTTATTTTATAGGCAAAGAGCTTAGGGCTTTGAGTGTTGCTATGCTAGTTGCTAATTTAAAAGATATGAAAGACAAGGTGCTTTTTAAAAGAATTACGAGCTTTTTGTAAAAGCAGATGTTTAAGTGATCTTTCTAAAAAGTTTCTGTTTAAGATACAAGGCTTAGGGTAAAAGATGCTTTTAATCATAAGCCTTGTCATATTTTAAAGAAAGAGCCTTATATTAAGCTTAGCGTTACAAGACAAGGTGCTTTTTTCAAAAGGTGTTAATTTGTCATTTTATTTCCTTTGTCAAAAGGATAAGCTATTAAAATTCAAGCCTTTGTGTGAATTTTAAGGGCTAAATTTCTAAATTTAGGCATTGTTTACAAAAATGTTTGAATTTTTGCAAAATGACAAAGAAAGACAAAGTAGCATTTATTTGAAATTTAGCAGTTTCTTAAAACAGAGTCAAAGATGATAAAAATTTAAGTGATAAAATATGAGTGATCTTGCAAATAAACTACGTGAGTTTTTAAACTCACTTGGACTTTACAGTGAAACAAGTGGCAATCCCTTTGCCCTATGGAAATTCATAGACACCCTTGAAAGAGGGGATAGCTTTTTAAGCGGCTTTGCTTATACCTTATCTGTAAGCATCCTTGCCATTCTTCTTGCCTTAATCATTGGCATTATAGGCGGTATGATGGCTAGTAGCAAGATAAAAATATTAATTGTGCTTAATAGAATTTATGTTGAGTTTTTTCAAAACACCCCCCTTGTGATTCAAATTTTCTTTCTTTATTTTGCTTTGCCTCCACTTGGGCTTAGTCTTGATGTTTTTAGCGTTGGTGTGCTTGGCATTGGGGCATATCATGGAGCTTATATTAGCGAGGTTGTAAGGGCTGGCATTTTAAGTGTGCCAAAGGGACAGTTTGAAGCAGCCTCATCTCAGGGCTTTACTTATATCCAACAAATGCGTTTTATTATCCTTCCTCAAACCATAAAGATAATTTTGCCTCCCCTTACAAATCAAATGGTAAATTTGGTTAAAAACACCTCAGTGCTTTTGATAATAGCAGGAGGTGAGCTTATGTTTGTGGCTGATGTTTATGCTGCTGATAGTGGAAATTACGCACCCTCTTATCTTTTTGCAGCCTTTTTGTATTTTATCATCTGCTATCCCTTGGCAAAATTTGCCAAAGGCTACGAGGATAGACTTAAAAATCAACACAAGAGGACTTAGCTATGCAGGTATTTAGTGCTGAAAATTTACTTTTTTTGTGGCAGGGTTTGCTTTTAACTCTAAAAATAGCTATCTTTACCTGTGTAGTTTCAATCATCTTTGGCACAGTCCTAGCCATACTTAGAAATTACGGAGGTAAGATAGGCTCAAAATTAGCAGGAGCTTACATTGAGATCTTTCGCAACACCCCCTTGCTACTTTGGATGCTAACTGCTGTCTTTGTGCTGCCAAGCTTTTTTGGTAGGGCTGATCCTGCTCTTTGGGGTAGCATAGGCTTTTCTTTATATACAAGCTCTGTTATGGCTGAGATCGTTAGAGGTGGGCTAAATGCAGTGCCAAAAGGGCAGTTTGAGGCTGCGTATTCTCAGGGCTTTGGGAAATTTTTCACCCTTCGTTTCATCATCTTGCCTCAAGCCTTTCGCAACATAGTGCCATCCTTGCTTTCTCAAATCATTACAACCTTTAAGGATACTTCTTTTTTAGCAGGTTTGCAAATTGCCGAGCTTACTTATCAATCTAAAATTTTACTAGCCCAGCTTAAGAGCTTTGAGGAAATTCTAGCTATGCTTAGCTTGATCGCCTTGTGGTATTTTGTGATTTGTTTTAGTCTATCTATACTTGTTAGGTATTATGATAAAAAAACCCGCTACGCCTTTTAGAGCTTTTGAATTTAAGGCTTTGATCTTTTTGATACAAAGGTTTAGCAAACTTAGAGCATTAAATTTTAAGCACTAAACAATATAACTTTTCCAAGTAGTAGAATGGGGCTTTGCTCGTTTGATTTAGCTAAATTTAAAGGCTGAAAATTTTGTCCTTCATTTAAGGAAATAGAATTTAGATATAAGGCTAAAATTTTAGGACAAAATTCTCATCAAAATTTGCTGAAATTAATAAGAGAAAATCTTGTTAGGTTTAATTGAGCCATCTATATATCAAGCAAATCTAGCCTTGCATTAAACAAAGATAAAATTACTCTAAAAGTCAAAGCTTATAAGCTAACACTAGATGAAAATGAATTAACTGTAAATAAGCCCGTTAATGTGAAAAAAAGGTAATAAAATATGGAAAAAAGCGCAATTTGCATAGAGTTTTTTGATCTTGATTCTAACAAAAGGATTGAAAATGGTAGGGCAGAAATTAAAAATGTAGATAATAAAACCACGCAAATTTGCACAATCGTTAATGGAAAGCTTACGCTAAACATTGACAAAGACTGTGTCGCAGATTTTCATAGCATTTGTTTAATCTGTGATGATGGCAGCAAACAATATCCATATAATCTAGCAACAAAGACAAAAGAGATAAATGGTAAAATCACTCTTACTCAAATCACGCAAAAACTTATCAATGCAAGAAGCTATGTAAAATGCAATGCAAGATTATACTTTAAGCCTTGTGAAACTCCTACAAATCAATATAAAGTTGGCATCATCAAATGCTATAAGGTTTTAAATAATGGGCTAGAAAAGGAAAGAAAAAAACAAGAGGGCTATGATTATTTTCTTGATAGCAAGGATGAAATTTTTGTAGCTGACTGTGAGCAAACAGTAGCCTTTCAAGCATATTTTTATAGAGATTTAGAAATAGATAAATTATTATCACAAAAAAATCGCAAGATCTTAGCTAATGAAACTATGCAAGCTTACATAAATGTAGATGAAATTCAGTGGTTTATAAATGACATAGAACTAAAAGGAGACGAATTTAAAAGCAATCTTATTTTTGTAAATTTTAAGGATTTTGGCTTTAAAGATAAAGATATATTAAGCATACAAGCTAAACTAAAATCGCAGTCAAATAACTATATAATAAAAAGGAAAATGCCATACAAAGAGCCATTTAAGGCTAATGGAAAATTATTGATAGATGATAGCGAAAGGGACAAAATATATAAACATACAGTAATTGACGCACTAGGCCAAATGCACTTGGCAATAGAGCATAGATCTGCCTTGGTGTATGATTATAGGGGCTTGTTTTTGTATGAAAATAGACGCGAGGTATGCAAGCTTGATACAAATAATGACATAAATGACAAAAAAATAGAAAAGCTAAATGATTATATTGATTTTAACAAAAAGAGATATAAAGCAGAAATATCAGACAAGACATCATCTACAATTTCTATTTATATAGAAGTTAATGCAAATCAAAAAATACCCCTAAAATTTAATTGCAACAATAACGATGCCTTATCATTTTTTAACAATAAACAAATAAAAAGCATAATTCCCTTTATCTACTATAAACCCACACAATATGTCATTTTTATAAATCGTCATACACAAACACCAAAATATACTTTGTCGGATTATCAAATATTAAAACGACAAGAGAATGGAGAATATGAATTAGTAGCACAAGAGAACATAGCAAAAGGCGTCATCTTAGAACCTTGCGGTCCTGATGGGCTTTTAGCTGACACTGTTTTACGCATCCCTGAGGGGCATTATAAAATAATGGAAAAAGGCACAAAAATGGAAAGCTTAAGGACTTATTATTCAACACAAGGACAACATAGCAATCTATTACCAAAGCTTTATGATGATGAGTTTGTCTTAAGTGGTAGCCATAAGAACAAAAGAACAGAAATACTCATCCACTCAGGCACAAATGTGCTAGAATCCCCGCTTGATAGGACTGAGGGTTGTTTGCTGATAGGGAGGGAATTTAAGAATGGTGAGCTTATAACGCATAGCAATAGCACAGTCAATTTTTCAGAAATGAGAAAAAAACTTGAGGACATAGCCAAAGAAAGAAAAACTAGTTTGTCTATTATTAGCAATAAAAGACTTAATAAGGATGAAGAGGAAAAAGAAATAAAGCAACTAAATAAGAAATTCTGTAAAAAAGACGGCGAACATTACAAAAATAATATAGAACCATATATCAATGCAAGCATTAGAATGCTTATGGAGTTTATCAAAAAAAATGCAATAAAATCTCAAGATGGTAAAAATAGATACGAAAATTTTAGCATCCATATAAAAAATAATTTTAGCAAGGGAGAATATGATGTACGAATGGGTTAGCAAAGAAGAGTATGAAAAAAATATCAAAAACTTAAAATTTGCAAAAACGCTAAACAATGTCGAAGCAATGCTTGTATTGCAGTGGTATAGATTAGAATCTGCCGATTTGCCATTTGGAGCATATAAGTCCATAGAGCATATAGAGAGGGAATTTAATATTATTTATAATTCTAGTATAGAAATACTTATTTACACTAAAAATGAAAAATATTTTATACGAAGTGCGTTATTTGGAGATTCAAAACTATCGCTTCGTAATGATTGGGAGGATTACAATCCTGCTAATCTAAATTTTAATCATATTTATGCAAGAGAATTATTGACAAGATTTGCCCCACATACATTAGAGTGGTTTTTTAGTGAGCGAATCAAGGGCTTTTTGCAAATCCCTGTAAGAGTATCGCTAGGCTTACCTGAAGCAGAAAAGGTTTATTTTAAAGATGATGATTTTTTGACTTTTGAGGATATACATATTGTTGGCGATTATATCACAGGATATATCCAAAGTGGTGAAAATATAGGCAAGGAAATCCGAGAAACAAGACCTTACGCCTATATCACAGACTTAGAAAAACTAGGTGAAGCCATAGAATTTGATGAGCTAAATGAAAAAGACATAGTCTTAGAGGATAAATTCAACTTCGCACCAAGATTTAAAATGTATGAGCCATATAATTTAAAAGCTACTCAAATGTATAAGGAACACAATATAAGATATAAACTTAAAGATTTTGCCGAGTACAATGCAATGCCAAGAGATGATAAAGAAATGTGGATAGATTTGATGCAATATACCAAAAAAATCAAAACACCTAAAAAACATAATATTTTAGATTTACGACCCGATTATGTTAAATTCAAAGGGCTTTGGGCTACGACAAGATCTGTGTTTAATTTTGATAAGTTTTATGATTGGAAGGGTGATTTAGATGAAGGATATTTTACAATGCTAGATGATGACTCGATAAAACAAAAAGTATATGAAACAAAGGATTATTTTTACATAATTTTAAATGGCAAAAAATATAAAAAATATAAACGAGATTTTAGCGACTTTGAATATTACACTTGTGAAGTACCTATACTTAGTAAACCTTATGGGGCTTCAAAGGTGATAACAACTATGCTAATAGCGTTGCCGAATTTTATTGATTTTGGAATTATCAATAATGGTAGCGGTAATTCAGATGATGAAGAAGGTCAGTCTTGGGTTTGGTGGATAGAAAAACGAGAAAATTTCATAAAAGAACACCCAAATGCTTTAAGCCCTAATCATTATGCCATCTTCATTCACAACATACTAGAAAATGATATGGCTGAAATTTCAATCTGTGCTTATGATGTTTTAAATCCAAAGGAGCCAAACTACAAAAATCTAAAAAATCCCCTTCATTCTAGATGCTACATACCAAGTGCTTATCTCATTCCTATGCCTGATTTTAATAGAGATGAGGGAGGCATAATGTATCCAAGTGCTAAATTTGCCAGACTTGCTGTGGAAGAGGGCAATGGCGATCTGTGTTATGGCAAAGAACCAGATGAAACTTGCAATGATCAAAAAGCAGATGAGGAGCGATATATCTACTACATTAAGCCTAAGAAATTCAAGTATTTAAAATAATGAAGTCAAAAATGCTATGAACGCACTCTTCTTTAAACTCATCATTAAAGATTATGATTTATTAATCCCTTTAAAAGACAAAGAAATTCAAATAACAAATATTGATTCTAAACAAAGCTATGAATCTAAATTCACTACAAGAAATGGAGAAGTTATCTTTGAAATTCCAAGCAATGAGAGGGGAGATTTTTTTAGCATTAAACTCATAAATGACAGTGATTACGAGCAAAGTCCATACTATCTAGCAAAAGAATCTGATCCTCCTCATACATTTAGCTTAGAGCACTACAATCAAACCCCCACAAACAAACTAAATTTAAAGAACACACAATACTATGAATTTAAAAATACCACAAATAAGATTCTAAGCCCCAATAATTATCAAAAATGCCCTGCTACACTTTATTTCAAAGCAAAGATCTATTTACATTTCAATGGATTTACACTTTTTATGATGCAAGGTGATAAAGTAAGAGCGAGTTATGAGGCTAGAAGTGGCAAAGCATTAAACTTGCAAGAAAAGGACACATTAAAGCATCAAAATGGCTATAAGCACTTTGTGCCTAGCTTTAGCGACATTGATAATATAGACATATTAAGTAATATAGAAGATAAAAACGATGATTTACAATCAAATCACACATTTTTTCACTGCTATGATAAGGGCTACCAAGATGAAAATAAGGTTTTACAAGATAAAATATATTATATAAATACTCAAGAAATCAAAGATTTTATTAATGCAAACAATCTACATAATACAGATTTTGCAGAATCTATTTCAAATTTATCACTAAATATTTACGCAGATAAAGAATGCAATAAACCGTGTAGTTCTATCATTATGCTAAGAGATAAAAATCTAGCAAATAATAAACAAATACAAAATGATCTATTGCTTTCTTATGATGATGCTAAGAATTTAAGATATATTTTAAATAATACAAATCGGACAAATGTTACTCTAAAAGTGCAATATAGCAAACCAACCATAAGTCATATAAAATTCATAGAAAACATAGAATGGGGGCTAGATTTTTCACAAAATCTACCACAAGTAATTAGCATTGATAAACAAAGCCAAACAAAGATTAGGTATTTAAATCATAGCCCAAATAACTATAACTATCCTATCAAAGTGCCATTTGCACCGGGAAGCTATATTGAGCTAGAAGCTGTGATGAATGATGATAATCAAACAAGTAAGGTGGAATGGTGGTATGCAATATTTGATACAAAACTTAGGCTAGATAAACAAATTAGCGATGAAAGCAAGTATTTTCACAAAAACAATCAATATAATAAAATAGGATTTTATTTGCCACTGCGAAAACAAAATGACAAAGATTATGCTATTGTATGTGCTACCTTAAACAATGCTATTAATGCGTTTATTTTGATTAGTATAGATTTTAATGTGGGAATTGGTGCAGATAATGCAGTAAGGGAAACTCAAAGAAACGAGCAAAACAAAATGCAAAATGGCGAAATATTAAATAGCAATGATATAAGTGAGTGGAATAAATTAGAGCATATTTATAGCATAGATGAAGCACTGTGGTTTTTAAAAATAAATCTTAAAAAATTATATGAATTTTATCAAAGCAATAGAACAACATATAACAAAAGGGCAGATGCAGTATTTGATTATTTTAGAACCTATCCCCAACTTGCAGGAAAGATTGCTTATATTTATTATAGGTTTGATTTGGGGAATGATGAATTTATAGACAATGCAAAACAATCTTGTTATGTGTGGTTTGAGTGTAAAGATGAATACAAAGATGATAGGGATAATTTTATAAATAGCGTTGTGAAAGTGTTTGAAAATGATGTTTATCAAAGTAAGATCTTAAAAAGAAATATTACATTTAAAGAGGCTTATAATAATGCTTTATTTAATGGATATAGTTTATTTAATGCCACACTCAACGACAAAGCAAGCAAGGTGGTTGGGATGGATTTTTACCAAGAAAGAGAAAATTTTGTAAAGAGTTTAATATGGAAAATATGCTCATACTTCAAACTTAATCTTAATAATGTAATTGTTAAGGATATGGCTAGTAGGGGTATGACTTCTTACTACAATGAAGATAAAATTCCATACAATACAGTAGCAATAGATAAAAAATTAATTACTTATGCCAATGCAAATGACAATATTATATTTACATTACAGTATCGTTCAGATAGGCTTATTGCTACTATTATACACGAATGCAGACATTTGTATATTTACGAAAAAATTTATAAGGAAAAGCCACACAAAAGCCCTTTATTAAATTATCTTGCATATTCTTTTAATTTTTATATTAGCGGTGATTATATAATAACAAAGGCTTACAAAAAATTATGCAATAAGAATGAATCAAATAAAGTAAATTGCTATCTTGGACAAAATAATGATATATACCAAAGTACTTATGAGATTCAACCAAATGAGCGCGACCCACGATATATGGCAAACGAAGTAATTAAAAGGCTTGGTATAAAGCAAAAATAAAAGGCGGATAAATGGCTAACACTTTAGATTTAAGTTTATTGCTTGATAATAAAATGTATTTTAACACAATATGCGGTGGTATTGAATATGTAAAGTATAAAACAATTTATTTAGGCATTGAAAGCAATATTTTAGCTATTGATGATAGGATATATGATGAGGATATTTACCCAAATTTATCTGTTAATTCTGAGAAATTCCTTATGCAATGTTTCGCACCACCTCATTTCAAAGACTTTACTGCCACTCTTTATCTTGGCAAAATTGAATTTAATAAAAATAAGCAAGGCATTTTAGTGCCCAAATTTATCCCTTCAAATATCACAGATTCTAGCTTTGAGGGATTGAATGTATTTTGGCTAAATGAAATCAATAAAAAGGTAATGCCAACAAATAAACACATACAGCCAAGAGACACAGGACTAGTAGGATATATAGATGGTATGGCTACTTACCCTACAAAAAATGAGCGCAAAGATCTAAAAATTCACTATTTTAGGCACAAAGATAATATTGTGCTAAGCAAAGAGCAAATCATCTCATATTTCACGCAGTTACATCAAAAAAATACAGAATTTATCCAAAACTACATAGCTTCGATAAACAAAAATCTCGGCATTAAAGCATATCATTTGAATGATAGACTTTTTGAAAATCTAGCACAAAAAGGGATTTTGCCAAAATCTATGATAAAGCGATATACTGACACGCATAAGCTTATCCGCAACAATGCACTTGATTTAACCATCTTAGATTATCTTTCAACATTAAAAGAGACGAATCATAAAATGCTTTTTAAGATTGTATTTTATGATGAGCTATTTTATTGGTATTTTGCATTGAGTCTTAAAAATTTTATAGTAAATTTTTCTGCTTCTTTTTGCGATGAAAATAAGCTACTTTTTAACCCAGGGGCATATCAACAATATGTTCATTTAGCAACACAAATGAGACAAAGTGGTGAAATAGATCCAAAAACAGGTGATTTTAAAAAAGAATTTAAGCTGAGATTTGAAAATCAAATGTTTGAAACCGATGAATATTATAGGGAATTATTTTTTAGCAATAATGGGGGATTGATGAGTGTTGATGATGAGTATACAAAATTACAATTTATCTCTCCCAACCAAGCATTATTTGAAAGAAGGCAGCCAATCACCCCCTCCCCACTAGGCAAATACTATTTTGAATTAAGTGATAACAAAGATGTGTATATTGAATTTTTTAATCGAAGCTATCCAAGCATCACAAATGCCCCAAAGGGTTGGAGCAAAGAAATGATGAGAAAGCTGGAATTAGGATTGGAGTAAAGGATAAATCGATAGATTTTGCTGTATTTTACTAACGATATGGTGCTTTGGTTGCAAAGACATAACACAACAAGAAGCATTAAACGCAACAGATGGGGAATGGCTGATTTGCTATGTCGCACAATATTATTAAAATCTAGCTTTATTTTTTCCACAGCTTTTTTTACTGAGATTCTAAATGATGATAAGCCAAATCTGCGCTTACAAAATATAAAAGAAATGACCAAAGCACAACATTTAGATTCAACGGAAACATTAAAATCCAAAGTCAAACAATTAGGCAGAAATTATAATTTATGCGTTTATGATGGCAAAGACATACAGCAAAATCCATCAATAAATAATGCCAAATGCACACAACAAGATTTATATTTAGCTCTTTTGTTGTATGGAATCTATATTTTAGATGAATTTTTACATAGTGATAAAGTATGCGAATCTATGGATACGCTATTTAATTAAGGCTCAATTAAACTTAATAGGATTTTTTCTTATCAATTTTAGCAAGTTTTGATAAAGATTTTGTCCCAAATTTTTCGTCTCAATTCTGTTTCCTTTAAGTGAAGGATAAAATTTTCTCTTTTAGCCCTTAAATTTCGCTAAACGAAACTTCGCAAAGCCCCAGAAATTCTATATTACGTTTATGTGATTTCGTCCATTTGCAAACTCGTTTTTGGAGTGCTTTACCCTATAATGTGCCTTTGCACACAAATCACAAGGCCTCGTAGGCTTTGAAACTTTCCTATAAATTTCACTTTATTTAAGCTCTGAAAATTCCTTTATTATGGACTGTAACTCTTTGGCAGAGCAATGCTTGACGACCTGCGTATAAACTCGTGCGATTGCATTTTAGCAAACCTTGTGCTTGCAGTTACGAGTGCGTAGCACGAAGTAAAAACACAGGTGTCTTTTTTCCAGCCCCACGCCCCCTTTTTCCACGCACACCACCGAAGTAGCTCTCACCCTCTTCGATTTCACCGCTCATTTTCTAAAGAAACTTCGTTTTGCTGATTTTTTCGCATTCTTTGGCTATCAAAATGCAAATTTGCTTGAAAATTTTACACAAACTTTGTTGTGAAATTTGACAAATTTCAGCGATTTTTTTTGCCTCTAAATCAATTCTTGCAAAGGGACGAGCCGTAAGGCGAAGTAAAAAATAACGCAAAATTTCCTTAAATTATATCTGCGAAATTAGGGAACGGACTATGTATTTGTTTTTCATAGGCGTTAACTTAAAAACCTTTCAATTTGGTTTTAAGTTTAATTGAGTCTTAATTAATCACAAGAAACATATTGTTTGATTCGAATAATGGTAAATTTCTACAATAAAGACAAATATACAAAATATAATAAATCTCATAAACTTTACGAAATTTTTTACACATTCAGCAAAAAAGCTAGTGATAAGGTAAATGAATATGAGCGTGAAAATGGAAAATGCGATATAAACAAAGCTAATTTTCCCATTATATTATGTTAGAATAGTATAATATGCAAAGGTTAAATTATGGACAAATCACAAAAAGAACAAATTATTAAGGCAAAAGAAGCCCAAATCAATGTTATTGAAAGGGCATTAAAAATTAACATTTAGATATTTGAAGCGCGAGAATATATAAATGCACACAATAGATTCTAATCCACTAATCGAAGTAAAATCCCAAATAGGCATATTACGCAAAATTGTGCTTTTTATTTCTGCGGTGTTTGGTTGCATTGTAATATATAGTTTTATGCAAGTCTTTTTTAAGTTGTATATATTTGAAGCAATCAAGCAAGAATGGGCTACTATATTGATTTTTCCGCTTATGTTATTATTTGTATTTGGAGTTTATTTTTGTATAAGGGATATCATAGTTGACAACAAGCGTAAAATCACGCTTTATGATAGCTATTTCATTATAACAACAAATAAATTTCTATTCACAAAAACAATCAAGCTAAATTATGGGGTTAAAATTGCGCACAATTTTGGATTTCCTTTTTGTATTTACAATATTATATTTTTTGATATAAACAAGCAAAATCTTAAATGGAGCGATATGAAAATAAAGTGTATGGTGCATTTGCCACTATTTAATACAAATACATTTGATGCAAATATGGATAAATTTATGAAAATGTTTCAAACAAAAACAAAGAAATTTTTGCGCCATAAAAACACAAATAAGCTCGATAGTGATTCGATAAAGTAATATTTATAAGGAATTGCAATGCCAAAAGACAATCATTTACAAGCAATGGGCTTAACATTTGGCTTACCCAATAACGCAAATAAGGGCATTGATATAAAGGTAGGTAGCGTGGAAGTTATCATAGATTCTAATAAACTGGACATAAAAGGTGGAGAGATAAAGAGTGAGTGAGAAGTTTGATATTTTTCTTTTTTGTGGATTTCCTTATAAAAATGAAAGTTTGGATGTACAAAAAATGAGGCTATATGGCACTGTGCTAAATATTGCACGAATCTGCGCCACGATAAACATTTTGCTTGGTTTTGTGATTTTAGAGATTCATTTTAGACAAAATTCTATGTTTGCAAACTTTTATGATATTGTGATGTGTGTAGGGTTATACTTTTTTGCTATATTTTGCGCGATATTCATTTTGCTATTTTTGCATTTTTGTAGTTTTAGGGAGCGAAAACAAACAAAGTAAAATCTAATCTTGCTTACCCCATTTCGTAGTGATAGAAAAACAAAAATATTGCGTTTTTTTAGCATATTTTGCATATTATTTGTTTGTGCGTTATTTGGCATTTTAAGTTTTTTATATATTGGGTTTTTGGTTGTTTGTGTCCTGCTTTTAGTTACGCCACGCATAAAATCTATATATGCACAAAATAAAGAGCTTTTTGCAGAATTTTGCATTTTATTTGGGGCTATCTCTATTGGCTTGTATCGCATAAAAAATGATGAAAGTTTGTATTATTGCGAATATATATTTTCGCAATCGGTAATTCCTGTAAAAATACAACAAATCGTGCGTTGTGAGCGCAAAGACAATCATATCATTAAACACAGAGTTTTTGGATTTTTAAAAGATATAGATTCTAGTGTGCTAATAGATTTTCTAAACAAAAGAGCGATTTTACAAGATAAAACAAATAGCGCACAAAATACCAAAATTTGCGAAAAGGAATTATGATGGGACAAAATATTGAAAACACATTTACCACCTGCATTACAAGCGACAATAAACCCTGTCTAATTGACATAGAAGTTAGCAACAACGCCGATTCAATAAAATCAAAATTATTTTAGGCTCAAGATACTTTAATTTGATACAATATCATTTTAAAGTATGGAGAGCAAAATGAAAAACAAGTATATGATTCGCTTCCGAATTGTCTCAAAAGAAATTTAGAGAAATTTTGAAGTATTTTTTACTTCGCCTTACGGCTCGTAACTTTGCAAGAAGCCCTTGATTTAGAGGCGAAAAAAATCGCTGAAATTTGCAAAATTTCTCGTGTTTGCGTGAATAGAATTTTGCGTGAAATTCGCATTTTAATAGCCAAAGAATGCGAAAAAATCTCAGCGGTGAAATCGAAGTTGATGAGAGTTATTTTGGAGCTAAAAGAGTAAGGGGCAAGCGTGGGCGTGGGGCTGGAAAAAAGACACCTGTGTTTGGTATGTTAAAACGCAATCGCACGAGTTTATACGCAAGTGGTCAAACATTGCTCTGCCAAAGAGTTACAGTCCATAATAAAGGAATTTTCAGAGCTTGAAGAAAGCGAGATTTACAGGAAAGCTTCAAAGCCTATGATGGTTTAGTGGATTTTTTGCTTCGTTACACTCGCAACTTTGCAAGAAGGTGCAAAGGCACATTATAGGGTAAAACACGCCAAATTTGAGTTCGCAAACGGACGAAGCCATATCAATGGAATAGATAATTTTTGGGGCTTTGCTAAGTTTAGACTTGCCAAATTTCGTGGAATTAAAAAAGAAAATTTCGTGCTTCACTTAAAGGAAACAGAATTAAGACGAAAAATTTAGGACAAAATTCTCATCAAAATTTATTAAAATTGATAAGAGAAAATCCTATTAAAGTATCTTGAGCCTTATTTTATATGTTAAGTTCAATAGACACGGTAATAACAGAAAATATAAAGTATATTGAAAAAGGATTGCCTTTTTATGCAAGATTTATACCTAAGTTCAAAAATGCCTCCAAAACAATGGTATTAAATATTAGTGATTCTAATCTTAATGCTAATGATATGCTTATTTTAGGAGGTTTGCAAATCGGATTTGGCATTGCTACGGAATTGGCGGTAGGGACTCTTGCTTCTACTGGTTTTATTGCTGGTTGTTGGACTTTGGTGGTTAGCATTGGTGCTTCTTTAGCATTTACATATTTCATAACAGAAATTTACATCTATTGCAAAGAAAACGCTCCACAACTTTGGGAATCTCTAAAACAAAGATTTGATGAATCTTCAAAATATATAGCAACTATTATAGAAAATAATATTTCATCTTTGCAAGATTTTACCTCCAATGTTATCGATAAAATCACTGCTTGGATAGATGAATTTGATGTTAATGATTTGATTATTCAAGGCAATCATTCAAATGGTGAGATACAATATAATTCAGCTCACCCCTATGCAAATCCTCAAAGGAATCTAGATTCCAAAGACTACCAATCCATAATAGAAGTATTATTACACACAGATTCTAATGCCAACGATATAGATAAAACGCTACGCAGTTTTAACAATTATCTTAAAAAAAGTGATGCAGATTCAAATACAAATGCAACAGATGATTCAACTATAAATGCCTCTAACCACTCCACTCAAACCACCACAAATTCCCCCAACCCTCACCCACCTACAAACAACACTACGATTCCCTTTAAACTCATCATTAAAGATTATGATTTATTAATCCCTTTAAAAGACAAAGAAATTCAAATAACAAATATTGATGCTAAAAAATGCTATGAATCTAAATTCACTACAAGAAATGGAGAAGTTATCTTTGAAATTCCAAGCAATGAGAGGGGAGATTTTTTTAGCATTAAACTCATAAATGACAGTGATTACGAGCAAAGTCCATACTATCTAGCAAAAGAAACTTATTCATCTCACGCATTTAGCTTAGAGCACTACAATCAAACCCCCACAAACAAACTAAATTCAAAGAGCACACAATACTATGAATTTAAAAACAGCACAAATAAAATTCTAAGCCCCAATAATTATCAAAAATGCTCTGCAACGCTTTATTTCAAAGCAAAGATCTATTTATATTTCAATGGATTTACACTTTTTGTGATGCAAGGTGATAAAGTAAGAGCGAGTTATGAGGGTCATACTAAGGCAAGGATAGAAAATGGCACTTATTTTATAAACACACAAGAAGCACAATCCTTGCTAAAAGAATCTAACATTGCCGCTCAAAACAATGCGGATTTTGCAAAATCTAATTCAACTTTGTCACTTTATAATGATAAAGAATTCACACAAACTCATTGTAAAATATGTGATAATACACAAGAAACACTAGATAATAATATATATTTAAAGCACTTTTTTGCCAATATAAAAAACATCGCCAAACTAATAAATACTATGCCATATGTAAAATGTATTATTGATTATAAGATTAATCTTATTAAAAACATTAAGATTGAAGGGCATAATGATAGAGTTTTTGTGAATTTAAATGCTCCATTTGCAATAGGGACTTATCTCACACTCAAAGCAATAAAATTTAGCGATGAATCTAATATAGGCACAATTTATTGGAAAGAGGAGCTTTATGCAAAAAAACATAAGGCTAAAAATTTTGAACTTATATCACATAATTTAAGAAAAGAATTTATTATAGGACAAGACACACAAGATTTTTATTTATCAACACCCAAAGAGCTAGATCATTTGCGACAAAATGGCTATGTAGAATTTATATACCTTATCTACGCTTCAAACATAAAACAGTTTGATAAAAATACAGCACATATAAAATTTAACCTAACTTTTGCAGTAGGCAATGACGGTAATGTAAGCAAATCACAAAGAGCTAATAACAATACTAAGCAAGAGGCTATATATGCTAAAGCCATAAATAGCAATGATATAAATGAGTGGAATAAATTAGATTATATTTATAGCATAGATGAAGCACTGTGGTTTTTAAAGGCTAATGATAAAAATTTAGATGAATTTTATAAAAGCAATAGAACAACATATAACAAAAGGGCAGATGCAGTATTTGATTATTTTAAAACCTATCCCCAACTTGCAGGTAAAATTGCTTATATTTATTATAGCTTTGATTTAGGAGATGAGAATTTTATAGATAGTGTAGAACAAACTTGCTATGTGTGGTTTGAGTGTAAGGATGAATACAAAGATGATAGGGATAATTTTATAAATAGCGTTGTGAAAGTATATAAAGGTATAAGTTTTTGTGATTCAACAATAAATATATCAATTATATGTAATGTCATAAATTCAAACACAAGAAATTATAAGCAAGAATTTGAAAATGCGTTTTTGCGTGGCAATGCAAATTGGAAACAACTTATCACAGATTTTCTCTATGATGTTTGCGATGAATTAGGCATAAAACAACAATATAGACCAAAGATTGATACTGAGCCAAATCCAGGCGATTCTGGCACTTACCGTAGAAAAACTAATACCATTAGCATTAAGCCACCAAACAATATTAAAGACAGTTTTATTATATTTATAGACACAATTATCCACGAATTTAGGCATTTTTATATTTGGTATGTTTTTGAGGATGCACAAGGACATAAACTCGCACAAAGTAGAGTGGCAAAATTGATTTATTATAATGACACTTTTTATATTGCTTGGAGTTATGATAAATTTTTTAATGCCTATGATAAAGAATGCGCTATTTTTGATGCTGAATTGAAAAAGTGCCACAAAAATCATAAGTATTCTAAAAATATAATTAAAATTAACAAGCAATTTATGAAGCCATCGCCTCTATATTATATCCAACCAAACGAGAGAGATACTAAGGTGGTGGCTTGGAAATTTAGACAAAAAGTTGGAGTAAAATAATGGCCTTAGGAAGGGTTTGGGACCCAAAAATACACGATAACTTTCTACGCAAACGAGCTGATAAAGAAATATATCTAGGCATAAACACAGCCATAAATGCCCTTAATGATTGGTGTCCCAATAACTCATACCAAATATTAGACCATAAAATAGGCTTATATCTTGGTAAAATTATTTTTAGCAAAAATAAGCAAGGCATTTTAGCACCAAAATTGATCCCTTCAAACATATCAAATATCACTAATGAAGTGGATAAAATCAATCCTTTATGGCTTGATGAGATAAATACAAACTATGTTCCACCACAAACACAATTTGATGCAATGATGGGTGGCGAATACACCATATATAACGCCAATAATGTAAAAACCCTTTGCAAAAATAGCGAGGCAAATATTACTTTAAGCAAAGAGCAAATCATCTCATATTTCACGCAGTTACATCAAAAAAATACAGAATTTATCCAAAACTACCTAACTTCGATAAACAAAAATCTCGGCATTAAGGCATATCATTTGAATGATAGACTTTTTGAAAATCTAGCACAAAAAGGGATTTTACCAAAATCTATGATAAAGCGATATACTGATACACATAAGATTGTTCGCAATAATGTGATTAATTTAATCGCCCTTGATTATCTAACAAAAACCAATCAATCTAATTTTAAGATTTTGCTATATGATGAGCTATTTTATGCGTATTTGGTGTGGAGCTTGCAAAACTATACGATACGCTATTATCAAGGATACCTTGCAGAAAAAAACAATATGCTCTTTAATATAGCCTGTTATATAGATGAGAGTTTTTTGTCAAGATATGATAATTGGAAACATTTGTTTTACAAATTGCGCAATAGTGTTAGCGATTTGTATCATAGTGATTTATCGCAAGAATTAAAAGATGAAATACTTGCTAGCTCAAATGATGGCTGGGAATATGGCTTTTTTAATGTGGAGGCTACAAATTATCTCCCAAGCGATGAAAAAGGACTTTACCACGCAGAATTTGGTAGCCCATCGTCTTCTTTTATCTCCCCCAACCAAAAAATAAGCGAAATACCAAAACACAAGCTTGTATGGATGTCATTAGAAGAAAAAGAATCATATACCATACCCACCCCCTCCCCACTAGGCAAATATTATTTTGAATTAAGCGATAACAAAGATGTGTATATTGAATTTTTTAATCAAATCTATCCAAGCATCACAAATGCCCCAAAGGGTTGGAGCAAAGAAATGATGAAAAAGCTGGAGTTAGGATTTGAATAAAAGGCGACATAATGATAAATTCAGCAAATGCAACACAAACATTCAAAAATATATTAAGACATTCTATTTTGTTAATATTTATATCTCAAATAAATTTATATTCTAGTAGCACTTTAAATCCACTTAAAGCTGAGTATTTTTACATAAAAGAGCCATTTGACTTTACTAAGCAAGGCAATGTGTATGAAAAACAATTTACAATGCCGTTTGATTTTTGGAGGCACAAGCCATATATTGCTATTCAAATATTTTTTAAGCCTAATACATATTGGAGGGATAGCTACTGCTTAAATGACGATAAAAACCTTGATGACTACGATCTTAGGGTAGCATTTGAAAATCTCCCTATAAAAAATGGAGCAGATTTTATCAAGCGACTTGATTATATTTGGCGACCTGCTAGTGCCAATAAATTTTCTTATGGTTGTCGCCTTATATGTTATTGGGACGACTTGCAAAAGCAAAAAGTTTTAAAGATTTTGCAAGAGTATCATCCAAATCAACATTTTAAATTTAAGCTTATTTTTACGCCACTAGGCAATACTAAATTATCCCAAGAACAAATCATAACATTGCCATTATATTTTACAACTATAAAGGGAGTTTTTCCTATGTGGAGCGATGATGAAATCATAACCTTGGGGCTATTTGATACAAAAGTTTGGCACAAATATAACATTAGGCTTGAAGTACTAGAAAATGCACCTTTGCCAAGTGGTATTACGCCACATATAATTATTTCTGGACCATTTAGGAAATAGAAACACTTATGGAAAATAAATATTATATGCAGATCTTCATAGAAAAAGCTGGCACACCATATCTTAAAGAGAACTCAAAGAATAATAAATCTATATTTGGACATATGTGGTTTAGAATTTATACACTTTATAATAAGGGCTAGGAAAATAAAATGTCGCAACAACAAGTGCAACTTAAAAATTCAAATCAAACAACAAGCCAAAATTCAAAAAGATATGATACAAATGGCGATGAGATTATTTGGAGGCTAAAGCGAAAAAGCAATATAGGCTATTTTATTACAATATTGCATCTAATATTTTTCTCATATGTTTTGGGTTGGTGGTTTCCAGTAGAAATAATAGAAAACCTTATCAATCGTGATTTAGAGACTATTATTATGGCTTTGGCATTCTTAGTTTTATTATTTATTGCACTAATGCCAATGTATAGATTGTTTAGATTATTAAATCGAAAAAAAATATATATTACAAAAAACAATTTAGTTTTTGAAAAGTATTTGGGTAAAACAAAAAAAATATCTCTAGCAGAGCCATTATACATATATATTGATTTGCCTTTTTTCGCTGGTGCTATGATTTTTGGTGGAAGTTCAGAAGTAAAGTTTTATAAAATGGGATTAAATGATAGATTCCCTTTTGGCAATGTGGTGTCATTTATCCAAGATTGGGGAGGATCAAATATTGATGAGCTTTATTCCTTTTTATTGCCGATGATTGAAAAAAGTCTTTTAAACGCAGATAAAAATGATTTTTTAATATATAAAATAAGTTTGCAACACGAACGCTTCATATATCCCAAAATAGATTGGGACAAAATAGAAAAGATGAGGAATAAACAAAATGTCAAGTAAGACACAATCACAATCTGCTTATATTGCTTTAGAATTTTGCATCTGCAAACAAAAATTTGCAAAAAACCATAGCTATAGCAATGATTTTGGCAATGTAGGAACTTTGATAAATTACTCAATAGTTGTGGCGGGAGCAGGTTCAAGTGTACTATTAGAGGAATATATGGTAAAACAAGGAGTCGCAAAAGGCATAAATACTTTTTATCAATATAAACTTATAGGTAATTTTGGTATTTTTTCTTATTTGTTTAAGAAAGCAGAGGGTAAAGATGATAAAAGAGCTATACAAGAAACAATATTTGAATCTAGCATGTCTTATGCTTTTGGTAAAATAGGTAAAAATATTGGCACATCTGCAAAACAAATAGCTAAAAAATCAGCTACAAAAGCAAGCATAAATTTAGCTAGCAAAATCCTAGCAAGAAGCGTTATAGGAGCTACTATTGGCACTAGCTTTGCTATCGTAGGCACTATTATAGGTGCTGTTGTAGGAGCATTTATAGCAGGACTAGCAGAGGATTGGTATTTTAAAGAGGGCTTATTTGAGGATAAAGGCAAAAAACAAAAATTAGATGAAGAGCAAACCCAAGACAAGCTTTGTGAAATTTACATAACCAAACTAAATCTTATCAAAGACTATCTTTTACGAAATAACTATATTGAACTACGAGCATTAAACGAAGCTGAATCAGAAGAGCTTTGTAAATATCTAAGTAATCCTAAAATAAATCATTTTGCCATCATTCAACAAATGCTATCTTATAAAAACTATTTGCAACAAGATAAAAATTCATATGAAGAAAACAAATCTCAAAAAAGCATAGATAATTCTCTTACCACCCCCAACCAAGCTATCACGCAAGATTTCAAGCCTTTAAACCCTCACTCAAGCGACACATTTTCTTTTAAACTCATCATCAAAGATTATGATTCCTCAAAGCCATTAAAGAACAAAGAAATTAA
>NZ_QHLI01000018.1 GCF_006864425.1 Campylobacter troglodytis | reverse complement strand
CACGCTTTGTGCTACCGCACTTCGCTCGCAATGACGGATTTTTTGTCATTTTGAGCTTTCGCAAGAAAGCGATCCAGCGGGTTAAGAGCCAAGCGTTGTAAAAAATCTCTTTTTTGAATTTTGAGATATTTCACAACGCTTAGTATGAGGGCAAGTGGCTATGTCTTTGCCTTTGTGGATTTTACTTCGTGCTACGCGTATGCTAACACATTTTTGCTACGTAAAAACCGCTACGCCCCAGCCATCACGCTTTGTGTTACCGTGCTTGCAATGACGAAATTTTGAACTTTTGCTTTGAATTTTTGCTTTCGCTGTGTGAATTTTAGATTTTACTTTCTGTTTACTCGTCTTGTAACTGTAAGCAAAAACACTTTGTTTTTTGCACTAAACATTTCTTGTTGGCACTTTCAAGGCTGTCGCCTTGAATTTGAATATTTTGCCACAAAATTCAGCCCTTGAAACTCTACAAAGTCTTTGCAAAACAAAATTTTGGCAAAAACAATATTTCAAATTAGTTTGCAATTTAAGCATTTTGTTTGAATTTTAGACGAATTCACAAGGGTAAAAACGCACTTTGTGTATAGTAGATACTTAGCACACGCTCAGTATGACAAATTCAGGCAAAGCCTAAATTTTAGTGGATTTTACTTCGTGCTACGCGTCTGCTAACACATTTTTGCTACGCAAAAACCGCTACGCCCCAGCCATCACGCTTTGTGCTACCGCACTTCGCTCGCAATGACGGATTTTTTGTCATTTTGAGCTTTCGCAAGAAAGCGATCCAGCGGGTTAAGAGCCAAGCGTTGTAAAAAATCTCTTTTTTGAATTTTGAGATATTTCACAACGCTTCATATGACAAAATTTAGGGTTTTGCTTTGAAATTTATGGAATTTATGGATTGCCACGACTTGCTGTCACAAGTCTCGCAATGACGGCACACCCTCACAGTGTGGGTTGCAAGAGTAGCGAAGTAAAACCCACACCGCACGGCATAGGCTTTTGAGGATTTACTTTCCGCACAAGGCGGATGACAAGGCATAGCCGAAGCAAAAAACCTCTCTTGGCATATGGCAGGTTGCAAGACGCGTAGCACGAAGCAAAAGCCACTACGCATAGGATAGGTTGCAGCATAGCCGAAGCAAACCCCCCCCCCCTCTCCGCACAGGGCGGATTACAAGCCTTGCGAAGTAAGCCCTCCGCACTAAAGGGGGCTTAAAATAGGGCAAATTCCACTTTCTCAAGGAAGCTTTTGGTGCGAAACGCATATTGCATAATGCAGATAGCTGAATTTCATAATAAAGCGTGATTTTATAGATGTTTTACAATGCTTAATATTACAAAAGATTTTTAGCTTTTGCTTAGATTTGTGGATTACTTCGGCGTTTTCACGGCTCATAATAACGCTGTGTCCGTTTGAAAAGTTTTCAACCCTTGTATAAAAAATGCACCATTTGTCCTAGTGCGATTGAGCTGTCATTTGGGGGGAAATTTAAAGATACTTTATATTTAAAGCCTCTTTTGTTTAGGATTTTAAGCAAGGTTTTGTTTTGAAAAACCCCTCCGCAAAGTGCCACTTCCTTTTTGCCATTTTGAAGCTCGTCCTTTTGAGTGTAGCTTATGATGCAGCTAGCCAAGGCATTTAAAAAGCCCGTGCAAACGTGGCGAGCGTCATCTTTAAAGGCTTGTTTAAAGGCATTTTTCACGCAAATTTCACTGCCTTTAAGCTCAAATTCATAGCTATAAGCTAGCTTTTCATCGAAATGCTTTTCCATCAAAAGCCCTATTTGAGCCTCATAATCAAGCCTTTCTTTGCCAAAAATCACAGCTCCAAAGGCATCGATTATGCGTCCTAATGAGCTTGTATAAAGTTTGCTGTGTGCGTGAATTTTAGCAAGGTTTTTAAGCCTCACAGACTCAATTTTATATAAAAAATCCCTTGCCTCGTCTTCTAAATTTAACTGCCAAATTAAACTTAAAGCAAGATTTTTTATATTTTTTATGTCAGCATTTATGAGTTTAAACTCGCTAAAATGCCCCACTCTTTTATAGCTTGATAAATTTGCCCTTAAAATCTCCCCACCCCAAATATGCCCATCATCCCCATAACCCGTGCCATCAAAGACAAAGCCAAGTGTTTCGCTGTAAATTTTATGCTCAAAAAGCGTGGCACAAAGGTGAGCGTAGTGATGCTGCACCTTTGTACTAGGCTTAAAAGCCTTTGTGTAGGCAAACTGAGGATGCTTATCGGCTATGATCTCTTTAAATTCACAGTCATAGCTTTTTTTAAAAAATTCAAGCAAATCATTAAAACGGTTTGTGGTATCAAGGCTTTTTAAATCGCCTATGTAAGGCGAGATAATGAGCTTTTTATCCTTTGCAATTACAAATTGATTTTTTAACTCAGCTCCTAAGGCAAGGGCATTTGCTTTTTTAAAATGCTCATCAAGCCCAGTATAAACAGGGCTAATGCCCCTTGAGGTTCGCAAAAACATTGTTTCACCGTCTATGATTTGGGCTATGCTATCATCGCTTGGATTTTGTATCTCTCTGTCATAGCTTAAAACTGCGTCAAAGACCCCGTCTAGCTTTGAAAACAAATCCTCTTCTTTGTAAATAATGCTTTCTCCGCTTAAATTCGCACTTGTGGCTATGATAGGGTTTTTAAAATACTCAAAAAGCAAGAGCTGAAAGGGGGTGTAGGCTAGCATAATGCCTATTTTGTCGGTGTCAAAGGCTATTTGTCCTAGCTCGTTTTTTGCCTTTAAAAGCACTATGGGCTTGATGTTTGAGCTTAAAAGCACAGTTTCTTTTTCATTTATGTGTGCTAGGGTTTTTGCTTGATTTAAATCCTTACAAAGCACAGCCAAGGGCTTGGCGGGGCGGTGCTTGCGAAGTCTTAACTCTGAAATAGCCTCTTGATTTAAGGCATCGCAGCACAAATGAAAGCCCCCAACCCCCTTGATAGCAAGGATTTTGCCCTCTTTTAATAGCATAGCTGCTTGCTTGAACGCCTCTTCATTTGTGGCTAGTTCTTTGAATTTAAGGCTATTTTTTGCAAGGCTTGAAGTTAAATTTGTCGAGTTTTCAACATTAGCAAGGCTTGAATTTTCTTTAATCTTGCTAGCTTTAATTTCAAGTTCTTGTAAATTTTCAAAACCATTAAGGCTTGAATTTATTTTACCTTCGCCCTTATTTAGCCCTTGCAAATTTTCAAAATTATCTAATTTTGAAAAATCAACTACCATTAAACTGACCTTAATCGCACAGCTAGGACAAGATATGGGCTGGGCGTGAAAGCGGCGGTTTAAGGGGTCTTCATACTCGCTTTTGCAAAATTCGCACATCTTAAATTCACTCATAGTGGTGTTTTTTCTATCATAAGGAAGTGCTTTGATGATGGAAAATCTCACCCCGCAGTGAGTGCAAGTGATGAAGGGGTAGTGAAAGCGAGGATTTGTAGGCTCATAAAATTCCTTTTCACACTCAGCACAAAAAGAAAAATCGCTTAACATAGGGCTTGTTTTTAAATTTACGCGAGAGAAACTTATCTTAAAGTCCTCGTAAGCCTCGCACTTAATTTGTGAAATGTTTAAACTATCTATCCTAGCTAGACTTGGCAAATTCGCTTTAAGCTCGCTCACAAAGGCATCGCATTCATTTTGAGTGCATCTTAGCACGATGACAACGCCCTTTGTGTCATTATACACCTCGCCTAAGAGGCTTTTTTGAGTGGCTAGCTTAAAGACAAAGGGGCGAAAGCCAACCCCTTGCACAAGCCCTGAAATTTCAATCTTAAATCCAAAGCGGCACATCGCTTACCTTGCAGTCTTTTAGGTGTTTGAGCGTGTTTTTTGTAAGTGCCTTGCTCTCAAAAAGCGAGCCGCTAATGATGGCGATTTCAACGAGCTTTTTTTCCCTTAATTCGTCATAAAAATCCCTTAAAAAAAAGGATAGGCTCTCAACAGCCCCATAAGCGATATTTTCAGCCTCAACGCCTGCTAGCATAAAGCTCATAGCTGAGCGAAGTGTCCTTGTGTAGTCAAATTCCTTGCTGTTTTCCTTGTAGCGATAATCTATCTTCACCCCCCTTGGAATCTTGGTCGCATCGCTTAGCTCTAAGACCCTAAGTGCCGCTGTTTGCACGGTTTTGCCAAGTCCCAAAGTAAGCCCCACAAGTCCTAAAAGTGAGAAAAAATTGTTTTTAAGCTCAAATTCACCGCTTAAAAGCTGAAAATTCAGCTTAAAATTATCAAAAAGCCTCTTTCCCACCTCATCAGCACAAATATCAGCATAAATTTGCCCTGCACTGCGTGGTAGGCTTAAATTTAGCATATTTCTTTCCTTGTCTATTAGCAAAATATCATCATAGCTTTGAGATAGCTCCAAAAGCAAGGCGGATTTTTCAAAACGGCTTAAAATATAAGAAATTCTAGCCATATTTTTATCATCCTTGCTTAAAATAAGCTCTCTTGCCCTTTTGTTGATAAAAGATAGCCCACGAAGCACTACCAGCCTTTTCTCACACTCATAAAGCTCAAACTCATCCCCTGAATTTTCACGCTTTGTAAAGGCTAAAAAATTCTCTCCCCTTTCAAAAAGCCTTGCTCCAAGGGCAAAAAAGAAGAGATTGTGAGGGAGTTTGACCTTGAATTCGTTGATTTTTAAGCCTCTGTTTTGACGAAAAATAGCCGAAAAGCGAAGTTTTATAAGGGGCTTTTCAAGACTTGCTAATAATTTAAGATTATCATTAGAGCAAACAAAGGCTGTTTTTAAAGCCTTTATCTCGGTAGCCATTAAGAATTTTTCTTGTGAATTTGGGGGCAAAATGCTGTTTTGCCTTGAATTTTCTTTTGTGTTGTTTTTTGTAGTGTCGCTTTGTGGGGCTGAATTTTCTTGTGTCATTTCCTTTGAGGCTAAATTTGCTTCAAGCTGTATTGTTTTAAGCTCCTTTGTTTGCCTTGCTAATGCTTGGCTTGAATTTGTTTGCATATCACTTTGTGAGGATGAATTTTGCTGTGTGTCGTTTTGCGGAGATGAATTTTCTTGTGTGCCACTTTGTGGGGCTGAATTTGCTTGTATCCTTGCCTCTTGACTTGAATTTTCTTGCAAGTTTAAAAAATCTTTTTGCATACTTAAAAGCCCTACTTCGCAAATTCCTAGCTCATTTTTGATTAAAAAGCTTCGCCCATTATTAAGTAAATCAAGGCTTTGATTAAGCAAGGCATTGAAATTATCCATATTTATAGGGCTAAAACTAAGCCCATTATCAAAAGAAAGGCTCTCACAAACAAACTCTCCCCACTCGTTTTCTATTAAAACCCCTTTTTCTTGGTATGCTTTTACATTTAAATGTGTTAGAAAATCCTTTTTGTCAAAGCTTTTTTGAGCCTCTTCTTGTCTTAACTCCTCATTTTCAAGCACTTCTACATTAAAATGACGAACAAAGCTTGAATTTGGCAAGGCTTCAAGGCTATCACAAAATGCCTTTATCTCCTCTTCACCCCCTTTTACCACCAAGCTTAAACGGTTTTGATCCTTTTGGGTAGCAAAGATTAACTTCCTAGCATAAAATTTCAACAAATACTCGAAAAAATCATTATCGCTGGTATAAATAAAGTCAAATTTCAAGACCATCTCAGCCCTCCAAGCTAAATTTATCTCGTAAATATAGCATTTTTGCCATAAAAAGTAAAATTAAGAAAGATAATTTAGGCACATTTTGCAAAAATTTTAAGTTTTTATAGCATTTTTGGGAGTTTAAATTTAAACTAAGTTTGAAGTTAAGTGGCTAAAAATTCAAAGAGCTTTGAATTTAAAAACAGCAAGGTGCTTGAAAAATTCAAGCTTTAAATCAAAAAATGATTTCAAATTTAAAACAGTTATTTTAAAAATAAGCTTTTGTGAGTTTAAATTAAGCTTGAATTTAAAAAGCTTACGTGAATTTTAAAAACTTAAATTCAAACAAATTCAAAATAATCTTGTTTGACAAAGGAACATAAATTTAAACCACCATTTTCAAAAAAACAAGCTTGTGTGAATTTAAAAACTTGAATTTAAAAAGATTTCTGTGAATTTAATAAGCTTGAATTTTAAACAAGCTTAAATTCAAACAAAGTCAAACTAAGCCTTTAAAACTGAAATGGCATGGTTTTTAAAAGCTCTTCTCTTTTCTTGTAATCAGGCATTAAGCTTTCAAGCTCATCATAAAAGCTTTTTTGATGATGGGCAAATTTCAAGTGAACAAGCTCATGAAGCACCACATATTCAATGGCATTTAAGGGTCTTGCTATGAGGCTTAGGTTTAAATTTATATAGCCTTTTTTTGAGTTACAAGAACCCCATCTTGTAGTCATTTTTTTAATGCTTAAATGCCTTACTGGTGTTTCAAAGCAACCTTGCCATTTTTTGATGTAAAAAGAATAAATCTTTCTTGCATTCATCCTTAAAAATGCTTCAAGCTGATCCTTGTTTTTTGCTATGATGATGCCTTTTTTTGCTTCTGAATTTTCTTCTATGATGTTTGTGCTAAAATTCAAGGTTTCTTTTTGTGTTAATTTTTCTTGCTCATTTTCTTGCTCATTTTTTGAGAACTTAGTTTTTGAGTTTGGCTCTTTTAAAAAACTCACTTTTTTGGCATCCTCATCAAATCTTAGCTCATATCTTTTGCCAAGGAATTCAAGCTCGTTTTCGCTATTTTTTAGGCTTTTTTGCATTTTTGCAAATTTTTCCTCTATCCAAGCCTCGTTTTTGTCTAAAAACTCAAGCACGGTTTTTTTGCTGTAATTAAGAGGCACGGTTAATCTAAAATCCCCCCTAACCCCAAGCTTTAAACGCAAATACTTAACCCTCTTAAATGCACAAGCAAAGTCAAAGCCCTTGTAGCTTAAAACCCCATCTGCCCTACCCCAGCTCATAAAGCCTCTTTCTCTCGCTAGAACTAGCTATGTTAAGCTGTTTGCGGTATTTGGCTATGGTGCGTCTTCCTATGCCTACATCCTTGAATTCTTTTTGAACCAGCTCTAAAATTTTCTCATCACTCAAAGGCTTTTGGTGATTTTCTTTTTTAATTAGATCCTGTATGAAGTCCTTAATTGTTACATTTGAGGTCTGTGCGTCCTCATCAAGTGCTGTTGTAAAGAAGTATTTAAGAGGTATTAGCCCTCTTTCGCAGCTGAGGTATTTGTTTGCAATCGCCCTTGACACCGTGCTTGAATTTCTTTCTAGATCCTCAGCTAAATCTTTTAGCTTCATAGGCTTAATCTCCTTTCCCACAAAAAAATCATATTGATGTTCTATAATCATAAGCCCCACCTTGTAAAGAGTAGCCCGGCGCATTTCCAAAGCATCTACAAGATTTTTTGCCTCTTTGATGTAAGAGTTTAAAAACTCGTGCGTCATACCGTCTGTTTCAAGCGAGATCTCAGGGTAGTAATCATCATTTATCCTTATCTTAATCTCCTCATCTTCTTTGTAAATAAAAAGATCAGGAACTATAACCGTGCTTTCTTCAAAATACTCTATGAAGGGTGGAATTTGAATTTTTTTAATAAGCCTTAAAGCTTCCTTATAAAGCCCATCCTTGCTGTAAAGCTTGATATTTTCAAAGTCTTTAATCACCATAACACAAAACTCATAAAGCTCATCATCTAGCTCGTAATTTTCAAGGCAAAACAAATAAGCCTCCTTAAAATCCTTCGCACCAACTCCAGGCGGATCTAAAAACTTAAATCTTTGCCTAATCCTCTCAGCCTCCTCGTAGCTATAAGGTGAAATGAGCTCCTCATCAAATTCAAAATAGCCCTCTTCATTAAGACAGCTAATGATCTTTCTAGCTAGATCTTGAGATTTTTGGGTTGGAAAAAGTGGGGGTAAAATTTGCTCTTCTAAGAGCTCATAAACGCTTTTTTTGCCTATGCTTAAAGATTCTATGCTATCAGAAACCGAGTTTTTTGTAAGCTGATCAAAATAGCTTTTTTTGCTTCTATCAAGCTTGGCCGGTGCTTCTTTTATGCTGACAAAGGGATTGTCCTTACTTAGATCATCTAAGCTTTCTTTAAGCTCCTCTATGCCAACTTGCAAGATGGGAAGCCAAGAACGAAGGGTTTGAGACAGTTTATTTTTAACTGTTTGAGAGCTCTTTTGCTTTAACATTAATCAAACAACCTAAACTCAGCACCAAGATAATACTTACGCACATCCTTGTTGCTTGAAATTTCATTTGAGTTTCCACTTGCAAGCAAGCTTCCAGCTCTAATCACATAGGCTCTGTCGCAAATTGCAAGGGTTTCTCTAACATTATGATCTGTGATTAATATGCCTATTCCCAGTTCTTTTAGCTCCTTTATGAGATTTTGAATTTCAGCCACGGCTATGGGATCAACTCCTGCAAAGGGTTCATCTAAAAGCAAGAATTTAGGCTCTATCATTAAAGAGCGAGCTATTTCACAGCGCCTTCTCTCGCCTCCGCTTAAAGAAAGTCCCTTACGAAGCCTTATAGGCTCTATGCTTAAAAGCTCAAGCATCTTTTCTACCTTTTCTGCAAGCACTGCCTTGTCTTTGAAGATGATTTGAGCGGCTAAAAGTAGATTATCTTCTACGCTTAGATCCTTAAAAACACTGCTTTCTTGAGGCAAATATCCTATGCCCTCCTTTGCCCTTTCATTAAGAGGCTTTGTGGTGATATCTTTGCCATCAAGCAGCACCTTGCCACTACTTGGAGATATTAGCCCGCAAATCATATAAAAGGTGGTGGTTTTTCCAGCCCCATTGGGTCCTAAAAGCCCCACTACCTCGCCACTTTGCACCTCTAAGGAAATACCGTGTATGATCTTTGTTTTTTTAATGAACTTTTCTAAATTCACAACCTCTAACTTACTCATAAAGCTTGTATTTCCTTTTATCTTGCCAGGGCATAATCTCAATTCTTGCATATTTTAAAGACAGTTTTTTAAGATAAAGCTCTAAATTCTCATCTCCCCACTCGATCAAATGAAGCCCCTCTTCGTTTAAATTCTCACACAGTCCCCTTTGCAAAAGCCCCTCAAAGCCTACATTGTAAATATCATAATGATAAAGCACCCCCTCAGCACAGTCATAGCTATGCATAAGCGAAAAGGTAGGTGAGCTCACCGCATCCTTGCTGCCAAGAAATGAAACAAAAGCCCTCACAAGAGTTGTTTTCCCACTTGCTAAATCGCCTTTCAATAAAATTACCCCATTTTTTGGCAAACACTCGCATAATTTTTCAAGCTCAAACTCAGCCAAAATAAATTCTTTCATAGCTTTAACACGAACTCAGTTTGGCTACTTTTGGGGATATTTTTTGTAGTAGGTAAGGCTAAGACCTTGTAGCTGTCGGTGTGAGAGGTGAATTTAATGCTAATTATATCGCCCACTTTTACTTCCTTGCTAGCCTTTGCAAGCTTGTCATTTATGAAAACAACCCCACTTTTGCACATATCCTCTGAGATAGCCCTTCTTTTTGTGATGCACACTGAATTTAAAAACTTATCAACTCTCATAACTTAAATTCTAACAAAATTTTTAACAGTTTAAGCTAAAAATTCAAAAAAAGGAACAAAAAATGCTTATTAAATTTCTACGCAAAATTAAAACTTCTTTGCTATAATTAAGACTTTCAAAGAAAGGTTAGATTATGAGCAAGGTAAAAAAGGTAGTTTTGGCATATTCTGGTGGGCTTGATACTAGCATCATTTTAAAATGGCTGCAAGATGAGTATAAATGCGAGGTGATCACCTTCACAGCAGACATAGGGCAAGGAGAGGAGCTTGAACCTGCAAGAAAAAAGGCACTATCCCTTGGCATAAAGCCCGCAAATATCTACATAAAGGACTTAAAAGACGAATTTGTAAGAGACTATGTCTTTCCTATGTTTAGGGCAAATGCTATTTATGAGGGCGAGTATCTACTTGGCACAAGCATAGCACGTCCTTTGATAGCCAAAACTCAAGCTTTAATTGCAAATGAAACAAAAGCAGACGCAGTTAGCCACGGAGCCACAGGCAAGGGCAATGATCAGGTTCGCTTTGAGCTTGGATATTTAGCCTTTAATCCAAATTTAAAAATCATAGCACCTTGGAGACAGTGGGATCTAAACAGCAGAGAAAAATTACTATCCTACGCCAAACAACACGGCATAGACATCTCAAAAAAGAAGGGTAAGTCTCCATACTCCATGGATGCAAATTTATTACACATTTCTTATGAGGGGCTTGTGCTTGAAAACCCTGCCACAAAGCCTGAAACGGATATGTGGAGATGGAGTAAAAGCCCACAAGAAGCCCCCAATGAGAGTGAAACTGTAGAATTAGAGTTTAAAAAAGGGGATCTAGTAGCTATAAATGGCAAAAAACTAAGCCCTGCAGGGCTTTTAGCCTACTTAAATGAACTTGGCTCAAAACACGGCATAGGTAGGCTTGACATAGTTGAAAACCGCTTTGTTGGTATGAAGAGTCGAGGTTGTTATGAAACCCCAGGAGGCACTATCTTATTAAAAGCTCACCGTGCAATTGAAAGCATCACCCTTGATAGAGAAGCAGCGCATTTAAAAGACGAGCTAATGCCAAAATATGCCCATCTTATCTACAATGGCTTTTGGTTTAGCCCTGAAAGATTAATGCTTCAAGCTCTAATCGATGAGAGTCAAGGACGAGTAAATGGGCTTGTCAGGCTTGATCTTTATAAGGGAAATGTGGCTGTCATAGGACGAGAAAGTGCAAATGATAGCCTCTTTGATGCTGCCTTTAGCACCTTTGAGGAGGATGAGGTGTATAATCAAAAGGATGCCGAAGGCTTTATTAGGCTAAATGCTTTGAGATTTATCATAGCTGGCAAGAATGGAAGAAAATTTTAAGGCTTTTAATTTATGTTAAATTTTTAGCTTGTGGGCTTTTTACTGAATTTTTGAAATTCAAGTTGCTGTCAAATTGTGGCTTGAGTATTACGGTCTTTGAATTTAAACGAGGCTTTTTATAAATTTTGTTTATCTAAGCTTTTTTAGTTTTTGTAAATTCAAGCACAAATTCAAAGAGGTTGAGCAAAAATTCACAAGCTAGCCAAAGCGAAAATGAAAATTCAGATAAATGCTTGAATTTTCAGTTAAAAAAATTAAGGTGCAGTATTTCGAGCGAAAAATCGCTTTTGGCAAACTAGGCTAGACTAAAAACGAAGTGTCTGCCGAAGTTTGTTAAAAGCGATTTTTCGCCCAAAGACGAGCCAGCCTTGTGAATTTGGCACAAAGAAACGCTAAAATTCATAAGCAAAAACACAAAAAACGAAAAGGAAACAAAAATGCGAATCAAAGGCTTTACACACAAATACCCAGACAATGTCGACACCGATGTCATCATACCTGCAAGGTATTTAAACACCACAGATAACAAAGAATTAGCCAGTCATTGTATGGAAGACATTGACAAGGACTTTACTCAAAAGGTAAAACAAGGCGACATAATGGTCGGTGGGTGGAATTTTGGCTGCGGATCTAGTAGAGAACACGCTCCCATAGCCATTAAGGCAAGTGGGATTGAGTGCATTATAGCCAAGAGTTTTGCTCGCATTTTTTATCGCAATGCCATTAATATAGGACTTGCCATCATTGAAAGCGAGGAAATAGCTGAAAATATCAATGCAGGAGATGAGGTAGAGATCGACTTTGATAAGGGCGAGATTACAAATTTAAGCACGAAAAAAAGCTTTAAAACCCAGCCCTTTCCGCCTTTTATACAAGAGATTATCAATGATGGAGGCTACATCAACTATATAGCCAAAAAGGAAGCTAAATGAAAGCGAGGCTAGCCGTTATCAAAGGCGATGGCATAGGGCTTGAAATCATCGATGCGACTTTGCGAGTGCTACGAAAAATAGAGCAAAAATTCTCCCACGAATTTGAGTGTAAGGAAGTTTTAATGGGAGGTGCAGCCCTTGATGCTGTGGGCGAGCCTTTGCCAGATGAGACCTTGAGCGTTTGCAAAAATAGCGATGCTGTGCTTTTTGGAGCCATAGGCGGAGCAAAATGGGACAAAGAGCCTCCTCACAAACGCCCAGAAGCAGGGCTTTTGCGTTTAAGAAAAGAACTTGGACTTTTTGCGAATTTACGCCCCGCAACGCTTTTTCCTCAGCTTGCAAATTCAAGTCCCTTAAAGGCTGAGATTTTAAGCAAGGGCATTGACTTTGTGATGGTAAGAGAGCTAATTGGAGGGATTTATTTTGGAAAACACGAGCGTTTCGAGCAAAATGGAGAGACAAATGCACAAGATCTCTTGGTTTATAGCACCTCACAGATCACTCAAATTTCTCGCCTAGCCTTTAAGCTTGCAAATGCTAGAAAAAAGCATCTTGTATGCGTGGATAAGGCAAATGTTTTAGAATCAAGTCGCCTTTGGCGTGAGGTGGTGCAAAGTGTGGCAAAAGCGTATCCTGCCGTGCGTTATGAGTTTATGCTTGTTGATAATGCGGCTATGCAGCTTTGCAAAAACCCCTCGCAATTTGATGTCATACTTACTGAAAATATGTTCGGTGATATTTTAAGCGATGAGGCAAGTGTTTTAACGGGCTCCTTGGGCGTACTACCCTCTGCTTCATTAAGAGGGGATAAATTTGGACTTTACGAGCCAATTCACGGCTCAGCACCTGATATAGCGGGTAAGGATCTAGCAAATCCCATAGGTGCTATTTTAAGCCTTGCTATGCTTTTGGAGTTAAGTTTAGGGCTGATAAATGAGGCAAATGCCGTTAGATCTGCTATAAATTCAGTGTTAGACAAAGGACAGCGCACCGCAGATCTTATGAGCGAGGGTTGCGAGCAGGTAGGCTGCGTAAGGATGAGTGAGCTAATTTGCGAGGCTTTGTGAAAGTTGTGCTTTTGTGTTGATTTAAGATGAAATCTTTGTCATTCTAAAAGACACTAAACATTTTAGCAAGGAAGTTTCACAGCTTAAAAATATAAAAAATTGGCTCAAGATACTTTAATAGGATTTTTTCTTATCAACTTTAATAAATTTTGATGAGAATTTTGTCCTAAATTTTTTGTCTTAATTCTGTTTCCTTTAAATGAAGGACAAAATTTTCTTTTTTTATTCCACGAAATTTAGCAAGTCTAAACTTAGCAAAGCCCCAAAAGTTCTCTATTCCGTTAATATGATTTCGTCCGTTTGCAAACTCGAATTTGGCGTGCTTTACCCTATAATGAGCCTTTGCACACAAATCCACCAAGCCATCATAAGCCTTCCAGCTGTCGCTGTAAATCTCGCACTCGTTAAGCTCTGCAAAGTCCATTATGATAGCTAGTAGCTCTTTGGCAGAGCAAGGGTTTGAGCGTATAAACACAGCCATTTCACTTTAGCATCCCTTATCACAAAGTTACAAGAGGCTTAACGAAGTAAAAGCATAGGTGTCTTTTTACCAGCCCCACACCCACGCTTTCCACGAACACGCTTTGCACCAAAGTAGCTCTCACCCTCTTCGATTTCACCGCTGAGATTTTTTCACACTCTTTGGCTATTAAAATGCGAATTTCTCGTAAAATTCTATTCACACAAGGACGAGAAATGTTGCAAATTTGAGCGTTTTTTCGCCTCTAAATCAAGGCTTCTTGAAAAGTTGCGAGTGCGTAGCACGAAACAAAAACATACTTCAAAATTCCTTAAATTTCTTTTGAGACAATTCGGGAGCGAATCATATACTTGTTTTTCATTTTGCTATCCATACTTTAAAATGATATTGTATCAAATTAAAGTATCTTGAGCCAAAAAATTCACGCTTTTGCGTGAATTTTTGAGCCTCTTTGCCAAAAAAGAGCGTAAAAACAATACTTTTATGAAAAGAGTAAAATTGTATTTGCAAAAACTGCTTGTTTTCGTCAAACACTCACCTTATACAAACTGCGATTTTGAATTTTTTAAAGACACAAAACTAAGAACTTAAAAATTCAAAAACACATGTTAGAATTTAAAATCAAAAATGCCTTTTAATCTTTTAGGCAAATTCAATAAACTTTTAATGCCAATGAAAACAAACACAGCCCTTCCCATAGCTTACAAAGTTCATTTAAAGCCACACCTTATCCGCTCTTCTTGTGATCTTAGCTTTAAAAGGCTATAATAAGCCCTAAATTTAAAGGTATATTATGCACTTACTTAAACTTGGAAAATACGAATTTCACTCGCGCTTTATCTTGGGTTCTGGCAAATTTAGTCTTGATTTAATCAAAGCAGCCATAGAACAAGCAGGGGCTGAGATTATCACCCTTGCTTTGCGCCGCGTAAATTTAGGAGGCTTAGAGAATATACTTGATTTTATCCCTAAAAATATCACCCTTTTGCCAAATACAAGCGGAGCGAGAAACGCAGAGGAAGCCTTGCGTATAGCCCGTCTTGCAAGAGAGCTTTGCAAGAGCGATTTAATCAAGATCGAAGTCATAAGAGACAGCAAATACCTACTGCCAGACAACTTTGAGACGATAAAGGCTGTCGAGCTACTTGCCAAAGAAGGCTTTACCCCCCTACCCTATATGTATCCTGATCTTTACGCAGCTAGGGCTATGCGTGATGCAGGAGCAGCTGCGATTATGCC
This sequence comes from Campylobacter troglodytis, assembly GCF_006864425.1. Lineage (GTDB taxonomy): Bacteria > Campylobacterota > Campylobacteria > Campylobacterales > Campylobacteraceae > Campylobacter_D > Campylobacter_D troglodytis. Next base: position 31,729 of record NZ_QHLI01000018.1, on the reverse strand, counting down.
CCTTGGCGCACCCATAGGTAGTAACAAGGGCTTACAAACAAGGGAGTTTATACAAATTTTGCTTGATGAGATCAACTTACCCATCATTGTAGATGCAGGACTTGGCACACCAGCACAAGCTTGTGAGGCTATGCAAATGGGAGTAGCTGCCGTGATGATAAACACAGCCATTGCAAACGCTGGCGACATAACGACTATGGCAAGGGCTTTTAAACTAGCCGTTGAGGCAGGACGAACAGCATTTTTAGCCAAACTTGCCCCTCAGGCTGAATTTGCCAATGCTTCCTCGCCATTAACTGGCTTTTTAAGGGATTAAGGCTATTTTAAAAAGTTTGCCACTTTGAATCCTTTGCAAACAAGGCTATCAAGTGTCTTACAAGACAGATTCAAATCAAAAAATCTCTTTTTAATTTTTAAGACAACTTGCAATGATTAATATTATAAATGTCGGCATTTTGAGATACTAGCACACGCTTTGTATGACAAAGTTTTTGAGACAACTCGCAATGATTAGTGTTACAAAGATTTATTTAAGCTATTTTTCAAAGCTTATGAGACAAAAGACGGTTTTGTGAAATGTTTGTGTGAATTTTGTTTGAATTTGCGTTGGGGTGTTTAAAATTTGTGTGAATTTTTTTAAAAAATGCCAAAAAATTCACAGCCTTACTTGAATTTGTGTGAATTTTAAGCAAAGAAGTTACGAATTTTCGTGAATTTTTACCCATTTTGTCATTTTGAGCTTTTTTATAAAAAGGCGACCCAATGAGTTGCAAGGCGAAAGCCGAAGCAAAAACATCTCTAAATTTGTCATATTGAGGCTTAGCCGAAATATCTTTTATGTTTTGAAAGTATTCTCTTGTCTAAGCTCAGAATGACAAAGCCTTGTGGATACTTCGCAACGCTTTGTCCGACAAAGGTTTTAAGATAACTCGCAATGCTTAGTGCAACAAAAATTTATTTAAGCTATTTTGCAAAGCTTGGTGAGAAATAATTGTATGCACTTATTATGATAAAGAATCAAATTTAAATTCCTTTATAAAGCCTTTAAAATGCCTTTTGTAAAGCTAAAATTCACAGTTTAACTTAAAGTCTAAATTCAAAGCTTTTAATTTTTTAAAAGCCATTTAAAAAGCTTTTAAAAGTGCAAATTCTTTGAATTTAGCTTTAAATTTGCTTGAATTTATTATAATGTCTTTTTACAAAAAGGCTAAACAATGCTTAACAATTTTGATTTTTCCTTGCTTGAAACGCTTAACGAAATTTCCGTGTGTCAGTCGATAATCGACCCTATTTTAAAGGCTTTGGGCTTTGTTTTAAAAAACCCCAAAAAGCCCCAAGCTTTTGAAATGACGCTCGCTGAGGGCAGAAAAACGGACATTCAATTTGGCACACACCCCCAAAACCCCGTGAATTTGATACCTGATTATGTGCTTTATCGCGAACAAAAAGAGTTTTGCATACTTGATGCCAAAGCTCCAAGCGAGAAAATCCACAAGGACAGCAAGCATTACAAGCAAGCCCAAAGCTACGCACTAGGCTTTGAGTGCGAATTTTTCGCCCTTTGCAACGGCAAGGAATTCATCATTTATAGGTTTGGCAGTGGAGAAATAGTGCTTCAAATAGACATTGAAAAGGATTTAAACGCTAAATTCAAGCATTTGCAAGAATTTTTTACTTCAAAAAAGCCTAAAATTCAGCCCACAACGCCAAAGCAAAGCGATGAATGGTATCTTTCACGCGAAATTCCAAAGGCGATTTTAAAGCCTAGAAAGCAAATTGCAAACAGATATTTTGGCACTATGCCTTATTTTACCAAGCAAAGCTGGGACATAGTCGCTCAAAATATCAAAGCATTTACAAATGAAGGCGATGTGGTGCTTGATAGCTTCGGAGGTAGCGGGGTTACGGCTATTGAGGCTATGATGAACGGCAGGCTTGGCATTCACACGGATTTAAATCCGCTTTCGATTTTTATGGTAAAAGCACTCACGGCAAAGGTGAATTTAGGGGATTTGTGGGATTTAAGCGAGCAGATTTTAGCTGAATTTAACGCCTTGCGTCCCAAAAATGAAAAAGAGGCAAAGGCACTTTTAAAAAACGCAAAGTATTATAAAAACGCCATCGATGAGGAATTTGGCGAGAGTGCAACCGCTAAAAAACAAGATGAAATTCTATGGATACCCAAAGATGAGCTTTTGCCAAAGGGTAGCGATGTGCCAAGTGTTTTGGGGCTTTTTTCGCCCTTGCAATTAGCCGAACTCGCCCTACTTCGCAAGCTCATTTTCAAACACACCACACCAAGTGGGACAAAGGAAGCAAGGCTATTTAAAAGGAATTTAAGATATTCTTTGCTTTTGGCTTTTCACAATGCGGTTAAGTCCTTAAACCTTACCTTTCACAAATCAAAAACGGGCGGCGGAGATTCTGCGGCGTTTAGGCATTTTAGATATAGAGTGGCAAAAGAACCGACCATATTAGACACTGCAAAGACATTTAAAAATAAGGTAGAATATGTCATAAAAAGCAAACGCATACAAGAAAATTCACCGCATTTTTACAACGCTTATTTTGCACCGCTAGAACGAACTATAAAGGATTTTAGTGGTGCTATGCTTTCTCAAAGGCAGGATTTAAGCAAAACAGACTCCATTTTAGACAAGATAAATGGGGAAAAAATCTTTCAAGCAGACGCTACGAATTTAAAGGAAATCGAAAATGAAAGCGTGGATTTTATCTACACCGACCCGCCTTATAGCAATAAAATAGCGTATTTGGATTTAAGCACCTTGTGGAATGCTTGGCTTGATTTTAGTGTGGATGATGATTTAAGGGAAAAAGAGTGTATTGAAAAGGGAAGTTTAGAAAAATCACGAGATGAATACATTATTTTAATGAAAAAATCCTTAAATGAAATGTATCGTGTTTTGAAATTCAACCGCTGGCTAGCCTTTGTCTTTCAGCACCAAGACCCACAGCTATGGCAAATTTTAGTAGATGCGGCTGAAAATGCGGGCTTTGAGTATGTCGTAAGCATTAGGCAAGACAACGGACAAACAAGCTTTATCAAACGACAGCACAAACAACGCATTTTAGCTGGGCAGTTGATTTTATATTTTCGCAAGGTTCGCAACCCAAAAGCACTCATAAAGGAAAAAGTCGGCGACACTTTGGCTTTGGTGCTAAATAATATAGAAGCATTGATAGCTAGAGATAATGGGGCGACTTTGGAAGAGATTTATGCGGATTTGCAAATTCGTGGCTTGGAACTTGGTTTTTACCACGAATTAGGCAAAATGTATAATGATTTAACGCCACTTATCAATGAAAATTTCGATTTAGACAAAACAAGCGGAAAATACCACATAAAAAAGGGTGAGAAATTCAAAAGCCATTTGATAGATATAAAAACACGGACAAGATATTTTGTGCTGTCCTTTTTGCGTGGGTGTGAAAGGCAAAATAGGCGAGTTACACTTGATGACATTACCCTTGAAGTAATCCCCTTGCTAAAAAACGGCATAACGCCCGAAAAAAAGCTAATTAGCGATATTTTGAAAGAAATTGCTGTGCCAAACAAAGAAACAGGCGAGTGGCGTTTAAAGCCCAAAGAACCAAGCTTGTTTGATGGAATTTGAAAGGAAAAGCGATGGCAAAAAATGACATAATCAAGCCTTTGGAATTAAATGGCTACGAGACTTTGATTTATGCAATAATGAAAAGTTTTGAAAAGGACGGCACAAAGCCATCTTTGAATAACATACATTTCAAGGCTGTGGAATATGTGCTAAAATATCCCCTAAAAATCGAGGGCAACACCGACATAGTCAAGGTTTTAAAGAAAATCGCCACGCCAAACAACAAAACAGGCGAATGGAGATTAAAGGCTGAATTCTTTGAGTGAGAAATTGCGGAATTTATGAATTTGCTTGAATTTTATACAAAAAATTCACGCCTTTTTTAAAACTGCGTGAATTTTTTTACATTTTTTCGCAAAAATGCAAAAACCACAAAAATTCACGCCTTTGTGTGAATTTTTACCCATTTCGTCATTCTGAGCTTTTGCTTGCAAAAGCGAAGAATCCACGAATTTTATAGTAAAATGCCTTGAATTTATGGATTCTTCGCCTACTTCGTAGGCTCAGAATGACAAAGCCTTGTGGATATTTCGCAACGCTTTATATGACAAAAATTCAACACTTTTTTGAATTTTGCGTAAAATTTAGGCAAAGAATTCAAAGGGTTTTTGAAGTTGTTTGAATTTTGTTTGATTTTTGTGAATTTTTAGGCTTTGCGTGAATTTTACTTGAATTTGCGTAAATTTTTACCCATTTCGTCATTCTGAGCTTTTGCTTGCAAAAGCGAAGAATTCACGAATTTTATGGTAAAATGCCTTGAATTTATGGATTCTTCGCCTACTTCGTAGGCTCAGAATGACAAAGCCTTGTGGATATTTCGCAACGCTTTATATGACAAAAATTCAACACTTTTTTGAATTTTGCGTGAAATTTTTTGAATTTATGTGAAATTGTGAAGTTGCTTGAATTTTCTTAACAAATGCCAAAAAATTCACGGTTTTGCTTGAAATTTGCGTGAATTTTAAGCAAATAATTTAAGGTTTCGTGTGAATTTTTACTCATTTTGTCATTTTGAGCCTTTTTATAAAAAGGCGACCCAACGGGTTGCAAGGTGTAGCCATAGCAAAAACATCTCTTTTTTAATTTTTTAGATAACTCGCAATGCTTTGTATGACAAATGTCGGCATTTTGAGATATTTCGTTTCTATGAGATATAACAAAGTGCAATTTAAACTACTTCGCAAGGCTTGATATAAAAAAGTTTAATACACTTTAACAACAAAGCCTTTAACTTTAATTTTTGCGCGAATTTAAGATCAAGCTAAATCATAAATGAGTTTAAAAAATTCAGCTTGAAGCTCAAAAAGCTGTGAATTTAAATTTAAGCTAATTGATTTAATAGGTCTCAATACACTTTAATTTGATACAAGAATATTTTAAAGCATAAAGAATAAATTAGCTTAAAACCTAGCTTGATTGTTATGTGAATTTAAGCTTTTTAAATTCACACGGTTTAAATAATAAATTCAAGCTTTGGCTGAGTTTTTGAGTGAATTTAAATTAAGCTTTAAAAAGCCTTATTTTTGGAAACCAAACTCTTTACTAACTAAAAACTTGTTAAAAATCAAGCTCTTTTAAAAGTCTGTCCAGCTAAAAGCTTGTTAAATTCAGCTAACTACAAAGCCTAGCCCACATAAAGATGATCCCCCATCACAGCTTGTAAATTAGCTGCTTTGATGGCATTTAGCACCTCATCAACAGAACGAGTATCAGAGATTTCAAACTGATCATCGCCCTTTTTTTGTCCTGATCTTTCTCCTATGCCAACAGAAACTCCGGCTGAGATCTTAGTAGCCATTAATTTTATGACATTGTCCCTAAACTGTGCCCTCTCACGCGTGGATATGGTGATATTTGCAAAGGGCAAAAAAAGCCTGTAAGCACAAAGAACTTGTAATAATCTAGCCTCGGTAACATCCTTTGGGCTTATTTTGCGGTTGCCTAAAATTGGACGAAGCCTTGGAGCTGACAAAGAAATTTCTGCGTGAGGGTATTTTTGCTGTAAAAAAGCAGCGTGAAGTGCGGTAGCAAGGGCATCTTTTCTAAAATCATCTATGCCAAGCAAGGCAGCCAAACCCACCCCACGCATACCAGCTTGCAAGGCTCTTTCTTGTCCGTTGAAGCGGTAGGGAAAGACCCTTTTTTCCCCAAAGATGTGAATTTTTGAGTATTTTTCTACATTGTAGGTTTCTTGATATATGGTTACAAAATCACAGCCTGCATTATGCAAGAGTGCGTATTCATCAACATTCATCACATAAACCTCAACGCCAACCACCTTAAAATAGTCCTTTGCAAGCTCACAAGCCCTTGCTATATACTCCACACTAGCATGCTCTTTGCCCTCTCCTGTTAAAAGCAAAAGCTCTTGCAAACCAGTAGCCGAAATTTCTTTCATCTCAGCTACAATCTCATCCTCACTTAATCTTGCACGCAAGATGGCATTGCCCTTTTGAAAACCACAGTAGGTGCATTTACTCTCGCAAAAATTACTAAGATACAAGGGGGTAAAAACAGTTATGGCATTTCCAAAATGCTCTCTTGTCTTTGCAAGGGCAAGCAAGGCTAGCTCCTCCAAAAAGGGCTCAGCCGCCTCGCTTAACAAAGCCTTTAAATCCTCTACATTAAGCCTGCTTGTTTTAGCCTTTTGTAAGACAGTTTTAACAGCTTTTTCATCATAATCCTTGCTCTCATAGGACTTATGCTGACTTAAAACCCTTTCTAAAAGATCGCTTTTAATGTCTTTCATAGCTTCTTGATACTCAAACACAGTTGTTTTCATTCTAGCCCTTTACAAAAAAAAAATTCACAAAATTTAATTTAAGATCACAAGTTTTTGAATTTTAACAAAAATTTTAAGGGTTTTTGTTTTTAAAGGCACTGTTTCCTAGAATTTGCTAAAATGTCCTTAAAAGATCTTTTTGCTTATTTTAAAAACTTGATTTTAAGATCTTCTTGTATTTTGGGTGTAGCGGCTTTAAATTTTAAGGATATACTTCAATTAAGATAGAAAAAGTTTGAGATTTTTTAAAAGCTTTTGGCTTTATTTTGCTTTGTTGCAAAAAATTTTAAACAGTTTTTAACAGGGCCTCATACTCGCTTGGAGTGCCACAAAAGATCACTTCATTTGTATCAATTAGATGATAGCGGATGTCTTTGCTGCCTTGAATTAGCTCGTTATAAAGCGGGGCTATGTAGTATTCGTTTTTAATTTTTGTCCCATTTTTAAAGGTGTTTTCAAAGGCTTGCATAAAATCATAAGCCTTGCTAAAATAATAAAGCCCCGTGCTACAAAGTGGGGAAATTCTTTCCTTTTCTGTCGTTTTTGCTACCTTAAATTCACTTGAATTTTCATCAATATTCTTTGAATTTAAGCCCTCTTGCCTTGGAAAATTCAAGGCTTTTAAGCCAAAATCCTTGCAAGGCTTTTCTTTTGTTGAATTTAAACCTTCATACTCGCTAGTATTAAAGGGCAAAACAAAGCTCCACTGCTCCCCTTGCCCTAAAAATACCTCCAAATACCCATCAATAGCATTTAAATCAAAGCTTGTTGGAAGGCTAAAATTTGGTCTGAAACTGTCTATATTAAAAACCAAAATGCTCTCATTTTGTGCTATTTTAAGATCTTGCAAACCAAGATAAAGGCTGTGTGCTTGTCCTTGAGTTAGATCTTTAAGGGTGGCTATGCGAAAGTTTTTAATGCCAAGTGTCTCACACTCAGTTTTGATAAAAGCCTCTGTGCCTTGCAAATTTCTACAAATAAAAATAAGCTCACATTCTTTAAAATAAGTTCTAAACCCAGCCACAGCATAGTAAAAAAGGCTTCTTTTGCAAGGTGTAAAATTCACAGCTTCAACCTTGCTGAAATCTTTTTCTAGCTTAGTTGAATTTTTGTTTTTAGGCATTTGTTCAAAAGCCTTTTTGAAAACACCTTCAAGATCTTTTTTAAATTTGCTTTTAAAATTCTTGCCAAGTTCATTGTCAAGCTCAGCTTCAAAGCCACTCTCAATGCAAGAATTTTCATTTATTTTGTGAAAAAAGGCGTCAAATTCAAGGCTTAATGTAAGCATATATTTTGGCTTTGTATAGCCGGCCATTGTAAAACGAGAGCTTGCCCCTGCCATTGTAAATACTATTTTCACTTAGTTTGCCTTTTGTGATTTTTCACAAGCTTTAATTTTTGCTTGGATTTTTTACTCTCCCTTAAAAGCTCGCTAAAAAGCCTTAAGGCATTTGCTAGTAGGGCATTTTGCTTGTTTGTATCCTCATAATGAAGGGGCAGCATTGAAAGAAACAAATGCACACAAAGTGCTAGAAACTCACTTTTTGAAAGCTTGAAACTAGCTAAAAACAAGGCTTGAATTTCTTTGATATTTTCATTTATGGGCAAAGAAAAATTTATTTCATAATTTGTAGAATTTGCCTTAAATTCACAGTCTGCAAAGCCAAAAATTATAAAATCATAAAGCCCCAAAATGCTATGAGCTAGTTTTGCTAGATCATAATTTGCATCTCCAAAGGGCGTTTGTGTGCTACTAAAATCCATCCCCCTTGGATCAAAACAAATGATCCTTTGTGTGCGAAAATCATAAAAGATATTTGAGAAGCAAAAATCCCCGTGTATGAAGCACTGCTCTTTGTTTGAGGGCATAACTTCATCTAAAAAATCAAGCATTTCAAGCAATGACGGCAAGACTTTGCCATTAAATTTAAAGGGCAGGTTTAAATTCAAGCCCCTTTGCCTTTCAAGCTCTTTTAAACGAGAAACCGTCTTTTTTTTGTAATTAAAATCAAAGCTTTGTTTTGATTTAAGGGAGTGTAATTTTTCTAAAAAGTCCTTTAAGCTAGCAAAAATTTGCTTATAAGCAAGGCTAGGCAAGGACGAGAAAACAAAGATTTCAGCCAAGGTATTAAGGCATAAATACTCAATTTTATAGCCCTCTTTATGCTCTAAAACCCTTGGCACAAAAAGGCTTAGCTTCTCAGGCAAGGCTTTAAACCACTCAAATTCAGCCCTTATCTTAGCCTTATCCTTTGAACTTTTGATTAAATACCCATCTTGCAAGACTAGGTCATTGAAAATTCGTTGGGTTGTAAGTGAGGATTTGGAGTTAAAATAAGCGCTTAAAAGCCCAAAGTCAAACCACTCATCGATTAAAAGCAGCTCAAAGGGATGGGTTTGCGAGTATATTTTAAGCTCTAGTATAAAATCATAGCTTGCCTTTAGCATAGAGCGGATGAAATCATAGGGGCTTTGTATGCAAAAATAGCCATTAAGAACGAATTCTTTTGAGCTTGTAAGTTTTTGCGTGGTGGGTTTTGATGGGGTGTTTGTGGTTTTTGAAGAGAGCTTTTTAGGAACTGTGTTTTGGCTTTGGGGCGTGAATTTTGAAGTAGCAATCTTTGCTTGTGTAGAATTTTTTGACTCTGTGTTTTTATTTGAAATATTTTCGAAAAACTCATTTTCACTTTGTGTCTTAGCTTTTGAAACAACAATCCTTTCTTGTGTATCATTTTTGGGTATGGCTTTTTTCACAGTGGCTTTTGAGGTGGCATTTTTAATGCCGAGATTTTCACTTTGTGGTGCAAGCTCTGAAATGACATTTTCACTTTGGGAAGTGAATTTTGAAACGACATTTTTAGCTGTGTCGTTTTTAAAAAGCTCATCTTCGCTTTGTAACGTGAAATTTTGACTATCTTTCACATTAAAAGGCATTATATTTGTGTCATTTAAACTGACCCAATCATAGCTATTTAAAGCCTTTGAGATGCCAAGAGCGTTGGAGGCTTCAACAAGGTTTAAAAAATAGCTATCTCCGTGCAAGATAATCAGCCCTTCTTTTAGGGGCAAGAGCATATTTAGGCAGTAATTTATGCTTTGGGCTAGATTTAGCCTTTGTGGGACAAAGATAAGCTCAAAGCCAGCATTTTCAAGCCTTTTTACTTCTATCTTGCTGATTTTAAAGCCTTGAGGCAAAGATAAAACAAGCCTTTGTTTGCTAAATTTTTTAAAAAGCTTTGCTTGAAACTCATAAAGCCTTTTGCCACCAAGTGGCAAAAAGCTAGGTGGGATCTTGCCAAATTCTACCCCAAACTCACTAGGACAAAAGGCTGCGGAGGTGATTAATATCACTTTGTAACACCTTTTGATTTTGAGGGCTTTGAATTTAAGGCATTTTTTGGCTTTGAATTTAAATCATTTTTGTTTGAGTTTTCAGACTTTGAATTTAAAGAATTTTTATTTGAATTTTTAGATTTTAAATTTGAAGACTTTAAATTTAAAGACTTTTTGGCTGAATTTTTTAAGTTTAAGACTGTTGAATTTGAAGGCTTTGAATTTGCACTGTGTGAATTTTTAGACTTTGAATTTAAACTATCTTTATGTGGGTTTTGTAAATTTTTAATCTTTTTTGTGTCTAGTTTTTGAGGGCTTAAAATTAAGGTTTCTTTGGCTGAGTTTTGAGATTTTAACTGGAAATTATTTTGAGGCAGATTTTGTGAATTTTTAGTGCTTTTAGCTTGATTCTTAGTTTTTGAGTGTGATGTTTGAGACAAGTTGTTAAACTTTAATTTTGAAAGCTCTTTTAAAGAGTTTTGAGTTTTTAAATTCAAGGCATTTTTGCTTGAGTTTTTAGGCTTTGAATGCGAAGCATTTTTTGGCTTTGAAGGCTTTTTAGGCTTTGAATTCAAAGGCTTTTTGTTTGAATTTTTAGGCTTTGAATTTAAAGACTTTTTGCTTGAATTTTTGTATGAGTTTGTGCTTGAATTTTTTTGCGAATTTAGCTTGTTTAAACTAATTTTTTCATTGAATTTAGCCTCCGTAACTTCTTTTTCCCTTGCTAAAAGCAAACTTATCTCATCATAGCTTAAACTCACAAATTCGCTGGGACGCAAAGCCCTATCATCCACATAAAAGCCATTTGCCCCGCACCAAGGCTTGCCCACCACCACCTCATCATAAGGGATCTTGTGCTTATCAAGCCAAGTTAAGATCTCATCCAAGCTGTGTTTTATAATCTTTTTCACATCCCCAGCATAGCTTCTCATAGACCTACTTGTGTGAATTATTATCCTAAATCCCCTATCTTTATAGCCTTTCAAGGTAGCAACTAAGGCGGCATTTATAGCCCTATCCTTGTAAGGCTTATTTTCATCTATGCTCAAAGTGCCATCTAGGTCTATGACAAGGCATTTTTGATGAATTTTTTCATACTCTTTTGGAGTCATTTTCTACCTTTGTTGTTTTATAAAGGCTTTATTTGCGAGGTTTTTGCCCTCGTGAATTTTTTACAAAAAAGTGTGAATTTTTTTAAAATTGCATGAATTTTTTTAAACTGCGTGAATTTTTATCATTTTTTATCCAAGTAAGAGTCTTTAAATTCAAGCCTCTAATACAATTTTCAAAAATACTTGAATTTTTTACCTCTCTTTTAAGCTTTAAATTTTTCAATAAGGCTCAAAGAATGCAAGTTTTTGTTTAAATTCTCATAAAAACTTTCAAGCAAGGCTAAAAGTCTACTTAGATAAAAATAGGACAAAAGCTTTATTGAAATTTACTAAAATTGATAAGATAAAATTCTATTAAACTTAATTGAGCCTAATCTTTCAAGCCACGCCAAATTCACAGCCTATTTTAAGTTCTTTTTTCTCTTTATGGCATCTTTGTGTTCTTTTCTAATCTTAAAGGCCTCATAAAAGAAGAATTTAAGCAGATCCCCACGCCACAAATTCTTATAAGCATTGATTAGGGCTTGGCCTAGCTTAAAGCTTAGATAGTTTTTGTAAGCTGCCTCATCTTGAGTTTGCTTATACTGCGTTAGCAAGGCCTTGTACTGTCTTTCAACTGTTTGCAAGGCTGTAGCAAGCTCGCCTTTACTGGCATTTAAGGCATCTTGCTTGTTTAAATTCAGGCATTCTACTATGTTTGAAGGCTCTCCTTCTTTGTGTTTAAATAGATCCTTAAAAGCCTCAAAAAACTCACGGCATTTATCCAAGGTGTCCTTGTCTAGCTTTGAAGCCTTGATGTCTTCTTCAAGCTCGCTGTCAAAATTTGGCAAGATCCAATCATCATTTGAAAAGCCTCTCCAGTTTGGAACAGGATTTGATGAAATTACCCTAAGTCCAGCCAAAGAACAAAAGGCAAAGCTTAGTCCGTGCGTTCCCATAGCATTTGGCAAGGATCTAAACATTGCTACATTAGCCTTATTGAAATTTCCTAGATCCCAAATGGATAGCATAATGCTCATAGAACTAGCAGGTCCTACGACAAGAGCATCTGTAAGCCCTCCTACTCCTGTTTCTACAAGTATGTCCTGAGGGGCTAGCTTTTCAAAATCTTTTAAGTTTTTGTTTAATTTAAAGGGCCAATCAGGCCTAGTTTGGATGATATAATCATATTTAAGCTTGTTTTGTGCCTCATAATTTTGCAAAAGCTTCAATACCTGATTTTTGGCGTAATAATACTTCACCACATTGGGATTTGGATTAGTTATGGCATATTTTTTCATAAAATCCTCTCCCTTTTCAAGTCTGAAAGCCTTTAAATTTGTAATTAGCTTGATTTTGTCTAAGGACAAGGGAACGCTTTTTTCCTTGTTTAATTTTGCATAGGTTTTGGGAAAATGCTTTGCAAGTTCGGCATTTGTAGCTACTTCTTTTACAGCCTTGCTTTTTAAGGTTGGATTATCATAAGCACGTCTATAAATTAAAGATGACCCTCCTCCAAGTCCTGCCCAGGTGAACTCCTCATCCCAGGCAAACAAAAACACATCCACCTCAAAGCCTAGATCTGCTATGATCTTATTTAAAAGTGTAGGCCAGTTTCTGCCTCTCAATGCCCCACACACGCAAAGGGCAACCTTGCAAGGAGTTTTTAACTCTTCCTTGCCAAAGAAGTTTTTCTTAAAAGAAAAGCTCCATTTATCATAGTATAAAGAGGCTCCAAAGACACCAAAGAAGTCATTTTGCAAGATGATGATAAGATTTATAGAATGTATGTTAAAAAAGGCTAGATCCCTTAGCTCAAAATAATCCACGCAAGCTTTTATAAACACGGCCTTTGTGATCTTAGATGGGCTGTGAAAGAGAACTCCTTTTAAAAAGCCTATGGCTTGCTCCTTTGTGAGAGCTTCTTTTTTAATCTCTTCTTTAAGCACAAAAAGGGCGATTATATCCTTGCGAATTAGTGCTTCTTTGGCGTTTAAAAGATCGTTTGTATTTAATTTTCCTTGCAAAAGATCCTTTAAGGTCTCTTTAAATTCCTTGAAAGAAAGATCAAAATTGCACTCTTTAAAAAAGCTAGGCTCTTCTTTGAAAGCTTGCAAAAGCTCAAAAAGCCTGTTAAAATTTGCACTGTCGTATAAAAAGATTGCAAAGTCTTTGAGGAAGGCTTGATCTGAATTTTTGTCGCTAAATTTAAGTGAGCTTGGGTTTGAATTGATAGGCTCTTTGCTTGAAGCTTCTGTATTTAAAGAGGTTGTGGGGGAGTTTGAATTTATAGTTTTGTCTGAAATTTCTTGGCTTAAAGAGGGATTAGTGTTTAAGGTTTTATTGACAGAGCTTAAACTAAGCTCCTTTGAGCTTAAACCTTGCTCATCTAGGCTTAAATTTGATTTATCGGGGCTTACCCCCCCCCCCCCCCTGTTTGAAGGCTTTTTCGTATATACTTAGCATCTCATCAAAATTCCATAAACCTTGTGCCTTGTCAAGTTCTAAGTGTAATTTTTCTAGCATTGTCATCCTTTTAAAATTAAATTTGGCTTTAAGATTATATTAATCTTGTTTGAAGGCTAAATTATAGCATAGATTCTTTTTTTTTTTTTTTGCAAATTTTAATCAAGATTTTAAAAAAGATTTAAAAAAGCAAGGGATCCAAAAGAGATCACTTGCAAGATCTCTTCTTGGATCTTAAAAAAGATATTTCAAGCTCGTAAATTCACAGCTCTTAAAATTCACTAGCTAAAAACTCTAAGAGTTTAAGGCTAAAATGAGGCTTGAAATTTAACAGCTTAAAGCTAGGGCTTAAATTTAGCCTTTTTTGCTATCCTCAAGCTTTAAGAAGTTTAAAGCCACAATGAAACTTAAAATTTGACAGCTAAAAGCTTTAATAAGGTTTTAAAGCTAGAAGAAGCTTAAATTTTAGCCCTCTACGCTCTCCTCGCCTTTTTTCTTACTAGCCTTTCTTAAAGCCCTTTTTTGCTTTATCTCATAATCACCAATGGCCTCATTTTTAGATAAACCGTAAATATGATTTATAGCAGTGATAAGCTCTTTTGCAACCGTGTTTGTAAAGGATATGTCATTTAACAAAGAGGTTCCAGCTGCTGAGCTGATGGACTTTTTGCGAATTAGCCCCTCGATGGCAACAAAGGCATTTTTATCCTCTCTTTTAAAAAGCTGCTTTTGCTTTTTAAGTATATGCTTCATATCCTTGATCTTCTTTTTTGGAGAGATCTTCATGCCTTCTATTAGCTGTAAGAGCTTTCCTAGGTCTAATCTTAGATCATCATATTCCTTTTTAAGCGTTAGATTTGTATCCTGGGTGAATTTTTTGATGTTTACTTGCAAGATCCCTACACTCTTAGTAGCCTCTGCTATCTTGCGAGAGGCAATTTGAAGCCCAACTATCCTTCTTATGAGCTTTGGCTCGTCCACATTTCCTTGAAGCTTGGTTGAAAAATCAACTATGCTATTAAACAAAGATTTGATCTCTGTTTTATAAAGCCCATTGACATCAATTTCTTGTTTTAGCCAATCATCCCTTTTAAGAGCCTCTTCAAGCCTTTGATCAGATCTTAGATCAACCCTATGAAAGCCTATGGCGTGAGCTATAATGTTAAAGGCATTATCATAAAGATGCTTCACTTCATTTGTCAAGGCTTGAATGGCTGTATCTGGATAAGATAAGAGCCCATCGTTGATGAAAGAAACTGTGCTTTTTGACTTTGCAGAGCCTTTAATGACCTTGTTTAAAAAGCTTGCCATAGCTGGTATAAAGGCTATTAAAAGCACTATGCCAAAGAGATTAAAGAGGGTATGAAAGATGGCTAAGCGAAAGGGTGAGCCCTCAGAAAAGCCAAGTGCTGTGCCAATGAGATCATTTAAAATTTGAAAAAGTGGGAAAAACACAGCCACTATGAAGACAGTGATAAAATTAAACATACAATTTGCAACTGCTAAGCGCCTACCCTCAGTAGTAGATCCAAGAGAGGCTACAAGTGCGGTAACAACTCCGCCCACACTTGTGCCAAGCACGGCAGCAAGAGCACCTGAGTAGCTTACTTGATTTTCAACATAGGCGGCTATGATGATGGCTAAGGAGCCGTGAGAACTTTGAATGATCCCTGTCATTAAAGCACCTATAAACAAAAAGCCAAAGACCTCCTTGTAGCCCTCAAGCCTATACTGAGAAAGATCCATTATCTCCTTAAAGCCCTCAAAGCCAAGCTTAATGTAAAAAACACCCAAAAAGAAGAAGCCAAAGCCTGCCAAAATCTTGCCCAAGCATTTTTGAGCCTTGCTAGGACGAAAATTCAAAAGTAGCCCCCCCACGATGAATGGTAAGGCAAGGGCTGAAATGCTAATGGAACTAGCCCCAACTATAAGCCAAGAACCAAAGGAATTTCCCAAATTTGCCCCAAACATAACCCCTATGCCTTGAAGCACGGTTATCAAAGAAACTCCTGCAAAGGTTACAGCAAGAACTGTTACTATGCTAGAACTTTGCATTATCATAGTAGCCACAGTTCCAAAGGTAACGCTACGAAGCGAGGTCTTGGTCCAGTTTGCAAGCACCCTTTCTAAAAAGCCCCCTGAAAAGCCCTTAAAGCCATCTCCTAAGAAGATCATACCAAAGAGCAAGATAGCCACACCAGCACAAAGCTCGCCTATTTCTTTATTCACAGCAAGTGCATAAATGACTAGCAAGACAATCAAAGCAAAATAATACTGCTTGATGAATCTAAGAAACATTGAAAACTCCTTTTACTTTTAAGAATTCAGGCTAAATTCTTAAAATATTTAAAATTTATTAAAAGTAGAATTTTAGCATATTTTAAGGACAAATATAATTTTTTTGATAAAAAATATATTTTAGTTTTAGCACTTAAACCGTTTTTTGTAAGGAATTTTTTATAAAATTTTAAGCTTAAAAGCTTGAATTTAAACCTCACTTCTTGCCTTAAAGATAGGCTAAGTTTATCTTGGCTTTTTTAAAATTAGTTAGGATAATTTAAATTTAAGCTAAAATTTTTTGCAAGGATTTATGATTATTTGATAAGGGCTTTTTTTAAAAAGTTATTTTATAAATCTTAATCCTTACTTATCTTAGCTTGTATCCAAAAAGCTCTTTAAATTTTAAAGCCTCTTCGCTTTGCTCAACAAGCCTATGCGATAAATCAATGCTTTTTAAAGATCTTTAAAAACTCCTTTTTTGCTAAGAATTCATTAAACTTTTGTGTAGGTTTTTTGTCCTTAACATTTAAATTTTATTTAAAGCTTGCATTATGACATATTATAAAAGCAAAAGATAAAATAACATTTTTTTACATTCACTTTGCATAAATTTTACAAAATACAAAAAAATTGCAATTTTTTTAAAATTTACCCTTGACAAAGAGTAGCTATCAGGTCGTATAATTACACAAAGAATTTATTTTCCAAGGAAAAACGATAATTACAAAAACACATATTTTAAGGCGATTGATACTTTTAGCTAATATAATTACAGCCCAAAGCTTGGTAAAATCGATCTTAGTATATATTTTTGTCCTACATTTAAAAGCGAAAATTTAATCAATTTTAGAGTGCTTTTGTGCTGACATTTGCGTAAGCAAAATCGCCGTTTTGTGCAAGGTTTATCGCCCTTGTGTTAATGCAATTGTGTAGCAAGCTTTTAACCCTTAAAGAGTGCGAAAAATCAGCAAAACGAAGTTTCTCTAGAAAATGAGTGGCAAGATTGAAGTTGATGAGAATTATTTTTTACTTCGTTACACTCGCAACTGTAAGCAGAATGGGCAAGGCGTGTTCGTGGTAAGCGTGGGCGTGGGGCTGGCAAGAAAACGACTGTGTTCGGTATGTTAAAGCGAAATGGTTGCGTTTATACGCTCAAACACTTGCTCCGCCAAAGAGCTACTGCCTATAATAAAGGACTTTTCATAGCTTGAAGAAAGTGAAATTTACAGCGATAAGCTTAAAGCCTACGGTGCCTTGGTGGATTTTTTGCTTCGTTTTGTCTTGCAACTTTGCAAGAAGGAGCAAAGGCTCATTACAGAGTAAAACATAGCAAAAACGAGTTTGCAAACGGGCGAAACCATATCAACGAAATTGTGAATTTTTGGGGACCTTACAAAGGCTAGATTAAGTCAGTTTCACGGCAAGAGAATTTTTCTTTTTACGCATTTGAAAGAGAGTGAATTTCGATCTAATGTAAAAGTTAAGAATGAAAATTTGTATAAAATTTTGTTAAAATTGATTAGGAAAAATCCTAGGTCATTTTAGCTAAAAGTATCAATCGCCTATTTTATTTATGCCAAGCCTTATGTTTGGGGTATTTGCGATTTTAACTACTGAGCTTGGAGCTATGGGTATTATCCCCATTATAGCCGAAGAATTTAATGTCAGCGTAGCTGATGCAGGCTGGATGGTAAGTCTTTTTGCTCTTATTGTGGCTTTTACTGCACCGATTACGCCCTTGCTGGCTACAAAATTTAATGCGCAAAAAGTAATGCTTATCTGTCTTGCTGTGTTTAGCATAAGCTCTCTTGTAGCTGCATTTACCACGAATTTTTTACTGCTTTTGTTTTTGCGTGCAATTCCAGCGTTTTTTCATCCTGTGTATTGTGCTTTATCTTTTAGTGTTGCAGCAAAATCCGTGCCCGAAAGCGAAGCAGCAAAAACAACAAGCAAAATTTTTATGGCTGTTTCGGCAGGTATGACACTTGGCATACCTTTTACAAGTTATATTGCAAGTAAAACCTCACTTCAAACAAGCTTTATTTTCTTTGCACTTATCAACGCCATAGCCTTTGTAGCCACGCTCTTTTTTGTAAAAAGCAAGGTAGGCACAAAGGCAAAAAGTCAAAAAAGACAGCTTTATATACTTGTAAAACCTATAGTGTGGATAAGCTTTGCTGCTGTGATTTTCTCAATCGGTGCTATGTTTGGTTTTTATAGCTATATGAGCGAATTTTTACTGAGTGTTACAAAACTTGACTTTACGCTTATTGGCATTGCACTTTTCATTTATTGTTTAAGCAGTGTTTTGGGTAATTTTTTTCAAAATTCACAAAATTTTGAAAAAATTGCAAATTTTTTGATTTTTTTAAAAAGCATTTGACAAACACTAGATGTAATGTTTTATAATTACATTTCTAAATTCAGCATTTAAATTTTAGCTTTTGTTGGTAAAATTCAAGCATTCAAAAAAAAGTTTGAATTTATAGTGTAAAATTAAATTTTTAAAGCAAAAACTTGAATTTACAACGAAAAATTCAAACTTTCAAACAAAAAAGTTTAAAAAATAGCCTAAATTCAAGACTTAAAAAAATAAAGGAGTAAAAATGTCTTACACCATCATAGATGTCGAACGTCAAACGGGCATAGCCTCTCGCACACTTCGCTTTTGGGCGAGCAAGGGGCTTTTCCCATTTACCCAGCTTAACGAGCACGGCACACGCTACTTCGCACAAAGCGATGTCGAGTGGGCTCAGTGGATAGAGTGCTTGCGTGGCATTGATATGAGTATAGAGGACATTCGCCGCTATCTCTACCTCTTTTCGCAGGGCAAGGACACCGCCACACAACGCAAACACCTACTGCAACGTCAGCAAATCAAAATCGAGGAACATTTAGCCAAACTTAAATCCTCGCTTAAAAAAATCAAACGCAAAATTGCCATATACGAGGATATGGAGGAAATGAATGTAGATTTGTTTGACAAAAATAGCAAACATTATTACAAAAATTTGCCAAAATATAAATGCGATGATAATTAGGCTTAAATTGCGATTTTAAGTGTGTTTAAATAGCTTGATTTTTTGCTTGAATTTAGCCAAAAATTCGCAAGTAAGTTGGCAAAGTTTTTAATTTTGTAGGCAAAATTCAAACAATTTTGTGAATTTATTGTAAAAAATTCACAAAATTTTAAGGCTTTTGCAAATTTCTCGCATCTTATTTACACAAAACTTCAAAAAATTCATGGTTTTCATAAAAAATTAAAAAATCTAAAAAAATTTACATTTTTTAGATTCGTCCTTGACAAACACTAGGTGTAATGCTTTATAATGTAGTTACCAAATTTTTAAAGCTAAAATTTGAGAAAACAAAGGTGAAGTATTGCGAGACGATTTTTTTTTTTTTGCTTCGTGCTACGCGTTTTGCAACTGCAAGCAGAAGGGGTTGCACGAGCAAATGAGTGTGGATAGAACAGATAGTTCATCCGCACTAAGTTTGCGAAGTGTCTCCACACCCAACGGATTGTGAGCGTAGCGAAACAAAAAAAGTGTCCGCAAGACAAGCCGAAAAAAAAGAAAGGACTGCAAATGAAAACACAATCTCGCAGAGAGTTTATCAAAACTTCTGCAAAATTAGGTGTAGCAGTTGCTGCTACGGGGCTTTCGCCACTTTTGGCGACAAATCAAGGCGTGAATTCAAATGTGAATTCATCAAATAAAAGCGGTGCAAACACCGCAACTTCAACGAAAGGAAACGCAATGCAAAACACACAAAATAATCCACAAGTGTGGTTTATCACAGGTGCAAGCGGTGGGCTGGGCTTTGCTTTGGCAAAATACCTGCTTGAAAAGGGCGATAAAATCGCTGTTACTTCACGCAAAAAGGGCGTGGAGGCTAAATTTAAGGGCTTGGCGACAGATGATAATTTCTTGCCACTCGTGCTGACATTTGACAAAAACATAGATAGGCAAGTCGCACAAAATCTAGCACAAATTCAAAAGAAATTTGGACACCTTGATAATGTCGTAAATAACGCAGGCTACGGGCTTTTAGGCTTTGTCGAGGAAGTGAGCGAAAAGCAGTTAAGACAACAGTTTGAGGTAAATGTTTTCGCACCTTTCATTGTCGCACAAAACGCCCTTAAAATAATGCGTCCGCAGGCTTTAAGTGAGGGCGGCAACGCCCAAAATATCAAGGCTCGCATTTACAATCTCAGCTCCATCGCTGGCTTTCGAGTGCCTGGGGTTTCCACGACTTATAGTATGAGTAAATTCGCCCTATCTGCACTCAGTGAAGGGCTGATGCAGGATTTAGAGGATTTTGGCATAGCGGTTGTAAATGTGATGCCTGCGGCGTTTCGCACTGAATTTTTGGGTGCGAGTATGAATTTGGGTGAGCTTACACTGAGTGATTATAATGAAAAGCGACAAGCCTTCATTGAACGCACAAATGCCTACAACGGCAAGCAAGCAGGCAACCCTACTGAGTTTGCACGCATTATTTATGAGACTTCGCATATGAAAAAGCCCCCATTTAGCTTGTTTATGGGCGATGCGGCGTTTAAGAGTGCGAGAAATAAAATCGCTTTCGTGCAAAGTGATATGACAGCTACTGAAAGCTATGCGGGTAAGGTGGCGGATTTTGCGGATGCGGGGAATAGTGCGTTTGATAAGCGTTAGTTTTTTTTGTTTGCGTGGCAACGGCGAATTCTTGCGGACGCTTTTAAGGGAGTTTGTGAAAATCTCACGGCGGCAGGTTTCATTACCTAGCCTTGTTCGATTTTCACTGCACAACCCTTAAAATCGTCTCGCAATACTTCGCCTTGTCAAATGGCGTTCAAAAACGGACTTCGTCCGTTAAATTCACGCTTTGGCGTGAATTTTCGCCGTGATTTTGAATAAATCCGTGAATTTTTAAGCAAATTTACTAAAAAATTCACAAAATTCAAAGAAAGGACAAAAAATGAAAGATTTAAATCGGCGTGAATTTCTTAAAAATTCAAGCAAATTTGCATTTGCAGGATTTAGCGTAATGATGGGGCTTTCGCCACTTTTAGCAAGCACAATTTCAAACCCAAATTCAAGCAAAAATATCTTTGTGTATTACACAAGAACGCTCAATACTCACATTTTGGTAAGCTACGCTCAAAGCCTTGTGGGTGGGGCTTTGTGGCAGGTGCAAACGGCAAAGCCCTATCCAAAGGACTATCAAGCCACGGTTGCCCTTGCAAATGAACAAAGAGTAGGAAACATTTTGCCGCAAATACTTGCAAAGCCTGATTTAAAGGGCTTTGAAAATGTCATCATAGCCGCTCCGCTTTGGGGTATGGATATTTGCGCGCCTATGAAAAGCCTTTTAAACAGCGTAAATTTGCAAGATAAAAGGCTTTTTTTAATCATCACAAATGCTGGTTTTTCGCTTGGAGAAAGCGTAAAAAGCGTGCAAAAATACGCCAAGATTAAGCAAATTGCTGGGGTTTTGGATTATAGCTTTAAAAATTACGAAAAAATAGTGCCAAATTTGCTTTCTTTAAATCAAAGGCAAATAGCCTTAAACAAGGCATTTGATACACTTGATAAAAGAAAAATTCAAGCCTTTGTGAAAGGGCTTTGATGAAGATCAAAATTGTGTTAAAGAAAGGTGATAAAACTTGCCATTTTGCTTTTTGTGTTAGCATTTGGCTTTGGTTTTTGGCTAGAAAGGGAGAATTTTATGAAAGATTTATCGCAAGAACGCATTGAAAAATCGCCAAATTTCGTTAAGGATAAGGCGGTGGGGGCTATGTTTGGCTTTATTAAGGGCGGTTTTGTCAATAAACAAAATACGTCTATGATGATAAGCGGCGATGATTTGGTGCATTTGCAAGAAGAAATGGCGAAAAATTTGGGTTTGAAATCGCAAAATTTGGGCGAAAATTCACAAAATTCAACAAAATTTTCAAACGAAAATTCACAAAAGTTAAATGAAAAAAGCGTGAATTTAAATTCAACTCAAAATTCACAAATTCCACACAAAAATTCGCCCCAAAGCAAATTTCAAGCCATTTTGTCATTGCTAAATACGCCAAAAGTACGAATTTCTAGTATCAAAAGTGATTTAACGCAAATGCAAGAAGCTAGTTTTGTGTGGTTTGGACATTCATCATACCTTATAAAGCTAGGCGGTAAGCACATTTTAATCGATCCGATTTTGCAAGATAATGCAGCCCCCGTGCCTTTTATTATCAAAGCCTTTAATGGTGCGGATATTTATACCCCCTATGAGCTTCCAAATATCGATTTTCTCATTATCACACACAATCACTACGACCATTTGAGCAAAAAAACGATAAAAGCACTCGCACATAAAGTGGATAAAGCTATCGTGCCTTTAGGCGTTGGCAAATACCTTAAAGCGTGGGGCGTTGATGAGAGCGATATTACCGAGCTTGATTGGGACGAAGTGGCTAAATTTGATGACTTTGTGTTTTATTGTTTAACGACAAGGCATTTTTCAGGCAGGGGGCTGTTTGACCAAAACAAGAGCCTTTGGGCGAGTTTTCTGCTCGAACACAAGGGCAAAAGGCTGTTTTTTGGGGGCGATAGCGGTTATGGAGAGCATTTTAGGGACTTTGGCGAGCGTTTTGAGAGTATAGACATAGCCTTTTTGGAAAATGGGCAATTCAACGAGCAGTGGGCTTTCATCCACGCTTTTCCGCACCAAAGCCTACAAATAGCAAGAGAGCTTCACGCAAAAGCCATAATGAGCGTGCATAATGCCAAATTCAAACTCGCTCCACACGCTTGGAATGAGCCTTTAAGGCAACTTCACACACTTTATACACAGGACAGTTGGGACTTTGAGCTTTTAATGCCACAAATTGGGCAAATAACACCGCTGTGGGAAAAATTTGAGCTTAAACCGTGGTGGAATTGAGTTTTGCGAAAATGTTAAAGGCGTGAATTTTGACTTGAATTTTGGGCTAAAAATTCACGCCACGCTGTCATTGCGAGCAGTTTTTTTTACAAAAAAACTGCGTGGCAATCCATAACTTTACGCATTTGCGTGAATTTTGGCTTATTTTTGGGCTAAAAATTCGTAGAAATTCACGGCTTTTTAAATTTTTGCATTTTGTTTTCGCAAAAATTTAAAAAATTCACGGATTTTTTGGGTTTTTGTGATTTTTTTAAATTTTTTACAAAAAAATTTGCAAATTTTTTGAATTTTTTTCAAAAAGCCCTTGACAAACACTAGGTGTAATGCTTTATAATGTCGTTACAAATTTTTAAGATTTTTGCCGAAAATGCGAGAAATTTAGCATTTCAAGCATTTGGCAAAAAAGAAAGGATAAAAAATGAAAGACAAAAACAAGGGCAACAAGTCCCTAAATTTAGGCGAAACTGCCTTGAATTCAAATAAAATTCAAGCAGATTTTCAAGGCGAAATTCACACGAATTTAAACACAAATTCAAGTGAATTTCAAGGCAAAAGGCGTGAATTTGTAAAAAATTCAGCCAAAATAGTAGGCTTGACAATGCTTGCTAATGCCTTGCCTTTGATGGCAGCGACAAAGAGCGTGAATTCAGAAAATTCCGCAAATTCAACTTTAAAGGGGATAAAAATGGAATTTGTTACGCTTAACAACGGCGTTACAATGCCTATTTTGGGACTTGGCACTTATGATTTGCGTGGCAAAGACGGGCAAAACGCGATTTTGCAAGCGATTAAGATAGGCTACCGCCTTATTGACACGGCACAAATGTATGGCAACGAAACCGAAGTGGGCGCAGCTGTGGCGAGTTCTGGCGTGAAAAGAGACGAGTTTTTCATCACTACCAAGCTGTCAAGCGATATGAGCTATGATGAAACCTTTCGCCGCTTTGACGAGTCGATGAGAAAACTTCGGCTTGAATTTGTGGATTTATTGCTTATATACGATAATTACAGCGGCTCAAAGCAGATGTATAAGGCTATGGAGAAGCTTTATAAAGACGGACGCATAAGAGCTTTGGGGATTTCAAATTTTAAAGCCACTGAATTTGCGGACTTTGTGAAGTCTTGCGAGATAGCCCCTGCGATAAATCAATGCCAAACGCACATTTTTTATCAGCAAAAGCCCTTACGAGCGGCTATGCAAAAGTATGGGACGATTTTAGAGTCGTGGAGTCCTTTTGTAGCAGGGCGTAATAACTTTTTCAAAAACGAAACGCTGATGAAAATCGCCCAAAAACACGGCAAAACCGTGGCACAAGTGGCTTTTCGTTTTCTCATCGAGCAAGACATAGTGGTGATTCCTAAGACTTCCAAAGAGCAAAGAATGCATGAAAATATCGCTGTATTTGACTTCGCACTTGATGAGAGCGATAGAAAAACCCTAAATGCAATGGATACAAATAAATCATCTTTCGCGTGGGATTCTTAAAAGGTAAGGCAATGAGGACTTTAAGCGAAAGTTTAGGGCTTGAAAGAGTGGATTTTAGTGCTGAGATTTTCAAAAAAGATTTGGCAGGAAAGGGCGTGAATTATCAAAGCGAGGGCTGGGAGCAAATGCTAAAAGCCATCACAAACGCCCAAAAAATTACCGCTTATCTCAACAATGCCTACCATTCGCCTGAGGCTGTGCGTGAGATTTTGAGCGAACTTTTTGGCTATGAATTAGATAGTAGCGTGTGGGTAATGCCGCCCTTTTGCACGGACTTTGGACGAGGCACGCACCTTGCAAAAGGCGTATTTATCAATACTTGCTGCACTTTTATGGATAGAGGTGGGCTTGAAATAGGCGAGAGTGCTTTCATCGCCCCAAAGGTAAATATCGTTACGATAAACCACGATTTTAACCCACAAAACCGCTCTACCACACTTTGCAAGGGCGTGAAAATCGGCAATCGTGTGTGGGTGGGCGTTGGGGCTATTATTTGTCCGGGCGTGGAAGTGGGTGAAAACTCCATAATCGCCGCTGGGGCTGTCGTTACAAAAAGTGTGCCAAGCAATGTTATCGTGGGTGGCAATCCCACAAAAATCATAAAAAGGCTTGAATTTTAAGCTAATTTGCGTGGCTTTGTGGATTTTTGTGCTTTGATAAAAGGCGTGAATTTTGGCTTGATTTTGGGCTAAATATTCAACCCAAGCCGTCATTGCGAGCAGTTTTTTACAAAAAACTGCGTGGCAATCCAACCTTACGCATTTGCGTGAATTTTGGCTTATTTTTGAGCTAAAAATTCGTAGAAATTCACGGCTTTTTTTGAATTTTTGCGTTTTGTTTTCGCAAAAATTCAAAAAAATTCACGGATTTTTTGGGTTTTTATGAATTTTTTAAATTTTTTGCAAAAGAATTTGAAAAATTTAAAATTTTTTTCAAAAAGCCCTTGACAAACACTAGGTGTAATGCTTTATAATGTTGTTACAAATTTTTAAGATTTTTGCCGAAAATGCGAGAAATTTAGCATTTCAAGCATTTGGCAAAAAAGAAAGGATAAAAAATGAGTAGTAAAATTAAGGGCAACAAGTCCCTAAAATTAGGCGAAAACGACTTGAATTTAAACACAAATTCAAGTGAATTTCAAGGCAAAAGGCGTGAATTTCTTACAAATTCAGCCAAGTTTGCGGGCTTTGCGATGCTTAGTGCTTTGCCTTTGATGACGGCTTGTGCTAGTGCAAACTCGGCAAATTCAGGCGTGAATTCAGCGAATTCATCAAACAAAGGCGGTTTAAATACCGCAAATTCAAACAAAGGAAACACTATGAGTAATGCAAACAGCGGTGGTGCAAAGATTACACGCACCCAAAACGGCGTTAATTTCGTCAAGGTAGGCAACACGGACATTGAGATTTCTCAAATCTGCATAGGTGCGATGAGCTTTGGCAAGGCAGGCACTTTGCACGACTGGACACTTAATGAAAAGGACAGCGAAGCCATCATCAAGCACGCCTTGGATAAGGGGCTAAACTTCTTTGACACGGCAAATGTCTATTCTGCTGGCACTAGCGAGGAATATCTTGGCAAGGCTTTGAAAAAGCACGCAAAGCGAGAAAATGTCGTCATCTCGTCAAAGGTGTATTTCAACAAGGGTGTGCTGTCTCGGGCTGCGATTTTAAGGGAGATTGATGGCACTTTGAAACGGCTAGGCACTGACTACTTGGATATTTACATTATCCACAGGTTTGATTACACCACGCCGATTTTAGAGACTATGCAAGCCTTACACGAAGTGGTAAAGGCTGGCAAGGTGCGTGCGCTTGGGGCTAGTGCTATGTTTGGCTATCAATTTATGAATATGCAGCAAGTGGCAAGGGATAACAAGCTAACGCCATTTAGCATTATGCAAAATCACTACAATCTGCTTTACCGCGAGGACGAACGCGAGCTAATCCCTATTTGCAAAGAGCAAAATGTAACGCTTATGCCTTATTCGCCGCTAGCTTCTGGGCGTTTAGCACGCACCGAGTGGAAAAGCGACACTTTGCGTAGCAAGACGGACAAAACGGCTGTGGGTAAGTATGATAAAATGCAAGAACAAGACAAGCTCATCGCTGCTCGCGTGAATGAACTTGCCAAGAAAAAGGGCGTGTCGATGAGTGGGATTTCGCTTGCGTGGCTACTTGCAAAGGGTGTAGGCTCGCCCATCATCGGTGCGAACAAGACAAAATACATTGACGAGGCAGTGGATGCTATGAAAATAAAGCTGAGTGCAAAAGAAATCGCCTTTTTGGAAGCACCTTATGTGCCGCACGAGATTGTGGGGGCGGTAACTGAGGAGCAAGCGAGAGAGTCTTTGAAAAATTTGGTGAAGTAGTGGCTAGCGGCTTGTCTTGCGGACACTTTTAAGGGAGTTTGTGAAAATCTCACGGCGGCAGGTTTCACTACCTAGCCTTGTTCGATTTTCACTGCACAACCCTTAAAATCGTCTCGCAATACTTCGCCTTGTCCGCTTTCGTTCAAATTCTTGTAATTTCACACTTTGCCTAAATTTCCTTTTCTATTTTCTACAATCCATTTTCTAATTCCAAATGTTAATAAATCCACACTAAAATTCACTAAAACAAAGGACTACACAATGGCTTATACTATTAAGGAAGTCGAAAAAATCACAAAAGTCAGCTGCCACACGATTCGTTACTGGGCAAAATGCGGGCTTTTCTCGCATATTGACAGGGACGACAACGGCTACCGCTATTTTAGCGAGCGGGATTTGCAGTGGGTGGGGCTAGTGCAGTGTATGCGTGAGACGGGTATGAGCATCGCCAAGGTGCTCGAGTTTGTCGAGCTTTGCAAACTTGGCGATTCAAGCCTGCCACAGCGTATCGAAATGCTACAACTTCAACGCACAGAGATACTTCGCACTCTAGAAGCCTACGGCAAGGCACTTGAATGCCTTGATAAAAAAATCAAAATCCTCACACAAAAGGACAAAAACCACACAAGCGTAGGCAAAAGCAAGGCACTGAAAGAATACTACGATAAAGAGCGAAACTACAAAAGCCTAAAAGACGGAGCAAGTGCAAAGAAAAGAGTAAAAGCGTGAATGTTTTGTTAAGTTTTGCTTGAATTTTAGGCTTTGCTTTTGAATTTTAGTGAAAAAAGCCCCCCGCCCTTGCGGAGGGGGGTTTGGGGGGCGGGTAAGTTTTGCTTGAATTTTAGGTTGTCGCTGTGTGAATTTTAGCTTTCTTTGTGGGCTTTTTAAATTCGGCTGGCTCGTCTTTTGGCTATAAAATGCTTTTTGTGCGTTCGGCAGACCGCTACCGCTAGTAAAAGCGTGAATTTTGCTTGAATTTTAGTGTGAATTTTTGAGTGTTTCTTGCTATCAAACGCCATAATTTTAGCGTGTCTCTCGTTTGTCTTTCGGCGATAAAATGATTTTTGCGGACTTAACAGACTATTATGTCTAGTTCGTGTCCGCAAAAATCATTTTCTCATCCAAAATACTGCACTCGTGGAAACGCTTTAATTTAAGCGTTTTTGCAATGGAATTTTGTGAATTTTTTAGGTGTTTTGACAAAAAAATTCACAGATTTTTATAAAAATCATAAAAAATTCACGCCAAATTGTAACTTTCTTAAAAAACTTCACAAAACACCAAAAAAATTCACCCAAAAATTCGCCATAAATTCAGCCTTTCATAAAAAATTTTCAAAAAATTTGAAATTTTTTTCAAAAAACCCTTGACTGAGAGCCACTCTCATCTTGTAAAATTTCAAAAGCAAAATAAATTTGCAAATTTATTTGAAAGGATAGACAATGCAAAAGGTGCATTCTCGTGGTGCTTTCGCCACAAATTCAAACGGCTTTGCCGTTCATTCAAGTCGTGGCGGCGAAAATTTGCCAAAAACCGCTACAAATTCAAGCGGCGTTGCGAATTCACAAGAATTCGCCAAAAATTTGCCATCACAAGCAAACACCGCTGATTTAAGCTCAAGGCGTGAATTTCTTAAAAATTCAGCCAAGCTAACAGCAGGTGTAGCTTTATTTGGCGGAGTGTCGATTTTCACAAGCAAGGCAAGGGCAGCTTCGGCAAATTCAGCTTTAGGCGAGAAAATCGCCGCCACAATGCCTAGCTTTACGCTAAACAATGGTGTGAAAATGCCCGCCGCTGGCTTTGGCACGCTCAAACTTGGCGATATGAAACAAACGCAAAAGGCTGTGGAGCAAGCATTAGAGGCAGGTTATAGGCTCTTTGATACCGCACAAAGCTATGCAAACGAAGAAGGCGTAGGTGCGGCGTTTAAAGCAACAGGCGTGAAACGAGACGAGCTTTTCATCACCTGCAAGCTCTTTCGCCCATACGCAAACGAGGCAATGGCTGGCAAGGCGTATTTTGAGAGCCTAAAAAAGCTTAAAACCCCTTATGCAGACTTGTATCTCATTCATCAGCCTGTAAATGACACCTACGGAGCGTGGCGGGCGATGAGTAAGCTCTACAAGGACAAGGCTGTGCGGGCTATCGGCGTGAGTAATTTCAACCCCGCTCGCATTATGGACTTCGTGCAGAACAATGAGATAACACCTGCTGTCAATCAAATCGAATGCCATCCGCATTTTCAGCAAGTTAAGGCACAGCAAAATCTCAAAGAACTTGGCATTCAAATGGAGGCATTTAGCCCCTTAAAACAAACGCGTGATGGCATTCTTACTGATAAAACGCTCACAAAAATCGCCAAAGCTCACAAAAAAACTGTGGCTCAAGTGATTTTGCGGTGGGTGTATCAAAGGGGCATTGTAAGCATTGCCAAGACTTCAAAGATTGAGAGAATGCGTGAGAATTTGGCTATTTTTGACTTTGAGCTTACAGTAGCTGATATGGCACAAATTGCCAAACTTGAAACGAATAAGCCTTTGTTAGACCATCAAGACCCACAAAGGATTAAGTGGTTTAATGAGAGAACCGCTGGGGAGAGTTTGAATAGATAGTTGAGGCATTTTTGTGGGTGCGTTTGATGTCGTTGTCTTGTGATTTTGAAGTGTTTGTTTAAAAAATTCACAAGGCAGGCTCGTCTTTCGGCGATAAATCGCTTTTAACAAACTTCGGCAGACCGCATTCGCTGTTAGTCTAGCCTCGTTTGCCAAAAGCGATTTCTCGCTCGAAATACTGCACCTTTGACTTAAATTTAACTGAAAATTCAGGCTTTTGCGTGAATTTTTTAAACGAAAGCAGACAAGCCGAAAAAAGAAAGGATAAAAAATGAAAACAAGTGTTGCCTTTAAAAAGACTAAATTTATCAGCCTTGCACTTGCTGTAAGTTTTGCGTCGCTTCTCGCACAAGATTTAAGCGATGATTACAAGCAAGGCGTTATGTATTACAGCAAGTTTCGAGGGGGTGTCATTGAGGATATGTATATCTCAAAGGACGATATAATCGCACTTCAAAGAGATGGTGTCTTGCCAAATGGTGCTAAAATCGTGGTTGAGGAATACTTCAACGAGGGCGGCAAAAAGGGTGCGTTAAATCGCTACATAGCTATGCAAAAGCGTGGCAAAGCGTGGGAATTTATGCCTTACAACGCCGATAAAAGCGTGAATTTAAACGACAATCCCGCTCGTTGCAAGGACTGCCACACAAGCTCTATTAGCGGCGAGGATAAGGTGTTTTCGATTGATAGGATTAAATCCTACAAACTAAAATGACGGAGTTTTTGGCAAATGATGAGCGATAAATTCACAAAAACGCAAAAAAGTGCGAAATTCAAGGCTTTGCCACACAAATACGCGAGCAATGATAGCAAATTTGACAAAAAACTTGTGGATATTACCGAGAGAGTGGGCTTTAAACTCGCACTTTTTTCTGTGTCGATGATGACGATTTTAGCGGGTGTCATCGTAAGCCCTGCCCTGCCTGCCATAGAAACGCATTTTAAAGATACGGCAAATGTCGAAATTCTCACGCGCCTTATCGTTACGATGCCAGCACTCTTTGTCTTGCTCTTTGCGCCTGTGGCAGGGGCTTTGGTGGATAAATTTGGCAAGCTTAAATTTCTTTATCCTAGCATTTTGATTTGGACGCTAGCAGGTTGCGGGGCGGCTTTTGTGGATAATCTTTATTTGATACTTGTGTGTCGTGCGGTGTTTGGCATTGCCACAGCTTTTGTGATGACGATTTCTACGACTTTGATAGGGGATTATTTTTCCAAAGGCGGCAAGGACAGAATGCAAGGTGCGCTTGGGCTTCAAAACTTCGTTATGGCTTTTGGCGGCGCACTTGCCACGCTTGCGGGTGGGTTACTCGTTACGCTTTCGTGGCGATACATTTTTTTGGTGTATGCCTTTGGTTTTGTGATTTTGATTGCTAACGCGCTTTATCTTTTTGAGCCAAAATTCACACGCAAAAAAGTCGCACAAGCACCCGTGAAAATGAGCTTTACGCCCTATCTTGGTGCGTGGTTTATGGGCTTTTTTGGCTCTGTGGTGTATTATCTTTGCCCTACGCAGCTGCCCTTTTACATACGCGATTATTTGGGGCTTGACAGCACTTTTGTGGGCGTGGCTATCGGCATTCCACCGCTTACATACGGACTTTGTGCGTTGTTTTATAAGAAAATGTCCCTAAAATTCAGCCTTTTTAGCCTGTATGCCTTTGGTATGGTGCTTTTTGGTGCGGGCTTTCTCATCATCGTTTTTATCCACGATTTTGGTGCGTTGCTTGTGGCGATGGCTATCATCGGCTTTGGCTCTGGGCTTGTGTATATCAACAATTCTGCGTGGATTTTAAAGCTCGCTCCGCAGGCTGTGCGTGGCAAAGTCGTGGGGATTTTGTCAAGCTGCATATTTTTGGGGCAGTTTCTCTCCCCACTACTCACACAGCCACTCGTGGCAAGCATAGGGCTTTTTGAAATGTTTTTGCTTTATGGCACACTCATTTTCATCGTGGCTTTGGTGTTTTTCATCGCAAGCCGTAAAATAAGGGCTAAATTCACTTTTTTTGTCAAAATTTGGCGAATTTTCGCAAAAAATTTGAAAATTTTTGAATTTTTTTCAAAATTTTTCAAAAAACCCTTGACAAACACTAGGTGTAATGCTTTATAATGCTAACAAAATTTTGCAAGAAAGGAGCAAAAAATGAGTAGTAAAATTCAAAGTGAAATTTGCAAAAGCAAATTTCAAGGCGAAAATTGTGTGAGTTTAAACACAAATTCAAGCAATTTTCAAAGACGCGAATTTTTAAGCAAATTCGCAAAAATCGGTGCTGGTTTTGGTGCTTTAAGCCTAATGCCTATTTTTGTTGCTTGCAGTGAAAACAAGAACAATGCCACAAATTCAAGCGACAAGGCAAATTCAAGCGAGAATTTGGCAACTTCACAGAAAGGACAGGCTATGACAAATTCAACTCTTAACGAGTTTTTTACCCTATCAAATGGCGTCAAAGTGCCAAAACTAGGGCTTGGGCTTTGGAGAATCGACAATGACAAGGTAGGTGCAGCCATCGAAGCGGCTGTAAATGTGGGTTATCGCCACTTTGACTCCGCACAAGCCTACGCAAACGAGGCTGGCACAGGCGAGGGCGTGCGAAATGCTATGGCAAAAGGCTTAAAGCGAGATGAGCTTTTTGTAACCACCAAAGTAGCAGCACAGCACAAAAGCTACGAGGCTGCAAGGGCGAGTATAGAGCAGTCCTTGGCAAAACTTGGGCTTGATTATATTGATTTAATGTTAATCCACGCACCTCAGCCTTGG